>JAOUMX010000073.1 GCA_029881275.1 Gammaproteobacteria bacterium | reverse complement strand
ATTGACGTGCGGGTCTATACGGCACAGGGTAATCAATTATTGCTGGGTTTCCCCTGTGATGAAGGCAAGAGTCGAGCGGAAGAAAAAACAGCTGCGTCATTAGCCGAAGATGGTATAGAGGTCTGGATGCCTGATTTGTTGTCAGCATATATGTTGCCGAATGTGCGTAGCAGTCGTGCTGAAATTCCGGATGAAGCTTTGCTGGTTCTGATTGATGCGGCATTTAAGACAGGCAAAAAAGTTTATCTTATAGCCAGTGGTCCAGATACTGAACTGATACTGCGAGCAGCTAATAAATGGGAATCAGCACAGCGGAAACGATTATCCGGTGCAGTGCTGTTGTTTCCAAGATTGTTTAAATCAGAGCCAGTGCCGGGTGTTATTCCAGAATATGTCGATGTAGTCGGCAAAACGAAATTACCTTTGGTGTTGCTGGAAGGCGAACGTACTCCCAATCGATGGGGTATTAAAAGTTTGACCAGTCAACTGGAGCGGGGTGGAAGCCAGGTGTTTTCCAAACTAATTCCATCGGTACGTGGTTATTTTTTTAAACGTGATGATGCTAATCGATCTGAAGAAGTAGTGACCTCACAACTGGCAGGACTTATCAAAGTAAGCCTGTTTTATCTGGAACGTATGCAATATGAAAATTAAGTATTTTTTACGGGCAATTCTTTTATTGAGTTTAACCAATGCCGTGTATGCAGGAAATCTCGAACTCTATAAAGGTAAGGCAATAACGCCGGAATTACACCTGGAGGATATGCAGGGGAAGATTCATGACCTGAAAGATTATCGGGGCCATGTGGTTCTGGTTCAGTTCTGGGCAACTTATTGTCCTCCGTGTCGAAAAGAAATGCCTTCGATGAATAATCTTATACAGAAAATGGCCGGCGTGCCTTTTAAGATTCTTGCCATAGATATGGGTGAGACTCGAGAAGAAGTTATAAAATTTGTCAATGAAGTGAAACCTGAATTTACCATTTTAATGGATCCCGATGGAACGGCTATTTCAGCATGGAATGTGTTCGCAGCACCTTCAAATTTTATTATTGATCCTCAGGGTAATATTCATTACACCTTGTTTGGTGGAGTTGAATGGGACTCCAGTGAAATGGTGATGAAATTAAAAGCACTGGCGACTCAATAGTCCGAATTAATAATTGTTCTAGCCTATGTTCTGGCGGATGCTAGAATGTAATAACATAAATATTAAATGTAATGTTTTTGGAATGTTGTTAATGAAAAGTACAGGTTTGCTTACAGAAAAACAGACAGTTAATAATAAATTGGTGTTTAAACTACCGATAATAATGTGACCATATGAAAATTAAAGTAAGCGAATTAATTGTTAGGTATTTAGAGCGACTGGGTGTTGAGTATATTTTTGGAATGCCAGGTGCTCATATTTTACCTGTTTATGATAGCCTGTATAATTCCAGTGTAAAAAGTATTCTTGCCAAGCATGAACAGGGCGCTGCTTTTATGGCGGGTGGTTACGCGAGGGCATCAGGAAAAATCGGTGCCTGTATTACAACAGCGGGTCCTGGCGCAACTAATCTGGTTACCGGTATTGCTAATGCTTATGCGGATAAACAGCCTATTCTGATTATTACCGGTGAGACGTCTACTCACATTTTTGGCAAAGGCGGTTTGCAGGAAAGCTCAGGTGAGGGTGGCGCCATTGATCAGGAATCCCTGTTTAAAGGTATTACAAAATATAACAAAATTGTAGAGCGCACTGATTATCTGGGTAATGTTTTAAATCGGGCATCAAAAGAATTATTTTCAGATAACCCCGGCCCTGTGTTGCTTAGTTTCCCTTTCAATATTCAGAAAGAGCTGGTTGATGACGATATTCTGGATAATATCAGAACAGAAAAAATACCCTTTTCAATTCATCAGGATTCACCATCAATTAATGCCTTTGCCGACCTGATTATAGCGGCTGCAAACCCGGTTATTGTCGCCGGTTATGGGTGTATCAAGTCGGACGGGCAACAGCTTGTCTCGCAATTAAGTGAGTCTATTGGTATACCGGTGACCAGCAGTTTAAAAGGCAAAGGTGTTATTAGTGAACAGTCAGAATTGTCTCTTGGTAGCCTGGGTGTTACATCCTACAGCCATGCCTACAGTTATATTGTTGAAAAATCGGATTTAATTATTTTTCTTGGTGCAGGTTTTAATGAGCGAACCAGTTATCTCTGGGATGCTAAATTGCTGGCAGGTAAAAAGATTGTTCAGGTAGATAATAATTATGAGCAGCTAGAAAAGGTGTTCAAGGCTGATGTGGCTATCAATGGAGATATAAAGGCTGTGCTCAGTGCCGTACTTGGTAATCTTCAGGCTAAAGGTGTTGAGAGAAAAACAATTGAGTCGGTACAGAATCAGCTTGATAATTTAGAGGATAGATCATCTGAAACTGACAGCCAGGAATTTCGCTCAAGATTTCCGTTGATTGAAAAACTTTTTGTTAAACTCGCCCAGTGCTTTCCAAAAGGCATTCAGGTATTTGATGATAATATTATTTTTGCACAAAATTTTTTTAATGTTTCTTCTGAAAATCGATATTACCCAAATTCTGGTGTTTCATCGCTGGGGCATGCGATACCGGCAGCCATAGGAGCAAGATTTACTGTTGATAAACCTACCTTTGCCATATTGGGTGATGGTGGATTTCAGATGTGCTGCATGGAAATTATGACAGCTGTTAATTATAAATTGCCATTGACGATTATTATGTTTAACAATTCTACTATGGGATTGATCAGGAAAAATCAGTTTCAGCAGTACGAAAAGAGATTTATTAATTGTGATTTCGAAAATCCTGATTATGCATATCTTGCCCGATCATTTGGTATTAATTATAAAAGAGTAACAGATGAAAGTGGTCTTGATGATTTGTTCACGAATGTCGATTGTGCAGGCGCCATCAATCTAATTGAAATTATGATTGATAAAGACCTGTTTCCCAGTTATACCTCAAGAAGATAAATTCGCATTATCTGATATGACTCAAATGAAATGTGAGGTGCTAACCAGGTTGCTTACAGAATTTAGTCATCTGACCTCTGTTCAATCGTTAAATGACAGATTTCAGGCGTTATTGGCTAATAATACATTTAATTCCGAAACAGATGAGATAAATGAGATTTATCATGATCTAATTCCCGTTATCGAACAACAGATATGGTCAGGTTATATTAATGAGAAGTTGCTGGATCTGTATCAGCAATTGTTCCGTGAACTGGAACAGCAGTTATCCAGTAAAAGCCAGGAAGAACGATTCGATATTGTCATTATAATTCCAGTTGCTGACAGGCCTCAGCATCTGATGGATTGTTTGAATAGTTTGTTGCACCTCTGTCATGTTTACGCTTATGGAGGTAAACAATCTGGTCGTTATTCCAGGATTACTGTTCTAATTGCAGATGACAGCAGGGAAGAAGAGAGTGTTGTCAGAAACAGGAAAATTGCCGGGCATTTTAATCAGCAGGGAATCAATACATTATATTTTGGTCAGGATGAGCAATTAACACTTATCAATGATCTGAATGTCAGCACACGGCAACAATTAGTTTCGGTCATTGGAAATGCTGATGCCAGTCATTTCTATCACAAGGGCGCATCTATAACGCGTAATATAAGCTATCTTAAACTTAAACAGCTATATCCCGACAAAGCTAACGTTCTTTTCTATTTTGTTGATAGTGATCAGGAGTTCAAGGTTCGTGTCAATACCGGTCATGATGAAAAATATATTTATGCCATTAATTATTTTTACTATCTTGATCGGATATTTTCCAGCACTGAAACAAAAGTTCTAACTGGTAAGGTGGTTGGTGACCCGCCAGTATCACCCTCTGTTATGGCGGGGCGTTTTCTTGATGATGTTATGCTGTTTTTCAGGCAAATGGAAAATCATCAGGCTGACCATGACTGTCAGTTTCATGATGATGTCTCTGCTAATCTCGATGATGCTGCATATCACGATATGGCAGACCTTTTTGGGTTTGTTAAAGAATCTAGATCATTTAGTTATCATTGTCAGATCATTGGTCGGCACAGTAACGCGGATTGCCTGATCGATTTTGCACATAAAATAAACCGGTTTTTTGATGGTGAGCATCCAACTCGTAAAACACATTATGATTATCAATCTGCCTTTTCCAGTATAAAACCGGCAAGAACCGTTTATACCGGTAACTATGTAATTAAATCTGAATTAGTTGATTATTTTATTCCCTTTGCCAGCTTAAAGTTAAGAATGGCTGGCCCTACTTTAGGGCGAATTATTCAATCTCAACTGGGTGATGGTTTCGTATCAGCTAATTTGCCAATGTTGCATAAACGTACGGTCGAGGAAACAGGGCAATCTGAATTCAGGCCGGGCATTAACAGAGAGGATGAAAAAGTTGATCTTTCCGATGAGTTTGAGCGACAGTTCTTTGGTGACATCATGTTATTCTCAATGGAGGCTTTAACTGAGCAGGGATACCCTCATAAGTTATTGCCTGAGCATAATGTCAGGCAGATAGTTATTGCCACAGAACAACGGATATTTAAGAAATATATGGCTAAACACCATCAGATTCAGGAAAAGCTAATATCCTTGAAGGCAGTGTTATTCAGTAGTGACTGTTGGTGGAAAACGCACTCTGAATTGCAGGCACCATTTACTGAATTTGAGAATTTTATTGCTAATTTAGAGGGTAATTTTGGTGATGACTCAGTGGCCTATCAATTAATTCTTTCCACTGAGCATCGAAATAAACGTTGCCATCAAATTATTCAGTCGCTTATGGCTTATGCAGATGATCTGCAGGTATGGCAACAGGCATTAGTTGAAGTAACAGAAAAGCGATGAATATATTTATACTTAATACAGGACGATGTGGTTCTACCACCTTTATTAAAGCCTGTGAACATATTAGTAATTATTCTGCAGGTCATGAATCACGTGCAACCTTAACGGGAGAGCAACGTCTTGCCTATCCTGTCAATCATATTGAAGCTGATAATCGCCTTTCATGGTTTCTGGGACGTCTTGACTGTCAGTATGGTGATGATGCCTTTTATGTTCATTTACGCAGAGATCTGAAAAAAACGGTAGACAGTTTTGCCAGACGTGAGAACTTTGGCATTATAAAGGCATATAAAGAAGGTATTTTACTGGGTGGTCAGCCGGATCAAATGCCCTGTGATATTGCTTTAGATTATATCAATACGGTTGAAATGAATATTCAGCATTTTCTTGGAAATAAGACGCATAAAATGGAGTTTAACCTTGAGTCTGCCAGAGATGATTTTAAATTATTCTGGCAGTTGATAAATGCGGAGGGTGATTTTAACAAGGCTCTAAAAGAATGGGATGTTAGTTATAATGCATCCCGATAAAAGTTAATTTTCTTTTGACAGTAAGATGAGTAGCCTTATAAAGGCATCAACCGATTCCCAGGATGCGGATTCTTCCATTGTATGATAACCACTGGTCGGTATCTGTAATGTGGTGCCATCAACCAGCCCATTTGAAGCCGCTATAATTCTACCCATTTCGGTGCTGCCCAGTGAATGGGGTTTGTCGCCTGCGCTAATCAGTTTTTTATTGTCTTCTTCAACGTATCTATCTTTATATATGAAGCTTATGTTTTCTTGTCGACATAGATCTTCAATAAGCTTTGTTGCTTCCTTGTTGAAGGATGCATTGGCATCTTTTTCGCGTAGAACCAGTAATTGCTGGTTAGTGGCTTCGATGCTGGGAAAAGGACTGGTATCAACCACAAATAATCGATTGGTCGATCTGCCAAAACGGCGAAACCATTCCAGTAGATAACGCCAGCTTTTTCCAGCTTCTTCCTGGGCAGTAAAAAATGCTGTGCCTTCAAAGCCGAGGCTGAATAAATGTACAATGGCTGCCGCGGTTAAAACATTATCCAGCTGACCTTCGAGTCGGCCATTATTAATTTTTAGTTTATCTTCAAAGGCTACGGGCGTGCCTGCGACGACATTATCCAGGCCTTCAATTTCAAAAATAAGATTGTTTCTGAATTCGCAGACATAGGATTTTTTAATCAGACCATTACCTCTATAGGCGCCTGACCAGGGTTCATAGGCAAAAACCGGTACTGACTGAAAGCGTTCCGTGATTTTTGTCATCAGTTCTTCAGAAACTGAATTATTCAAAAGGTCAGTTCTATTGGCAGAAATAAAGGCTGCATACTGAAATTCATTTGGCCCGGTGCAAATAAGACCATGACGATCTATATGGGCAGACAGCATGGTGCTATAGGGTTTGCTCCCCTGAGCGACTAGAAGTCCCTCATACCATGTTACTTTGGCACCCCTTTCTTCAAGTTCACGCTGTAAAACTCTAAAAAAGGAATGTTCTGCGCCAACGACACTGGGCTGACGTATGATGGCTTTTAGCAGATCTGTGTATTCGTTAGTTAACATCTGAAGGCTAGTTGGTTAAAAGGGGTGGCCAATATTGGATGCGGTTATGCTGACGTTATCATTTACCATAAAAACTGACAAGGATAATTCAGCCGAGGACGAGAGTTATTATTTAGTTATTGCGAGGCTATACACAGTGTCTGGTGTATGGTTTGATTTGTTATTTCCTAATCAGAACATTCACTTCATGTTTTCCGCGTTTGATAACGTCTACAACTTCAAGATTATTGGCTTCACAGTAATCACAGATGCTGGATTCAAACATAGGGTCATCGCCAGTAACGCTAAGAATATCGCCCTTTGCTATATCATTGAAGGCTTGCGTTATTCTGATTAAGGGAATCGGGCAGCTGTCACCAATAACGCTGATATGTTTGCTGGCTTTCATCATTCTGTTTACCCGGTTGTTAACTGTTGATAACAACATTAGACTAATTTTGACTTTTTTTGGTAATCAGATGACATTTTTTTTGTTATTGACGGGTATCTATTGTTATTAGAAATAGATTCATAATATCCTGTCTTTTATAGGGTTGATTCCACTGCCGGATTTTAAGTTCCTGCTGTCAGGATGGAACATCCTCTTTCCGCTGAAATATATTGATGCGTGAGTTGTGGATAGTCTTTCAGCCACTGTCTGATGATGTTCTGTTCGTCATCTCTCGCGGCATCATCAAGAAACACCACACAGTGCCGGGATAGTCTTTTAGTCAGCAAAGGTAGAGCAGGATAGCGAGAGTTTTTCTGCATGAAGCCGGGTGGTCCATCAATCACTAACATGTCAATTGTCTCATCCGGCAGTTCATGGGTGGAATACCACAAATAGTCAGTTTTATGGAGTGTTATTTTTTCCAGGGGAGCATCAATCACGCTAGCATATTGAGTCAGATTAAACTGTTCGAGCTGCTGCCGTGTTCTGGCAGCATAGTCAGGGCCGTTTTCCAGGCTATAAACATGTCCGATCCCATTGAGCTGGCAGCATCTGGCCAGAATCAGCGTAGATAAACCACAGCTACACTCGACAATGATTTCTGGCTTTAGTGTAAGACAGTGATCGCTGATTATATTTAGGAAATCGGCAGCAGCTGACCAGTCCGGTGTGAAAGGTAGATCCTTATTGAAATTTAGTTTTTCACTTAATGTCTGGTAGGTGATCAATGTTTACATCGCTTATGAAATAATTTTATTATTTTAACCGGCCATGAATAAATGTGAAAATAAATTATTAAATTCATTGAGCGAGTTCAGGATTTAAGCGGCAGTTTTATATCTGCTCTGAAACCGCCTAAAGTTTCCGATCGACAGAATGAGAGTGTGCCATCGTAATCTCTAACGATATCGGCTGCGATGGCCAGGCCAAATCCATATCCAGTTACAGTTTCATCCAGTCGTGAGCCCCGGGTTGCCAGTTGTTTGAGTGATTCATCTTCTATACCGGGGCCATCATCTTCGATGCTGATATCCAGCGTTCGGGATTGTATGATAGTAATAATGATTCTGTCACTCGCCCATTTCCAGGCGTTGTCAATCAAATTGCCCATTAACTCCAGCATGTCTTCACGATCAATATAAATATTTAGATGGTCAGGGCCGTCCAGGGTTACATCAATCTGTTTATCCGGGTACATGGTATTAATGGTTTTAATTAATATATTAAGATCATCAATAATATTAAATGCCTTATTTTTATTTGATCTGCCGGCAACTCGTGCTGTTTTAAGGATTCGATCTGTAATTTTCTGAAGGCTTTCTATTTGATTATTTGCTATCTCAAGTGATTCGCTACTCAGTGATTCATGGTTTTTATCAGTTAACTGTTGTAAAACAGTCAGCGGTTTCTTGATGGCATGTGATAAGTCATTGAGCGCATCACGGGATCGTTTCAGACGCTTGTGTAATGCATCTGAAAGCTGATTTATTTCATTTACAACAGATGCCAGTTCGCCAGGAACATCTGTTGTTAGCTGGCTTATTTCTCCCTTTTCCAGTTGACTCAGTTCATCGCCTATTTTTCGAAGTGGTTTTAATCCATTCTTGAGTATGGCGATCTGTATTATTAATAAACTGATCAGGACCAGTGATGCCAGAATGGAAAAATAATTTTTGAATATTTTTATATCTTCCTGTACAGGGCTCAGGTCTTCGGCAATACTGATGATAATGTCCTCATCCTGTTTATTAAAATGGGCTGTAATTACTATCAGTAACTGATTCTCAGGCCCCTGTTGATAGCTTTGTTGATAATTTTTCTGAATGTTCTCAGGTATTCTTAATGATTGATCCCACAGGGATCTTGATCTGATTACGGTATTCTGATGCTGGATACTGTAATAGTGACCTGAGAAGGGTCTGTTATAAATGGTGTCTATTTTTTCGTGATTAATGCTGAGTTTGTTTTGGCTATCAAATGTAATAGAGGTAAGCAGTGTTTCCACATCATGCTGAAGTCGTGTGCTGATGTAGTTTTCAGCCAGCTTTTGTATATTAGTGCTGACCGCTAGCCAGAGTATAATAAATATGGTTATTAGACTGAGTAATAAGCCTGTGACTAATTTTGACTGGATAGATTTCATCTGTCAGTATTCTTTGAAAACATAACCCTGGCCACGATGGGTTTCAATTCTGTCTTTACCCAGTATTTTTCGTAGTCGTTTTATATAAGCCTCAATGACATTGCTGTCTTTGTCTGAATCAAAATTATAAATATGATCAGTCAGTTTTGATTTGGATAATATGAGACCCGGATTGAGAAGAAAATAACGTAATAATCGAAATTCGGTACCTGTGAGTGAATGTGTTTGACCGTCTTCTGTTTCAACGGTCTGGCGTTCTTCATCAAGTACCAGTCCACAGGTACTGAGGGTGCCGCCAGGTGATTGTTTGCTGCGGTGTAATAATGCAGTCAATCGTGCCAGTAATTCTTCAATATGAAAAGGTTTGCCAATATAATCATCGGCACCGACTTTGAAACCATCGACGCGTTCCTGCCAGGTGTCCCTTGCTGTAAGTATAATGACCGGTAATTTATTATTTTTTTTGCGCCAGTTAGCCAGTACCTCCAGACCATTACGTCGGGGTAAGCCAAGATCCAGTATGGCAATATCATAAATGTTTTCATTTCCCAGATATTCACCGTCGATGCCATTGTCTGCCACATCGACGGCATAACCGGCTGCCTCTAGCGGTTTTGTTAAAGACTTTACCAGTTCACTGTCATCTTCAACCAGTAACAGGCGCAAGATTAATCCTCGTTTTTTGTTGATATATGTTCACCAGAGCGGGCATCAAATACCAGTTCAAGTACCTTTCCGTCCCGGGCCAATATTTCGATTTCGTATACTTTCCTGTCTTTATCGGTTTCCAGTTCAACTTCCAGTATTTTACCAGGCTGAATGTTATGTGCTTTTTGCAGAATGACTTCAAGTGCCAGTATGTCGCCTGACTCTAACAGGCGTCTGGCTTTTTCATGGTCATCATCTGCAAATGATGGCAAGGAGACAGACATTAAGCAGCACAGTGATAGCAATTTGAATAGTCGATTCATCATAGATACCCAGTATATAGCATAGCCAGTTAAGGGTTAATCATCCCAGCGTCCAAATCCGGGTATACGGATGTTGTGTTCATCAAACAGTCCCTGTTCGGCCTGACTATGACAGGCATTGCAGTTGCTTAAGCTGTTAACCTGCGGATTGCCTTTTACCAGTCGATCGGGAATTTCACGATGTTCATGTTTGAAATAGGGCGTTTCTGTAATTCTCAGTGGTATGTCCTCATTATCCAGTGATGAGACAATCTTTTTTGAACGGCGATAACGGGAATCATCGGCACTGTTGCTGAGTAGAAATTCTGAAATTACTTTATGGTTGTCGTCACTGATTTCAGCATTGTCACCAAAATGGTCATCCAGACGGCCCATCATTTTTTGCCATGATCTGGCCGGTAATAAGCCGGGTGGGAATGCCATGTGACAACTACCGCATTCTTCTTTATAGAGAGGATTGCTGACGGCAGCGACCCCCAGTGACTGTTGCCGGTATTCACGACGGTCATCATCGCTGAACACTACCGGAATGGTAGCTATGCTGGCGGTGATTAAAATAGATGTAATGATGTAAGTGGGTTTCATGTTCATGGCCTCATTAACTATTGTTGACTGATGAAGGTCAGCAGGTCGGATTTTTCCTGTGCATCGCATTCTCTGCCCAGGGTCCATTTGCAATTGCGCTTAAACCATTTTTCTATCTTGTTACGATCCGTTAAGCTTTCAGCATTGACTGACGGTGCCAGTGGTTTAATGGCCTTGCCGGTGCTGGCATGTTTGCCTGTGTTGCCAAGATTATCCGTATGACAGTTGGTGCAACTGCGTTGTGTGTTCGGCGCTTCTGCGGCATAAGTTTTGTTCCACAACTGTTTGCCGGTGTCGGCATTGCCTGTGGTCGCTCCCTGTGATTGATAGCTTTGTAATAGATCCGTGACGGCGGGGCTTGCAGCCAGGGCTGTTGTGCCCTGAGCTGCCAGAAGACCTGTTAAAAGTAATATACTTTTCATATTTATATTCCTGATTAATGTGTATCGGTGTCTGATGATTTCATGCCGGTGATCATGGCTTTCACCAGATTTTCTTTATGAATCATGCTTTCAATAATCACCCCGGCGACATGAATGAGCACCAGTAGCAAGGTGAAGTTGGCAAAGAACTCATGAACTTCTTCAAACGCTTCGCCCCAGAATTCATGGTTCTGGCTAAACCAGCCTGCCATAGGGCCGGCATGTTCTTCAGCGCCATACACGGCTATGCCGGTAAATGAGGTGATTAATAAACTGATGATCATTAGCAGAATCATGGCACCACCTGCCGGATTATGACCAAGATAACGTTTGGCCTTGAATGACAGTGTGTCTTTTATAAACTGTTTAATGGTCTCGGTTGAATAAATGAAATCACTAAAGCGAGCGTGGCGTGTACCAATCAATCCCCAGATAATGCGTAACAGAATCAGCACCAGCACGGTATAACCTGCAAAGGTATGGATGGCGAGATAATCTTCTTCGACAATAAAGGCGATCATAAAAGACAGCACCAGTGTCCAGTGAAAGACACGTACAAAGGGGTCCCAGACTTTTACCAGATTTGGATGATTTAACATGGGGGCTTCTCCAGTCAGTTTGTTTCTATGGAGAAAAGATATCAACTGAAACTGAATTAAAGCTGAAAATCTCAGTGAATCAGTAAAAATTATTTAGTGTATTAGAGAGATCTTCTCTCTAGTGATTCTCTCTTTCGCGGGGCGTCATTTCTTTCAGGGGTCGGAGTCATGACTCCGACCCCTAAGGCTAGAGTCAGCCATCGATAGAAGGAGCCTGCTGCAATTAGAATACTAAAAGTTGATTAGACGCAAGACAGGGTGATATCGAATGGTGCTTTTATATTAATAGAGCCATTATTTTGTGCAAACAGGTTCTACTATGAAATATCCAGTTTTAATTCTGTTGTTAATCAGTCAGTGTTTATTTCTGCCTGTTGTTATGGCGGCAGATGAAACTGATGCAGCGCGTTCGGAAGCGTCTTTTCCACAACCGCATCAGACCTATTTTTTTCTCGGTGATCATGCGGCTATAAATACCCCTGGTGAGCTGGAAAATCCAGTCGCTGATTTTGCGCTTGGTCTCGGGCTGGCTTATTCACCACAGGATTATCTTGATCTGCGTTTCGATATACTCATTGTGGGAACGGAATACGATACACCGGCCAGTGTCAGTGGTGGACCCTTTACCCTGGTTAGTGATGACATGACATTGACCACGTTCGGCTTCTCATTGATGCCATTGCTCAAACAGTCAGTAGCAGATATGGAGTTTTATGCTGGTGCCGGACTGGGGCTGTTTCTGTCAAAATTAATCTTGAGAGCCAGTACCTTTGGACTGTACGGAACCCATGAAGAAAGATCGCAGGATATCGGTTTTCAACTCGTTGCCGGTGCAGGTGTTCAACTTTCCACAGCATTCATTGCTGTTGAATTTCGACGCCTGAATTTGAAAGCAAACCTGGCACCCGTCACCAGCAGTGGCAATTATGACATTGGTGGTGATATGTTGCTGTTTATCTACCGACTTGGGTTCTGATACTGATGAACAAGTGGTTTGCTTGTATTGTGCGGACTCTGATCACATGGGTTATCTAAACTGTTTGCTAACACCCAGAAACAGACATTCACATATAAGTTATTTAATTTCTAATTTCGACCACAAGCGGACATAAAACTCCAACCCCGCCTATCGGTAGGTTGCATGTATTTTCAATGTGCAGAAACTGCTTTCATCATTATGGAAATATCTATTGATGCATTACCCATAACATCTGCGATTGTTCCGCCAAACATCATACCCATGAGGCCTACATTCATTTCGGACATATAAACAATGCCATCTTTTGTTTCATATACGCCGATACCTAATGGCATCATAGTAGTAACTATCTTATCCTTGTCATCATTAAGAATGCGTTTAGCGTAATGTGGATTGCACAAGCTGACAATCTTTACCCTGGTCATATCCTGGTAGCCGGCATCAATGATGTTTTTTTGAATATCGAAGACTTTAGAGACTTTCCAGCCTTTTTGGGCAGTTACGGCCTTTTCCACAGCAGCAACAGTTTCATCAAATCCGTATGGACTTCTGTGCACATTGATCATCATAGGTGGCATCGCTATCCATACTATTATGCCCATGATAAGAAAGCCGAGAACGATACCTAGAATGATAGAATTTGATTTCATAACCACTCTCCTTATGAACAGGTTGATATAAATTCTCTCGAGAGGGATACAATAGTTAGCTTTATAAAATCAATTGTAGGTAAAGCCATGATTTTACTGTTGAGGTAAATCAACTGTAATAGTTCTTATATTTACACAATGGACAGGTCAAGCATTTGCATAGAACTGAAGCCAAACGTATTAAAAAGTATATGGCGAATGTCTGCTTGTGGTCGGAAGTGGTCATTCATTAGAAAAGTCCAAATACCAGCTTATGGCTAATAACAGATAAACTATTGCATCAATACGCGGTCGATCTATGTTCGTATGGCAATTGAGCAGAACAAACGGAATGTTATATTAATTGATTTTTGAGATTAAATAATCGGGCTTTCCAGTGTCGGTGATGTCATCAGTTCCGGTGAGTGTTCTTCGTGGAATTCATCGACGATTGCTTCTGCTTC
>JAOUMX010000072.1 GCA_029881275.1 Gammaproteobacteria bacterium | reverse complement strand
AATTTTATTCTGATATTAATTAGCCTGTTCTCAGGTGTTTTTTTCCTTGCTAAAGATGATGGAAAATCTAATCGTGTCGTAACATCTTTAACATTGCGCATAACACTTTCAATTACGTTATTTATTTTGGTATTTGTGGGTTATTACTTTGGTGATCTAAAGCCTCATGGCCTGAATGGATAAATTTTATTCTTTATAAAAACAAAAAAGGCACCCCATACGGGGTGCCTTTTTTATGCCCTGCTACAGCCAGTAAACGAATAAGTAGAGGCCCAACCAGACTACATCCACGAAATGCCAGTACCAGGCAACACCTTCAAAAGCAAAATGATTTTCCGCTGTGAAGTGACCTTTCATGCTGCGTGCACAGATAACCATCAACATAATTGTACCCATAGTGACATGGAAGCCATGGAAGCCGGTGAGCATGTAAAATGTTGATCCGTAAATACCGGAGTTAAGTGTAAGGCCAAGCTCAGCATAGGCATGATAATACTCATAAGCCTGTAATGCGAAGAACAACATACCCAGAGCAATTGTTGCTATAAGGCCCCAGACTAACTGAGCTCGGTTGCCTTTTTTGAGGCCCCAATGTGCCCATGTAACAGTAACACCTGAAGATAACAGGATGATGGTGTTATAGGCTGGTATACCACCTGCACCCATGGGTTCAATTAACTGTGTGTAGTTAGTTACATCGGGTAGATTGATTAATGGCCAGGTATAAGTAAAGCCTTCCCAGAGGATATTGGAAACACCTAGCTGACCTTCGCCACCTAACCAGGGTAATGAGATGTTTCTGAAATAAAACAGACAGCCGAAGAAAGTGGCAAAGAATGATACTTCAGAGGTAATGAACCAGAACATGCCCTGTCGGAAGGAGCGATCAACATCATGGTTGTATTTGCTCGTCAGGCTTTCATCGATTACATCACCAAACCAGCCAAAAAATAGATATATGATGACAAGTAAGCCAATGCCTGTGCTAACAGGCCCAAGACTAACGCCATTCATCCAGAGCGCGAAGCCCAGTACTAAAAAAAACAGGCCGACAACGGCTACTGCAGGCCAGCGGCTGGGTTCCGGAATAAAGTAATTCTGTTCAGCGGTGCTCATTGATCCCCCTAATTTCCAGGTATTTTAAATATTATTATTGGGTGACTTGCGTATTACATTTGTATGTAATTTAGGCGCTTCACCATTTTGTTTTAGTTTACTTCTGTCTGTATCCATAAATGTATAAGACAGGGTTATTGTTTTAAATTCTTTGGGTAAATCAGTATCTATGACAAAACGCAATGTCATTTCCTTGCCTTCGCCCGGTTCAAGTTTTTGTTGCGTAAAACAGAAACATTCAGTTTTGTTAAAATGGTTTGTTGCCTGCCAGGGTGTTATGCCAGGAATAGCCTGAGCAACAATGGCATGGCCTGCATTGTTTTTTGCGTAATAACTGATTTCCTTTATCTCACCTGGATGAACTTCAACTTTTTTAACAGTTGGATGAAATTCCCAGGGTAGATCAGCATTGTTAGTCGCATCAAACTCAACAGTTATGACTCTGTTAAAATCAATGCGACTGCTGAGAACTGCTTCATCCTGAATTCTGCCAGTGGTACTTCCATTTAATCCGGTTACTGAACAAAGTAAATCATATAAAGGAACCATGGCAAAACCAAACCCAAACATCCCAATAACAATAAGAAACATCAGCCTGACGGTTCTTGCATTTTGCTTGTTACCGGGTTGATGAGGCTGTGTGTTCAAGGCTTAACCATATCCTTTAAATAAAAGAATGGCATTATGCCTATGATAATTGCGATTGCGCCTAACACGATGGCTGTCCAGATATTAGCAACTGTATTGTTTTTTATATTTATGTCTTCGTTTTCAATCATAACTAAATACTCTTAAGATCATGCCCCGATCAGAATTAGATCGGGGCGAATCACAATTACTTGATTTGTGGTGGTGTTGTAAAGCTATGGAACGGTGGTGGTGATGGTAATGTCCATTCCAGTCCCGGTGTTCCAATTTGTGCCCCTTCCCAGGGTTTATCCGCTGCCTTCTCGCCGCCTTTTACTGTTTTGATAATGATGTACAGGAACAGTAAGTGAGATAGACCAAACAGGAAGCCGCCGATACTGGAGATCTGATTGAATTCAATATACTGAATATTGTAATCAACAATACGACGTGGCATGCCTGCCAGACCAGAGAAATGCTGAGGGAAGAATGTCAGGTTAAATGACAAAGTTGTCCACCAGAAGAAAATCTTACCCAGTTTTTCGTTATACATATGCCCTGTCCATTTGGGTAACCAGTAGAAAACTCCGGCGTATAAACCAAAAACAGCACCAGGAATCAATGCATAGTGGAAATGCGCAACAACAAAGTAAGTATCGTGATATTGCAAATCAGCGGGTACAACTGCCAGCATAACACCGGTTACACCTGCAAATGAGAACATCAGGATAATTGCGATGGCAAACAACATAGGTGTTTCAAATGTCATTGAACCTCGCCACATGGTGAAGATGAAGTTAAACAACATCAGACCTACGGGAATAGAGATCAGAATGGTGCCTATCATGAAGTACATAGTGGCACCCAGCGACATACCAATTGTGTACTGATGGTGAGCCCATACAACCAGACCTAATGCAAACAGGAAGCCCATGAAGAAAACCAGCGGCTTGTAACCAAACAATGGTTTACGTGAGAAGGTTGGAATAACCAGGCCCAGTACACCTATTGATGGTAGTAATAAAACATATACTTCTGGATGGCCAAAGAACCAGAATAAATGCTGGAACAATACTGGGTCACCACCACCCGCTGCATCGAAGAAGCTGGTGCCAAAGTGCCTGTCAAATAACAGCATGGTAACGCCACCGGCAAGAACCGGCATGACAATGATCAGCAACAAACCTGTGAACAGCCATGCCCAGACAAACAAGGGCATTTTCATTAACGGCATACCGGGTGCACGCATATTGAGGATTGTGGTCACAATATTAATGGAAGCCATGATGGATGAAATACCCAGTAAGTGAACTGAGAAAATCAACAGATCCATGCCCATACCTGTTTGTACCGACAACGGTGGATATAAGGTCCAGCCAGTATTAATGGGTACACCTGTACCGGGAATAAACTGAACCAGCAGTGATGAAAGCAACAATATGGCTGCTGCTGGTAATAACCAGAAACTCATATTATTCATGCGAGGTAACGCCATATCAGGCGCACCAATCATCATGGGTATCATCCAGTTGGCCATACCGGCTGCTGCTGGCATAACCATGCCGAAGATCATGATCAATGCATGATCGGTGAGCAGGTTGTTATATAAGTCAGGGTTAACAATTTGAACTCCGGGCATAAACAGCTCAGCTCGGATTATCATTGCCATGCCACCGCCAATAAACAGCATCACCAGAGCAAAGATCAGGTACATGGTGCCTATATCTTTATGATTGGTGCTATACAACCAGCGTTTGAAACCGGCTGGAGGTCCTTCGTGGTGATGGTCTTCGTGAATCACTGCGCTCATTCTTCAGCTCTCCAAATTTATAATTATTTACGTGCTGACTTAATGTCAGTTGGTTGAACGACATCGCCTGTGTTATTACCCCAGGCATTACGCTCATAGGTAATTAACGCCGCGAGTTCAAGATCATTGAGTGCGCCAGCCCAGGCTGCCATGACTGGATTCTTGGTGCTGCCATTCATAACGATACTGAGATGATCTGCAACTGGTCCGGTCGCAATTTGTCCGCCTTTCAAGGCCGGGAATACACCGGGTACGCCTTCACCGGTTATCTGATGACAGGCTACACAGTTGGTGTTATATACCTGCTCGCCTCGAGACATCAGCTCGGCCATGGTCCATGTTTTATCAGCTGATGCTTCCGCAGCTGCTGATGCCATTGCTATTTTCTTTTCTGATAACCAGGCATCGTATTTATCCTGACTGACAGCTTCAACAACAATAGGCATAAAGGCATGACCGGTACCACAAATTTCAGCGCATTGACCACGGTATGTGCCTTCTTTTTCAATGATGGTCCATGTTTCATTAATATAACCGGGAATAGAATCTTTCTTATAAACGATCTGTGGAACCCACCAGGCATGTAATACATCACTGGCGGTATGCAGAAAACGTATACGCTTATTAACCGGTAATACTAAAGGATTATCTACTGCACGCAGGTAGTTGTCCCCTGCCTCTTCTTTTGAAAGCATGTTACTGACAACGCGAATATCGTCATCCATGTATTCATAGGTCCATTTCCACTGTGAGCCAATGACTTTTACTGTAACATCATTTTTCTGGGAATAATCTTCAACCTGTTTCAGAGCATCAGTAGCAGAACCTGCGATAGTCAGGTCTATGCCAAGTACAATGATAGGGACCAGAATCCATGACCAGGTACCAAAAGCACTTTTGTGAAAGTTTTGATCGGCTTCAGCCCCTTTGGACTTACGAAATTTCAGAATAGCGTAAGTCACAATACTAATCACAATCACCATAATAATCGTCGCGATCTTGGTGGTTAACATATGCAGGTCATACATTTGTGAAGTGAGTGGTGAAACGGGTTCCGGGAAATTCAATGCGTAATCTGCAAATGCAGGACTGGCAATTAGCGTCAGCAAAAATGCTGATAATGATGCCAGGAAAGACTTTGACTTAGACATGCTCTAAATCCATCCCCTTATTTTTTATTTTTAATATATAACGATGTTGCCTTAATCTATTTAAGAAGTACGGCTATCGGGTATCACATTATGTGAATACCTACAAAGCTACTTTTTGCCTGTTTTAGCTTCCATTTTTAAATTTTGGAAATTCCATTTAGCATGCTAATTATTGACATAAGTCATATCCACAAGCAAAAAAGTATGTCTTTGTTGAGCGTGAATCCTACCCCATGAGTGAAATTGCTGCAATCTCCTTATGGTAATTTTTTTAATAAATTCATATAATTAAGCATATTATTAAAGACTTAAATACTAATTTTTTAGCTAAAACAGGAGCAATCAGGATAAATCCCAATAAAAATCAGTTTCAAAAAAATATTTTGCTATTTAATCAATCCAGTTTTGTTGTTACAGCTGATATCGACGTATAATTCGGATAATTTTTTTAATAAAAGAATATTTATGACAGACAATAAATCATCACTTGGTTTTATTATTGCCGGCTTTCTGGCATTAATGTTGGGTCTCTGGTTTGGGTTAAGTTCAGATCTGGTTAAAACCAATGTAACCGAGATGCCACCGAGTATTTCAGGTGTCATATTACCGGTCGCTAAAAATATTGGTGATTTTTCATTACAGGATCACAATAATCAGTTGTATAACAAGCAGCGTCTTCAGGGTAAATGGAGTTTGATATTCATGGGGTACACGCAATGCCCTGATGTTTGCCCTGCTACTTTAAGTATAGTGAAACAGGTTATTCAACTATTAGAAAATGAAAGCCAATCATTGCCTGAAATTGTGTTTGTTTCAGTTGATCCAGATCGAGATACACCAGAAATTCTGGCTAAGTATGTTACTTACTTCAATCCTGCCTTTATCGGTGTAACAGGTGAACAGGAACAGTTGAAAAAGCTTGCTCTGGGCTTAAGTGTTTATTATAAGAAAGCCCCTGGTATGAGTGGTGATGAGAATAGCGGTGATTATTTAATGGATCACAGTGCAGCATTAATGTTATTGAATCCCGAAGGCAAGCTTCAGGCTTTTTTAACAGCCCCTCATGAGGCAGGAAAAATAGTTGAGAGTTTTAATAAAACCAAAGAGTTTTATAATAGAAACTTGAAGAATTAGGTTTAGTTACAGAAAACAAATAACATGCCATCCCTGGCATGTTATGGTGTGTTTATGGCATATCATCAACAGGCGAATCATCTTTCGCCATTTCTAGAAAATCCTGCTTGCTGACATTCATTAGTAACAATGCGGTGCTTGCAACATAAATTGATGAGTAGGTACCGACAAAGACACCGACAATCAATGCAAAAGCAAAGCCATGAATAACTTCACCACCCAGAAAAAACAAAGCAACCAGTACCAGTAACGTTGTTAATGATGTCATTAATGTACGCGATAGCGTGCCGTTTATGGATAAGTTTAGAATACTTAAGGGTGTTCCCTTGCGTTGTGCTCTAAATGTTTCACGAATACGATCTAACACTACGACAGTATCGTTTAATGAATAACCAATAACCGCAAGGATTGCTGCGAGTACAGTAAGATCAAATTCCATTTGAATAACAGAGAAAACACCAATGGTAATGATGACGTCATGGATCAGTGCCAGTATGGCACCCACTGATGATTTAAACTGGAAGCGGAAGCCGATATAAATCAGTATGCCCAGTAAAGCAATCAGCATAGCCATGCCACCCTGCTCTCTTAATTCCTCGCCAACCTGTGGACCAACAAACTCAACACGTCTCATATTGACGGTTTGCTCGGTTGAAGACTGTAGAACATTAAGTACCTGAGTAGTTAAGTCAGCCTGGTTAATGTCATTACGAGGTGCGAGGCGAACCAGAATGTCTTTTGATGTACCAAAGTGCTGAGCCTGAGCATCCTTAAAGCCTGCTTTTTCAAGTGCGCTACGCACAGGCGTTAGTTCTATAGCTTCAGGATAGCCTACTTCGATTAAATAACCACCGGTGAAATCAATACCAAAATTAAGTCCACGAATCGCTATGCTGGCGATGGAAAAGGCAATAAGTAATAAAGAGATTCCCAGGGCAGCTTTACGTTTGCCCATGAAGTCAAATTCTAATTTGGTTTTAAATATTTGCATGTCCCTGTTACCTTATATTGAAAGTTTTGACACGTTACGACCGCCATAGGTCAAATTAACCAGCGCACGCGTGCCCATGATTGCGGTAAACATGGATGTTAAAATTCCAATTGATAAGGTAATTGCAAAACCTTTAATTGGCCCTGTACCAAAACTGAAAAGCACAATAGCGGCTATCAGTGTGGTGACATTTGCATCAGCAATGGTGCTAAATGCTTTTGCATAACCGGAATGGATACTGGCCTGTGGTGAATTGCCATTACGTAATTCTTCACGGATACGTTCAAAAATCAGCACGTTGGCATCAACTGCCATACCCACGGTTAATACAATACCAGCAATACCCGGCAGCGTTAGTGTGGCTTGAAGGAGTGATAAGATCGCAACAATAATCACCAGATTAGCGGTTAGTGCGATATTGGCGAAAATGCCAAATGTTCTGTAATAGACCACCATAAAAACCAGTACCAGTACAAAACCAATCACCACTGAGGTAAAGCCTTTTTCAATGTTGTCTTTACCAAGGCTTGGGCCAACAGTACGTTCTTCAACAATTTCTACCGGTGCTCTCAATGCGCCAGCACGTAATAACAGTGCAAGATCACGTGCTTCTGTTGATCCTAAACCGGTAATCTGGAAGTTTTTACTGAAACTGTCACGAATAGTAGCAATATTAATAACTTCTTCAGTTCTGGTCCGGACTTTGATGTCTTTGCCGTCGATAGTTTTTGTTTCGACTTTGTTTTCAATAAATACAACAGCCATGGGTTTGCCAACATTTTCGCGTGTTGTTTCACCCATTTTTTTAGCACCCTTGCCATCCAGTCTTACAGAAACGGCAGGTGTTCCACTTTGTTGATCAATTGTTGATGCAGCATCATTGATCTGGTCACCCGTCACGATAACGCGACGTTTGAGTAGTACCGGGTCACCATTACGTTCGTGATAAAGTTTTGCATTGAGTGGAACATGACCGGATTTTTCAGCTTCATGCCATTCTGTCAGAGTGCCTTCGGTAAGTCTGAATTCAAGTGTTGCTGTTGCACCCAGAATTTCTTTTGCACGGGCAGTATCCTGTACGCCAGGAAGCTGAACAACGATTCTTGAGTCCCCCTGTTGCTGAATAACAGGTTCGGCAACCCCCAGTTCATTGACGCGATTACGTAATGTGGTTACGTTCTGTTGAATGGCTGAGCGCTTCTCATTGCGAATAACCACTTCTGTCAATTTGGCAGTAACTAAAAGATTTTCTTCATCAGTCGCATATTCAAGATCTTTGAATTCGCTTTTCAGAGCGATGCGACCTTGTTCCATATTGTCAGCGTCACGGAATTTAATATTAATGACATTGCTATTAAGTGTGACACCCAGGTAGCGGATTTTCTTGTCGCGCAAATGGCTACGCATATCAGACATTAAAATATCTTCCAGTCGCTTAATGGCTGAGTCCATATCCACTTCCATCAGAAAGTGAACGCCACCGCGTAAATCCAGACCTAAATACATAGGTGCTGCACTAATGCTTTGTAGCCATGCCGGTGTGGCTGGCGCGAGGTTCAGGGCAATGGTGTAGTTATTATTGTTTTTGAACATATCTAATGCTTTGATCTGATCAACAACGGATAACTGTGCATCTTCTGACGATAAACGAATCAGAATTTTGCCATCGTTATGTTCCAGCGATTTATAATTAACAGTGGATTGTTTAAGCAAATCGACAATTCGATCTTTTGTCGCTATATCAATGCTCTCACTTCGTTTGCTTATCAAAACTGACGGGTCTTCACCATAAAGATTTGGCAGCGCAAATATGCTGCCAAACAATATGACAAATACCAGTAACAGGTATTTCCATACAGGGTATTGATTCATCATAGTGTTGACTCTTTATTCCGCTTTCATTTCCTTGATGGTTCCTTTTGGCATAAGAGCGCCAACGGAATGTTTTTGTACATTAATAACCGTGTCTTTGGCGATTTCAATGGAAACGAAATTTTCACCAATGGATGTTATTTTGCCCAGAATACCGCCCTGTGTGACGACTTCGTCACCTTTGCTAAGGGCTTCGGTCATGGCTTTGTGTTCTTTGGCGCGTTTGCTTTGGGGACGAATCAGGAAGAAATAGAATAAAAAGATCAGGCCTAATGGGAATAATAGGGCTGTAATTGGATCACCCTGTTGTGCGGCTGGTGCGGCTTCTGCCAGTGCGTCGGATATGAAAAAGCTCATGTTGTACCCCTAAGTTTATTTTCTGTTGTCTTTATGATTAATTATTAGCCAGCATGGCATTAAATAGCGACGTATTATGCCATACCCCGTTTCGTGTAGAAATCATTTACGTAGTCATCAAAGCAGTCTTCTTCAATCGCTTTGCGTATTTCTGACATTAATTGCTGGTAATAGTGCAAATTATGGATGGTATTCAGCCGAGAGCTGAGTATTTCTTTACATTTGTCCAGATGGCGTAAATAGGCGCGACTATAGTTGCGACAGGTATAGCACTGGCAATTTTCATCGACCGGACGGGTATCGTTTTTATACTGGCTGTTGCGAATTTTAAGAATACCGGTAGAGGTATAGAGGAAGCCGGTACGGGCATTACGTGTCGGCATAACGCAGTCGAACATATCTATACCACGACGCACCGACTCTATTATATCTTCCGGTGTACCGACACCCATTAAGTAACGGGGCTTATCTGTCGGTAATAAAGGCGTGGTGCATTCCAGTACCTTATTGCGTTCTTCTTCCGGTTCGCCAACGGACAGGCCACCGATGGCATAGCCATCAAAACCAATCTCAACCAGTCCATTGGCTGACTGATGTCTGAGTTCCGGGTACATGCCGCCCTGAACAATGGCAAACAGCGCTGAAGGGTTATCATCATGTGCGTCCTTGCTACGCTTTGCCCAGCGCAATGACAGCTCCATGGACTCTCTGGCCTGGTCTTCCGTAGCTGGATAAGGTGTGCACTCATCAAAGATCATAACAATATCGGAGCCGAGATCCTTTTGTACCTGCATGGAAGTTTCCGGTGTCAGCATAACTTTGCTGCCATCTACCGGTGAATTGAAGCTGACACCCTCCTCGGTAATTTTGCGTAACTTGGCAAGGCTAAAAACCTGAAAGCCACCGGAGTCAGTAAGGATTGGCCTGTCCCAGTGCATGAAGTCATGAAGGTCGCCGTGCAATTTGATGATGTCAGTGCCCGGTCTGAGCATGAGGTGGAAGGTATTGCCCAGGATGATCTCGGCACCGATCTCTTTTAGTTCCTCTGGTGTCATTGCTTTTACCGTGCCATAAGTCCCCACAGGCATAAAAGCCGGTGTTTCTATGGTGCCG
This sequence comes from Gammaproteobacteria bacterium, assembly GCA_029881275.1. Taxonomy (GTDB): domain Bacteria; phylum Pseudomonadota; class Gammaproteobacteria; order SZUA-229; family SZUA-229; genus JAPHQX01. The sequence continues at coordinate 3,741 of JAOUMX010000072.1, read as the reverse complement.
CGGGGAAAATTCAGTCTCCCCCTTCTCGGGCCTTTTTCACCTTTTAATAAATCGAATTTCATCAATGACATAGGAATACTTTTTAATGTTATTTATTACTTTATTGCACGGTTGTTCGGTATCGACTAAGCAGTATTTTTGTCGATAAACATGGCATCACCGTAACTGAAAAATCGATACTGTGATTGAACAGCATGCTGGTAGGCGGCCATTATAGAGTCATAACCCGCAAAAGCCGACACCAGCATTAATAAAGTCGATTGGGGTAAATGAAAATTGGTGATCAGAGCGTCGACAACGTTAAATTTGTAGCCCGGGTAAATAAAGATACTGGTATCGCCTTTATAAGCAGAGAGTTGTCCTGACCTGGCAGCAGATTCAAGGCTTCTGACGGCGGTGGTGCCAACCGCGATAACGCGACCACCCTGCTGTCGTGTTTCAGATATTTGCTCGACAATGTTGTTATCCACATCAATGTACTCTGCATGCATGTGATGATCTTCAATCCTTTCACATCGTACAGGTTGAAAGGTGCCGGCACCGACATGTAAAGTGACATAGCCAAAGTTTATTCCTTTAGCCTTAATAGTATGCAGTAGTGCCTCATCAAAATGTAATCCTGCCGTTGGTGCTGCAACGGCGCCCGGGTGTTTGGCGTAAACCGTTTGATATCGTTGCTGATCACTGTGTTCATCTGCTCGATCGATATAAGGTGGTAATGGCATGTGACCATGGGTTTCGAGCAGGTCAATAACATTGGTATCGGATAAAAACTTTAGCTCAAATAATTCACCCTGGCGCCCCGTCATTTCAGCCCTTAGCTCAGATTCCAGTAACAATATTGTGCCGGGTTTGGGTGACTTGCTCGAGCGTATGTGTGCCAGTACGCAATGATTATCAAGCAGGCGCTCGATTAGAACTTCAACCTTACCGCCGGTTGATTTGTGACCATGTAGGCGTGCGGGTATAACTTTGGTGTTATTAAATACCAGTAAATCGCCGGGATTCAACAAATCAATGACATCGGAAAAAATGCGATCGAAAAATTTGTTGCCTGAGACGTGTAATAGACGACTGGCCGTTCGCTCAGCTAATGGGTACTGGGCAATAAGGTTATCGGGTAAATAGTAATCAAAATCACGGGTTTGCATGGCGCGGCATATTACCATAACTGGCCAGGGTGAAATCGTAGAAGTTTGGATTAATGATTGAAGGATAACCTGTTTAGTAAATTTTAATGCTGAAATAAAGATGGTTATTTAGATCTTTATGGCAATTGGGTAACAGGATTATTATTTTTTCCAGACTTTAAATTAGCAATAATAAATATAAAATACATATAGTTATATTACATAGTTAAAGTTATATGACACTATAAAGTTAGTGTGATTGGAATGATGATTGGGTACAGGTAATACGGTCTAAAAAGGTCAAGCAATATACAGATTATAGGGACGCCTGATATTCAGACGTCTCTATAAGATATTTATCAGTGATACTGAGAATTTTTATTGTTATCTGTATCTATAACCATTCCAGCCATAAGGTCCATAATAGTTAGGGCCTGGTCCATAATAATAAGGTGCGTTGTAATAGGGATTAACAGGATAATTGTACGAATTGTTATACTGATTTTGTCCCTGCCCTTGTGGCGGATAAGCATTCACAGGATTCTGGTATGCCTGGGCCTGATTATCAATCATAGGCTGATTAGGTTGCTGATAGGAGTTTGGGCCAGGGTGTTGCATATAAGCAGGTGGTTCTGGTGTCCAGTTATACCCTCTGTTGTTAGGGTAAGTATTAGGTTGCTGATATTTTGCCATTTCACGTTCCATTTCAGCCTGTCTGTCCCTGACCCACTGTGGCATTTCAGCCTGTCTGTCTTTCACCCACTGCGGCGCTTCCATCTTTCCGTCTTTTGACCATTGTGGCATTTCAGCCTGTCTATCCTTCACCCACTGTGGTGGTTCTGGTGGCTCCATAGCACCTGGGTTTTGCGGATAATTTCCAGCATTCTGCTTGAGAAATTCTGCACGCCGTTTTTCCATATCATCGCGTTGTTGTGTAACCCATTCAGGTTGTTGACGATTCCATTGATTAGTCGCTGCATAATTTGTCATTTCAGGGTGTGTATAAGGATTTGGTGCTGACGAGGATGAATTATTGCTTGATGAAAACAGACGATTAAAGGATTCAGGCATATTTATATATGCGATGATTCCCGCAATCGGTATAGCGACTAATAGTGTAATTAATAATGGTGAAAACTTATGCCCGTTATTATCCTGTGTCGCAGTGTCTTCATGTTTTGAATTGAGATTTTCGAGTTTTTCAGCGATTTTGCTGGTTTTATCAGCATTTGTATTGCTGTCTGTATTATCTTTAATTGTATCGTCATTTTTCTCGTTTTTAGTTGTCATTTGTTTGCTCCCGATATTAGTTAATAATGGTTTAATTACCAAGGTGTAAATGAATTCATAAACTGCATAGGGCGAGAAATGCTATTATTCATAACAGCTACTTCATGAGTCATCTGATTCACTGAAAGCCCCATATTTCGAACATGTACATTCATTTCTTTCATAGTTATAGTTTGCGTGTCCATATGAACTACCACTGCCTGCATGTTTTGACTGATTGATTTCATGTCTTTAGCTACACTGCCAACATCATTAGTTAAACTGTATATGAGAAAGAATCCATAAGTTGCCAGTAAAATGAATGCAAACAGAGAAGGATATACAACCATTTCCCATCTGCGAGCGCTGGATGCAAAAGTTTGATTAAGTTCTCCCATATGATTGCATAACACATGCTCAACACTATCTTTGATAGTGTCATCATAGTAACCAAACATAGATAGTTTTTTGTCGCATCGGTTAGGATCATTTGGGCAGGTATCAGGGTCACCGGTACACCCTGGTGTCCCTGGTTCACACTCAATAGATTCTATAATGACGTCCCTGACAGATTTAATTTTCTTTTTAGGTTGTGCCTCATCATTGGTTGACATTGTCTTATACCACTTATGTTAATTTTAAAGGTTTTATCCAGATATTTTCTGTTTGAGCCTTTCTGCGCTTGCAGTATCAAGCCCTTGAATAACCCTTAATAAATAATGAACCTGATCGTTTTGATTAAGTTCTAATAGGCGAATAGCAGCCTCATAATATGCTTCGCCTGCCTGTTTCCATTTTCCTTGAGTGTAATAAACATTACCTAGCTCACCATAAATATCTGGATCTGTTTCCTGGTGATGGATAAGTTCTAAATATAGTTTTTCAGAAAGTTGCGCATTACCATTCCAGAAGGATTGCCTGGCTCTTGTTAACATCTGACTAGTATCAGATGACATATTGTTATTGGGTATTGAATATGTCTGGCTGACAATAGTTTCAGCTGGTGGTGTGGTAATTTCCTGGTTGTTTATCGGCGCCTGTTGAGTGCTTACAGTTGTGTTGCTGTTATTGAAAAGTTTGTCTACTTTCTGATTGATCATATCAACTGTTGCAGATAATTTTTCAATAATTGTTGCCTGCTTTTCCTGTATCTCTTCGATGACTGAAGATGTTTTTTCGGGCATCGAATGCTCGCTTTCTGTCATCTCGACTGTTTCTACTGGACTAACAGGTTTGTAATCTTCAATTGGTTTTTCAATTACCGATTCGTTACTGGCTACTTCTGTTACGGGCTGACTTGTGGTGTTTGCTATAGCTAAAGTTTCTTTTTTCTGTTCGGCTA
>JAOUMX010000185.1 GCA_029881275.1 Gammaproteobacteria bacterium | reverse complement strand
GTTGTAACGCCTTATGAGCGAACAGTTGATTTTACCCTGAGACTGGGTATGGGCGGTTTCAGGGATAGTCGAACACCGGTTGGTTCGCTCGGTGGTGACCAGCTGGCCATCGATATCAAGCCACGTGCATGGCCGGTTGCCCTGTCAGTGTCCAGTGAATATTACACCAACAGCCCTGAGCCCACCCATGCCTATGAAATATCGAACCTGATCGCTATCAATCTGCTGTATGTGGCGCATGTAGTCAGTAATGAAAGGCTGAATTATTTTTTTGGTGGCGGAATCGGCTGGCTCGAAGTGCCGAGTGATATCAATAATCCGGGTGCACGGGAGAAGGATAATCTGTTTAACCTGGAAGCCGGTGTGCGCTATCGGTATTTTGAGCGCTTCGGATTTTATGGTGCGGTAAAGTATTTAACGGCTGAAAAGACAGTGAATAATATTAAGCTCATCGATTTTAATGAGCGCGTGTTTCTGGTAGGAATAACTTATAACTTTAGTTTATAAGTTTTTTGAATCAGGCCTGACATTCAGTTTGTCGGTGACAACCGGGATGCATTGGCATTAATATAGGTCAGCGCCTGCATCTGACGTGAGCGTCATGAAAACAGGTTTTGTCTCCCCCCGTTCTTAAGGACATAAATATGAAACATATTTACAGTTATTACTCACCGAATAATCTGTATAACAAGATCATTGATGGGCTGAATGAACTGGGTAAGGATTTATCCCGTGTGACACTGGATGATCTTCAGCCGGTGGATGAGTTTCATATCCGCGGTGATACCGCTACCAAAGAACTGATCAAGCTCGCCAGTTTCACCCCGGATATGCATATTCTTGATGTTGGTTGTGGCGTCGGCGGTTCGACTCGGCGTTTGTCGCATGAAACCGGTTGTTGTGTAACCGGTATTGATTTGAGCGATGAATACATTGATGCCGCGGAACGATTAACCCGCTTACTCAATATGCAGGAACGGGTCAGCTTTCATGCCGCCAGTGCCCTTGAGTTGCCCTTTGATGACAATGCCTTTGACGGTGCCTGGTCGATCCAGATGAATATGAATGTCGAGGATAAACTGGGCTGGTTAAAAGAAGTTTATCGGGTGCTCAAACCCGGCGGTCGTGCGGTGCTTTATGAGGTCTGTGGTCATAAAAATTCACCGGTTTATTTTCCGGTGCCCTGGGCGCAGGACAGTTCCATGAGTTTTCTGCTGCCACCGGAACCCTTCCGCGATGTCATTACCGCCGCCGGTTTTGATATTGATGTCTGGAACGACAAAACCGATCTTGCCCGGAAGGCCTTTGCTCATATGACCGAGCCACAGGGTGAACCGGATTTGCCGGAGCTGGGTGTGCACCTGCTGGTTGGTAATGATATTCTTACCAAGGCCTATAATCTGCATCGTAATCTGGATGAAGATCGTGTCAGTCTGATTGAGACGGTGGCAATAAAATCATAATATGATTGAGTCATGACCGATTCCGGTTGCCTCATAAATGATATATAACTGGTGCTGTAAAATACAAAAATTCCCTGGCGAGGGGTGTTATCGTGTCAGTTGGTTTGTCGAAATATTTGTTTAATTACCTTGAAAGCCTGGGTGCTCAGGGTTGTCTTAGATTTTGTCTGGTAAGCAGTTTTTTTATTGGTGTACTGGATTATCTCAGCGGTTCTGAGTTGTCGTTTTCTGTATTTTATACAATGCCTATTATGTTAGCTGCCTGGTATGGTGGTAAGAAAGAAGGTTTTATCGTCGCTGTTGTTTCTGCCATTATCTGGTTATGTGCCGATCTGGCTTCTGGTGCTCATTACACTATGTTGCTGGCACCGGTCTGGAATACTCTGGTCAGGCTGGCTTTTTTTCTGATTATCCTGCGTCTGTTAATAATCGTTAAGGAAAAGTTCGAACTTGAAGAAAGCCTTGCCGATACGGATCCGCTGACCGGTCTTGCCAATCGCCGTTATTTTCAGGAACAACTGGAACGGGAGTATGCACGTTTGTGTCGTTATCCTGAGCCCCTGACCATTGCTTATTTCGATCTGGATAATTTTAAATACGTTAATGATACCCTGGGGCATGACGTCGGCGATGAGTTGCTGATTGTGGTTGCTAATACGCTGTCAGCCAATGTTAGACAATCTGATTTTGCTGCTCGCCTTGGGGGCGATGAATTTGCCGTGTTATATCCGGTAGTCAAAGATTCTGTTCAGCAGGTATTAGAAAAACTTCAGGCAGAACTGTTAGCTGCGATGCAGAAAAAACAATGGCCGGTTACTTTCAGTATGGGGGCAGTGACATTTTTAAAGGTCATGGATACCAGTCGAGACATGATTAAACGGGTAGATGATTTGATGTATGACGTAAAAAAATCGGGGAAGAATAATATTCGACATATTGTCTGGCCAATGGAATAAAAGAGAGCAATCACCGTTAATAGCTGAGTGATTCTGTTTGTTATTTATGCGCTATTTTATTGATCTGGCATGGCATCTAACTGATCAGTGATTTCGTTCCAGTTAACATCCTTATCCTTTTTCAAAAATAACTATTTTTATAATCTTCTTTTAACCTTGTTGATGTATAAATATAAAGACAGGCCAGCACACTACTATGTACTAATAGTGCTATAGTATTTTATGAATGCGTCTGTTTCACTGCGGTTGATTGTTGAAATTAAATTATAAAAAATAAGCACAAAAATTAATGTTATCTCGCTTGATTAGTATTCTGGTTTTGTGTATCAGCTATGCAGTGTTGGGTCGCCTGGCCTTACTGCTGGCGATTCCTCCCGGTTATGCTACTGCTATTTTTCCTTCGGCCGGCATTGCTGTCGCCGCGTTGCTCATCTGGGGCAATCGTCTCTGGCCGGGCGTGTTTTTCGGGTCTGTGTTATTAAATGTCTGGGTGAGTATAGAACTTGCACCACTCACACTGTCTGGTTTTGGTGTTGCTGTGGCAGCGGCAACGGGTGCAGTTCTTCAGGCATGGGCTGGTGCGTGGTTGGTTCGGCGGGTAATCGGTTTTCCAGCCGCGCTGGACAAAGAGCGGGATATATTTCTGTTTATGCTGCTGGCCGGACCGGTTGCCTGTCTGATTAACGCGAGTTTTGGTGCCACCAGTCTGTTAGCAACCGGTTTCATTTCCGGGCATGATTACGTTAATAGCTGGATTACCTGGTGGGTGGGTGACCTGTTTGGTGTCACGATCATAGTGCCGCTGATGTTTATTGCCTTTGCCAGACCCCGGTCACTCTGGTGGGGGCGTCGCACGTCTATTGCGTTACCGTTAATGATTGTGCTGGCGGCCGTTATTATTCTGTTTTTATGGGTGAGTAAATGGGAGCTGGAGCGAACCCAGTTTGATTTCAGGTCAGTTGCCAGTGATGTTGTTGATGAGTTTAAGGCCAGTTTTGAAAATTATCTGCAAATGGTGGTGTCCATCGAACGTTTTTATGCCAGTTCATCTAATGTTACGCGCGACGATTTTCATTCATTTGTAAAATATATGGTATTAAAACCCGGCATAAAGGGTTTAAGCTGGAACCCTGTTATAAAACATGACCAGCGCGATGATTTTGAGAAAATGATTCGTGGAGAGGGTTTTGACAATTTTCAGATTAAGGAGCGTGACGCTAAAGGTAACATTATTCAGGCTGCGAACAGAGATCAATATGTGGTTGTTCACTATATTGAACCGATGCAAGGAAATGAAGCCGCGTTTGGTTTTGATGTG
>JAOUMX010000184.1 GCA_029881275.1 Gammaproteobacteria bacterium | reverse complement strand
GAACCTTGTCTTCCGGCATATCCATTTTTTCCGCGAGTTCTTCAGGTGTTGGTTCGCGACCCATTTCCTGTAGCATCTGACGGAAAATACGATTCAGTTTATTGATGGTTTCAATCATATGAACCGGAATACGAATGGTGCGTGCCTGATCTGCAATCGAACGGGTGATTGCCTGACGAATCCACCAGGTTGCATAGGTAGAAAATTTGTAACCACGACGGTATTCGAATTTATCAACGGCTTTCATCAAACCGATATTACCTTCCTGAATAAGATCAAGAAACTGGAGTCCGCGATTGGTGTATTTTTTAGCAATTGAAATAACCAGACGTAAATTAGCTTCAACCATTTCCTTTTTCGCACGACGGGCTTTTGCTTCGCCGATTGACATTTTACGGTTAATTTCTTTTATGTCGGCAATGCTTAAGCCAAATTCGCGTTCAAGCAAGGCAAGTTTTAACTGGGTCTGTTTAATTTCCGGTGCCAGTTCTGCCAGTTTTTCTGAATACTCATGGCCTTCCAGATACTGTTCAATCCACTTGGCATTGGTTTCATTGTCAGGGAATGATTGAATCATGGTTTTGCGTGGCATATGTGCTTTATTAACACATAAATTCAGGATTAATCTTTCCAGCATACGCACGCGTTCGATGGTGGTGCGTAGTTCCTTGCCCATGGCGATAACTATATTAGGCAGGAAGCGCAGTTCCATAAATATTTCGGACATTTCTTCACGGGCTTTTATAGCGTTCTTTTTGTTTTTCTTGCCCAGTGCGGCTATGGTTTTATCATAGGATTTCTGCAGTTCCGCAAATACTTTCTTTGCTTCTTCTGGATCGGGCCCTGTGTCTTCTTCGATAACCGGTGTTTCATCATCGTCATCATCATCGTCATCATCGATATCAGTATCATTATCAGTATCGTTATCGATATCAGAAGGGGCGGTTGATTGAGGTTGTGCGATTTCATCGCTGATATCACTGGCAAAGCCAATGATTAAATCAGTCAGTCGGATTTCGCCGGCTTCAATCTGTTCGTAGGTTTTAAGCACCTGAAGAACTGAGCGCGGATTCGTGGCCAGGGCAGTATGTACCTGTTTGATGCCTTCTTCGATGCGTTTTGCAATGGCGATTTCACCTTCTCGTGTGAGAAGTTCCACGCTGCCCATTTCGCGCATATACATACGAACAGGGTCAGTGGTGCGACCAAATTCGTTTTCGATAGAAGCCAGTGCAGCAGCGGCTTCTTCTGCAGCGGAGTCATCCGTTGCGCTGGCGTCAGAAAGGACCAGTGATTCGGTGTCCGGTGCAATTTCGTGCACAGTGATACCCATGTCATTGATCATGTTGATAATGTCTTCAACCTGCTCGGGGTCAACAATATCCTGAGGTAAATGGTCATTTACCTCGGCATAAGTCAGGTAGCCCTGTTCTTTGCCTTTAGCGATTAATTGTTTGAGCCGGGATTGTTTATCTTCTTCTGTAGAAATTGCTGGGTCTTCTTGTGCCATAGCCGCCTTTTCGCGAGTCATGAATCTAAAACTGAACTGCTCATTTTAGCACGCATAATATGCCTGAGCTATATAAAGTTCTAAATAAAATAGGGTGTTTGGGTTTATGCATGTCTATAGACTTAAACTCTTGAATCAGTAAGTCACGGTTGAAAAATTGCCCTGAGAATCATATGGGGTTTAATTCTACATTTTAAAGAATAATATATAGCAATTTTTTGGAGGCTTTTTTGAATGGTTAGTCTTGAAACCCCGGTATGTGATTTTGGACACGATGCGATTGATTTTTCTTTACCCGGTGTTGACGGTGCCACCTGGTCTTTGCGGTCATGCAAGGGAGAGAAAGGATTGCTGGTAATGTTTATCTGTAATCATTGCCCTTATGTCAAGGCCATCAGAGATCGTATTGTTCGTGATACCCGTGAATTAAAAGCGATAGGAATCAATACGGTAGCTATTATGTCCAATGATCCATCTCTGTATGAAGAAGATTCATTTGAGAACATGAAGAGGGTGTCAGAGGAATTTGATTTTGATTTTCCCTATCTGATCGATGAGACCCAGGCTGTAGCCAGGGCTTATGGTGCTGTCTGTACGCCGGATTTTTTTGGATATAACGCAGACCTCAAATTACAGTATCGAGGGCGCCTTGATGCCAGTCGAAAGGAAGCGGCTGATCCTGGTGTGCGTCGAGATCTATTTGAGGCTATGAAGCAGGTTGCTGAAACAGGATCCGGCCCTGCTGAGCAAATTCCCAGTATGGGCTGTTCGATTAAATGGAAGGACGAAGACTAGTTTTTCCTCATCTGCGTAATCTTAATTTTTTATTACTGGATAAATCAGGGTTGTGCAGATGTTTCCCCGGTTTATTCTTTTAATCGCCCGATAGTTGACGGGGTAATCTTTCTCAACTTGTTGAATAATAAGTGATTAATGGTCGACTGCCGGGCATCGCGGGCACTTGATTGGCTCCCTTTTTGTGGTCGCTAACTTATTGATCTATTTAAAGTGATCGTCTCCTATTCATAATCCATAGTTGCTGAAAACGGTCAAGTAGGGGAAAATAGCGCCCCTTGCGTTTTAGGGTCTGACTGTTCGACCCAGAATTAATAAGAATTAAGGCCATTGCGTCATTAAGCGGGGTGGCTAACGAATATCAACTTTATTGGAGAAAAGCCTATGTCATCGCGCAGAGAGCTTGCAAATGCAGTCCGTGCCCTAAGTATGGATGCCGTTCAAAAGGCTAATTCAGGTCATCCAGGTGCCCCTATGGGTATGGCGGATATCGCTGAAGTACTGTGGAACGACCACATGAATCATAATCCTGCCAATCCAGGCTGGGCTAACCGTGACCGCTTTATTCTGTCTAATGGTCATGGCTCAATGCTGATTTACTCACTGCTTCACCTGACCGGTTACGACCTGTCTATTGATGATCTGAAGCAGTTCCGTCAGTTGCATTCCAAAACACCAGGCCATCCTGAATATGGTTATGCGCCCGGCGTTGAAACCACCACGGGTCCATTAGGTCAGGGTATTACCAATGCCGTGGGTATGGCGATTGCTGAAAAAGCACTGGCAGGCCAGTTCAACCAGAAAGGTCATAACATTGTTGATCACAATACTTATGTGTTCCTGGGTGATGGCTGTTTGATGGAAGGTATTTCTCATGAAGCCTGTTCACTGGCCGGCACATTGGGTCTGGGCAAGCTGATCGCATTCTGGGATGACAACGGTATTTCTATCGATGGTCATGTAGAAGGCTGGTTTACTGATAATACACCTGCTCGTTTCGAAGCTTACGGCTGGCATGTGATTCCTGGCGTTGATGGTCATGATCCAGATGCGATCCAGAAAGCGATTGATATGGCCAAGGCTATGACTGACAAGCCTACAATGATTTGCTGTAAAACCACTATCGGTTTCGGTTCTCCTAACAAGGCCGGTTCACATGCCTGTCACGGTGCGCCATTAGGTGAAGAAGAAATTAACCTGACTAAAGCCGCTCTGGGCTGGGATCATGGTCCTTTCGAAGTGCCTGCTAAGGTTTATCACGGCTGGGATGCTAAAGAAAAAGGCGCTGCAGCTGAAAAAGACTGGAATGCTAAATTCGAAGCTTACAAAGCGGCGTACCCAGAACTGGCAGCAGAATTCGAGCGTCGTATGAGCGGTGATCTGCCGGCTGACTGGGCGGCTAAATCAGCTGATTACATCAAGTCTGTTAATGCAGCA
>JAOUMX010000183.1 GCA_029881275.1 Gammaproteobacteria bacterium | reverse complement strand
ACGGTATGACAGCGGCTATGAAAGGCATTATGCATATGGTTAATGATGAAGAAATGGCGGCACTTGCCAAATACTTATCAGAAGTTAAATAATCCCGGTAATCGGTTTGATGAATGTCAAGGCATTCACTGGGCTAAGGTATTAATTTACGTGCACATTAAAGTTATGCCCGTTGTTTGGGAAAACGGCGGGTATCTGGAGAAACAGGTATGAAAAAAAGTAAGTTAATCGCCTCGGTCATATTCACCATGAGTATGGCAGTATCATTTCAGTCAGCGGCATGGAATGAAGCAGGTGGTGAAAAAGATGATGCAATGAGTCTGACACCCGATGTGGAAAATGGTATGGATGTTTATGAAGTGTGTTCTGCCTGTCATTACCCCGAAGGCTGGGGTACTCCGGATGGTACCTTCCCGCAGTTGGCTGGGCAGCATCGAGAAGTATTGATTAAACAGCTGGCCGATATTCGTGCCAGGAATCGTGATAATCCCACCATGTATCCATTTGCTCTTCCAGAGTCGATTGGTGATGCGCAGGCACTGGCTGATGTGGTTGCTTATATAGCCAAGTTACCTATGAATCCGGACAATGGAAAAGGTGAATGGGCAGAAGGCACGCCGGAATTTGAGCAGGGTAAAAAATTATATAAGGACAACTGCGTAAAATGTCATGGTGATCACGGTCAGGGTGATAAAACTAAGTATTATCCTCGTATCGATGGTCAGCATTATAAATACATGTTACGTCAATTTGAATGGATACGAGATGGTAAGCGCCGTAATGCCAATCCCGACATGGTAAAACAGATTAAAGAATTTTCCGATAAGGATATGAAGATGGTTATTAATTATGTGTCACGTATTCCAGTGGAGAAACATTTATTGGCGCCATCGAAAGACTGGAAGAATCCAGATTTTAAATAGTGAGTTATGAAAAAGCAGTGTGAAATCCTGATTTCAGATTGTTAATTTGTTAAGCTGACTCCGGGGTGCTAGCGTAAGCAGCACCCCGGTTTGATTTTAAGCGTTGTATAGAGGTATTCATGACAAGTGCTGATGACAGAAAGCGTTCACTGACAGTTAATGCATTGCTGGGAATAACTTTAATTGTATTAGCGATTATGTATTTCACGCCCATCTGGTGGGTGTCATTAAAAGCGCCTAATTATCCTCCTGAGGCATTTCCTGACGGCATTAGAATTCACTTCCATTTTAATGGCGTGTTTAATGGCTGCAGTCTGGTAAAAAGTGATGAAGTACAGGTCGAAGAAGCACTAAATTGTGTACATGAAATGGATACGATAAATCATTATGTCGGAATGTACCCAATTGCCAGTGGCGGACCGATTGAAAGAGCCTTATCACAGTTCCTGGTGTCTTTTTTGGGAGTCATGATAATCGGTTTTGCCTGTCGTAAGAAAAAACTGCGCGCTATGATTATGACGGCTGGATTTACAGCTATTGCGCTCTGGATGTATATGGCAATGTATACAGAGAGCGGCGTCATGATGTTGAGCGATGGATACAGGCAGGCTTTACAGTCATCACTGGATCTGGATGTTGCTGATATTCATGACTGGAGTGGTATTGAAGCAGTTACTGAAAGCTACAGGGATACTCTGGGTATTTATTTTCGACAGGTAGATATAATAGAAGACAAGGTGGATGTCATGCGTGTCTGGACAAATGGTATTGTCATTGCGTTAATTGCAGCGATGGTATTATTGGTTGTCGGGGCATATTTAACACCATTGTTTTACTGGTTGCTGATTATAGTGCCCATTTTGCTGCCAGTGTTTTTTGTCATCGATTATGCGGCCTGGCTTTGGTATTTTGGCCATAATCTGAATACGATGGGTGCATTTGCTGTTAAGCCATTTATGCCAACTGTATTTGGTCAGGGTAAGGTTGCGCAGTTTTCGACACACTCTTACCCGCATATGGGATATTTTATGATGCTGGGAATTTCTGCGATGCTGATTGTTGCAGGTTTGGTACGAAAAAAACAAATTCAGAATGAAGGTGATTGATGCACATTGCCGCAAAGCATATAAAAGTCGTTTTATATGCTTTAATGCTAAATTTTGTTTCGCAGGTTAATGCGGTAGAACTAAAATCGCTGCAGGAAAGAATTGATGCAGCTAAAAAAGGTGATGTTATAACACTCGAGCCAGGTGTTTATAAAGGCCCAATTCTGATAGATAAAACCATCACCCTGGATGGTCAAAATAAAGCCACTATTGATGCGGGTGGCAAGGGTTCAGTTATCTATTTAGATACTGATGGTGCAGTCATACGTAATATTCATTTAACCAATTCTGGTAATTCACATAATGATATTGATGCAGGTATTCAGGTGCGAGGTAATTTCAATGTTATTAAAGACAGTGTGATAGATAACTGTTTATTTGGCATTGATTTACAACAGTCAGAATATAATGTGGTTCGGCGCAATGAAATAAGTTCGAAGCCCGTAGATCTTGGTATGCGTGGTGATGCTATACGATTATGGTACAGCTTTGGTAATAAAATCACCCATAACTATACTCATGATTCACGAGATACCGTTGTCTGGTACTCGAAAGATAATCTAATAGCGAATAATCGATCAACACGAGGACGCTATGCGCTGCATTTTATGTACGCGCAGTATAATAAAATTGAAAACAATCATTACTGGAATAATTCTGTCGGTATTTTTTTAATGTACAGTGATGGTGTGGAAATTAGAAATAATGAAGTTTCACATGCCAATGGTGCCACGGGTGTTGGCATTGGTATGAAAGAATCATCGGAAATTGCTATTACTGATAATAAGTTACTCTACAATGCGGTTGGTTTTTATCTGGATGTCTCACCTTTTCAACCTGATACTGTTAACCACATAGAAAATAATCTGGTTGCGTTCAATAATATTGGCGTGCGTTTTTTAAACGACTGGCCCGGCAATCACTTTATAAATAACAAATTTAAAAGCAATATTAATCAGGTGTCTGTGAGTGATGGTGGTACAGCTAACCGAAATAAATGGGATGGAAATTACTGGGATGATTACCAGGGATTTGATTTAAATAAAGATGCTATAGGAGATACTCCCTATGAATATTATTCCTATGCAGATCGTATCTGGATGGATGTTCCAGGAGCAGAATTTTTTAAAGGTTCTCCAGTTTTAGAAGTGCTGGATTTTCTTGAAAGACTGGCACCATTTTCACCGCCCGAACTGGTCATGAAAGATAACCAGCCAAAGTTAGTTGCAAAATAATGAGTGAAGATAAACAAAAACCAGTTATAAAACCGCGCTTATCTCGTAAAGAAAAAGCACGCCGTGAATTTATTCGTACCATTGGGTTAACCGCCGGTGTTATTGGTATAGCAGGTCTTGGTTATTATCCTGTTGCTAAAGGTGATTTGATTCGCTTGCGCCCTCCTGGCGCTTTGGAAGAAGATGAGTTTCTGGCATCGTGTATCAAGTGTGGTCAGTGTGTACAGGTATGTCCGGTAGAAGCAATTAAACTGGCAGATATTATGGATGGTTTTGGTATTGGTGTGCCATACATTGATGCAAGACCGCAAGCCTGTGATTTTTCATGTGATGGTTTGCAATGCGTGCTGGCGTGTCCAACTGGTGCATTAACACACGAATTAAATTATCCCCATGAAACACGAATGGGATTTGCAAAACTGGCAAGGCCAGAAAAGTGCCTGGCTATGCAGGGTAAGGGCTTTAAAGGTGTTGCCAGA
>JAOUMX010000182.1 GCA_029881275.1 Gammaproteobacteria bacterium | reverse complement strand
ACAATGGGGTTGTAGGGGTCTGGATTTATCCAGCTAAGTACCGCCTGAATAATGATGGCAAACAGGAAAATATCCAGTGTCAGTATAATAGTTTCGATGACTGTTTTTATAATAACGCCGGCAAAGGAAATATCGATTCCAGAAAGGCCGTAGACTAGAAAGATTTTGATTGCAGTAAAGCACAAGATTAATACTAAAGATGCGATGTCTATGCCCCAGATGCCGGGAATAAAACGACGTAATGGAATAACAACCGGGTTAGTCGCCTTGACAATAAACTGACAAACCGGATTATAAAAATCCGCACGAACCCACTGTAATAATAGTCTTAACATTAAAATCACAGTGTATAAATGGAACAGTATGTCGACTAAAAATGCAAAAGGATTCATTGATCTTCACCTAAGGAATTGGCCATTTCTATGGCACGGTCACGAGCTTTTGTTAATGCCTCTAGAACGGTCTGTTCGAAATGATTATTCTGGAAATAATGTATAGCGGCCTCTGTGGTTCCGCCTTTAGAAGTTACATTTTCACGTAGTTTTGTTGTGCTGAGATCGCTATTTATTGCCATTTGAGCGGCACCCACTGCAGTTTGCAAAGTTAACTGTCTGGCCGTGGCTGCATTAAGCCCAAGGTTTTCGCCAGCTTTTTGCATAGCTTCCATGAGCAGAAAAAAATAGGCAGGGCCTGAACCTGATAATGCGGTAACTGAATCAAGCAGGCCTTCATTGTCTACCCACAGTGTTATGCCGGCTGCGGATAATATACTTTCGGCAATGGCACGTTGTTCTGTATTTACAGAAGAATTGGCAAAAAGTCCGCTGGCTCCGAGTTGTATGAGGGAAGGCGTGTTTGGCATGCAGCGTACCAGTGCGCAATTATTACCCAGCCAACGGTTGATATCGCTACTGCGTATACCGGCTGCAATAGAAATGATTAAAGGTTTTCTGTTTTGAACCGTACCGGCAATAGCGCGGCATACCTGTTGTAAAATTTGTGGTTTAACCGCAAGGATAACAACGTCGGATGATGCTATGGCGGCGCAATTATCCATTGTTGTATTAATGTTAAATTGTTTATGCAGTTGCTGAAGTTTTTCATTGTCAGGTTCGGCAACCGTGATTTTGTCTGAAGCATAGTGGTTGGCCAGTAGTCCGCCAATCAGACTGCTGGCCATATTGCCGCCACCAATAAATGTTATTTTGTAGTTCATGTTCTATATTTTTAGAATATTTCTGATTGTCGGCAAGTCTACACGATCCTGGGTTATTTTTGTGCCCGGGGACCAAATATTGCGGTTCCAATGCGGACAATCGTTGCGCCTTCGGCTATAGCCGCTTCCATATCTTCGGTCATGCCCATAGATAAAGTATCCAGAGAGAAGCCCTGTTGATTGAGCTGATCCATGGCCTGGTGCATTTGCTGGAAAATGGATCGTTGTTCATGGAACGAATCTGTTTTAACCGGTATGGCCATTAATCCCCTGAGTTTTATGTTGGGCAGAGTCGAAATCTCCTTCGCCAGCTGAGTTAGCATGTCAGGCGTAATACCTGCTTTAGTCCTTTCATTGCTAATATTAACCTGCAGGCAGATATTTAAAGGTGCACGATCAGGTGAGCGTTGTTCACTGAGTCGGCGGGCAATTTTTGAGCGGTCTACACTGTGTACCCAGTCAAATTCGTTGGCAATATCACGGGTTTTATTGGACTGAATGGCGCCAATAAAATGCCATTGAATATCGGTGTTCTGTAATGATTGAATTTTAACCAGCGCTTCCTGAAGATAGTTTTCACCAAAATGTCTTTGTCCTGCCTGATAGGCAGCCAGTAAGTCTTCCACCGGTCGAGTTTTGCTGACGGCCAGTAGCAGTATGTCATTAACGGGGCGAGCATATTTTGCGGCAAAATCCGCAATTCTCTCCTGCAAGCGATGAATATTTTCAGCAATAACTGTTTGGTTAGGCATTTCGGGCAAATATTGACTATAAAAAGGACAGAATAAAGTTTAACACGGTCTTATTTGGGGAGAACTGATGGATATTGCTCAATTGCTTGCCTTTGGTGTAAAAAATGGCGCATCTGACTTGCACCTTTCGGCTGAGCTGCCACCGATGATTCGCGTCGATGGTGATGTGCGTCGAATAAATGTTGATCCCATGACCCATGAAGATATTCATGGCATGGTGTACGACATAATGAATGACAAGCAACGTAAAACCTTTGAAGAGTATTGGGAAACCGACTTTTCATTTGAAATACCCGGCCTGGCACGTTTTCGTGTTAATGCCTTTAATCATAATCGCGGTGCGGGTGCTGTTTTTCGTACCATTCCATCGAAAATTCTTACCCTGGAAGAATTAAATGCACCCAAGATCTTCAAGAGCATTGCCGAAACACCCAGGGGTATAGTACTGGTTACCGGGCCAACCGGTTCGGGTAAATCAACAACCCTGGCCGGTATGGTGAATCATGTCAATGAGAATGATTATGGCCATATTTTAACCATTGAAGACCCGATTGAATTCGTGCATGAAAGTAAAAAATGCCTCATTAATCAGCGTGAGGTCCATAGGGATACCATGGGGTTTAGTGAGGCGTTACGTTCAGCGTTACGTGAAGACCCTGATGTTATTCTGGTGGGTGAAATGCGTGACCTTGAAACCATTCGTCTGGCCTTGTCAGCTGCTGAGACCGGGCATCTGGTTTTCGGAACATTGCATACCAGTTCCGCGGCTAAAACTGTGGATCGTATAGTTGATGTGTTCCCGGCAGCTGAAAAAGATATGGTACGAGCTATGCTTTCTGAATCATTACGGGCAGTAATTTCACAGACATTATTGAAAAAAATTGGTGGGGGGCGTGCCGCCGCTCATGAAATTATGATTGGTACACCTGCTATTCGAAACCTGATTCGTGAAAACAAAGTAGCACAAATGTATTCGGCTATTCAAACTGGTCAGTCTATTGGTATGCAAACACTGGATCAGAACCTGAAGGAACTGGTTGAAAGAGGTGTTGTATCAAGGGATGAAGCTGCATCTAAGGCACAAAATAAAGATAGTTTGTAAACCGAATAATTTTTCGTAAATAAAGATTTCTGGAGAGTTCGTATGGATAGAGATAAAGCTATCCGATACATGCATGATTTATTGCGCATGTTAGTTCAAAAAAATGGTTCTGATTTATTTATTACAGTAGGTGCTGCGCCATCAATGAAAATTGATGGCAAGATGTCTCCATTATCAAATCAGACATTATCGCCTCAGCATACTCAAATGCTGGTGCGTTCTATTATGAATGACAAGCAGCTGGCAGAGTTCGAAGCAGAGCAGGAAGTGAATTTTGCCATCAGTTTGCCAGGCGTTTCACGTTTTCGTGTTAATGCGTTTACGCAACGTGGTTCAATGGGCATGGTGTTGCGTGTTATTCAGTCTGAAATTCCAAAGTTTGAAGAACTCATGTTACCACCTGTGCTACAGGATGTGGCAATGACCAAACGTGGACTGGTGGTTTTTGTGGGTGCCACTGGATCAGGTAAATCGACATCACTGGCAGCCATGGTGGGCTATCGTAATCAGAATAGTTTTGGTCATATTATTACTATTGAAGATCCGATTGAGTTTGTACATCAACATGGAAATTGTCTGGTTACTCAGCGTGAGGTTGGTGTTGATACAGAGAGTTTTGAAGTTGCTTTGAAAAATACCTTGCGTCAGGCGCCTGATGTTATTCTGATTGGTGAGGTACGTGAT
>JAOUMX010000181.1 GCA_029881275.1 Gammaproteobacteria bacterium | reverse complement strand
ATCGACGATGTATACAGCTTTTGATTTACTCATACCGGCTTCCATCCTGTTTTACTGAATTCATCTACACGAATTGCATTTTGTGTTGCCAGGTAAGCTGATTTAATACGTTCAGCTTCATCTTTATTAAGAATTTCCAGCTCTATGGCTTTCTTAATTAATGACTCTATAGGTTGCTGTTGTATCAGGCCTATACGCATAGCATCACGTAATTTTCTTTCAGGCTCTTCAGTGTCCAGCATCAGACGTAATGCGTGTTCTATTCGACCCATTGGGTCATTTTTGTCATCAGTATAAAAAATATCACTGGTCAGGCGATCACGTGTATCAGAAGGGGATAATAAAATACGTGCAACCTTGTGACCTAGTTTATCACTTGCACCACTAAAAGGTCTGGTCAGTGGGAAAATAATAAAGTTTAATAATGTGCCCGCAAAAGGAACAGGAAAGTTCCTTAAAACACCTTTCATTGCTTCCTGAGCATTGTATAAACAATCTTCACAGGCCCATTGCATTAATGGAAGATCATTGGTTCTGCTGCCTTCATCTTCAAAATGTTTTAGAATGGCTGTAATCAGATATAAATTAGAGAGTACATCGGCAAGACGACCTGATAATTTTTCCTTACGTTTTAATTCACCGGCAAGAATTAATACACAGGCATCCGCAAGCAAGGCAAAATTAGAACTCATACGAGTTAACTGTTTATAGTAATACTTAACTTTTCCTTTGCCAGGTGCAGTAACAAATGCTGATTGCGTTAGGCCTAACCAGAGTGATCTAAAGAAATTGCTGGCAATAAATCCAATATGTCTGAACAGGGCGTCATCAAATAATATTAATGCCTGTTCCGGATCAGAATGATTGACGGCTTCAACTTCTTTTAACAAATAGGGGTGGCTACGAATGACGCCCTGACCAAATACAATCATACTCCGGGTTAAGATGTTTGCACCTTCAACGGTGATGCTAATGGGAATGCCCTGGTAAGCACGACCCAGAAAATTATTAGGACCGAGACATATACCATGGCCACCATGAATATCCATGGCGTCATTAACTACCTGACGCATACGTTCAGTTAACTGATATTTAATAACCCCTGATATAACAGAAGGGCTTTCACCTGAATCAAGACCTGCCAGTGTGAGTAAACGAGCGGATTCCATAATATAAGCCTGGCCTGCAATTCTCGCCAATGCTTCTTCGACACCTTCAAAATAACCAATGGGTATTTTGAACTGTTTACGGACCCGGGCGTAGGCGCCGGTATAACGTGAAATATATTTACCTGCACCGGTACTCAATGCAGGTAGAGAAACCGCGCGACCTTCAGACAGACAATTCATTAACATCATCCAGCCCTTGCCTGCAAAATCGGTTCCACCAATGATCCAGTCAATGGGGATAAATACATCTTTACCCCTGTTAGGACCATTCATAAACATATGATTACTGGCAAAATGTCTATTACCAATATCAATACCGGGAACATCTGTTTTAATCAGTGCCAGCGTAATACCTATGTTAACTTTTTCACCTAACAAATGATCAGGGTCAAACAGTTTAAATGCCAGACCCAGAACGGTGGCAACCGGTCCCAGGGTTATGTAACGTTTTTCCCAGTTAAGACGAATACCCAGGACATCTTTTTCACCATTGAATTCACCACGGCAAATAACACCAGTGTCAGGCATTGCGCCTGCATCACTACCCGCATCTGGACCCGTCAAACCAAAGCAGGGGATATCTTCGCCACTGACCAGTCGTGGTAAATAATAGTTCTTCTGTTCTTCTGTTCCATAGCGCATTAACAGTTCACCAGGTCCTAATGAATTTGGCACCATAATAGTGACTGCCGCAGTTATACTGCGACCAGCAACTTTCATAACAACCGATGAATGACCCAGTGCTGAGAATTCCAGGCCGCCATAGGACTTGGGAATAATCATGGCAAAGAATTTATTTTTCTTCAGAAAATCCCAAACTTCTTTTGGCAGATCATAATCTTCATTAGTGATTTTCCAGTCATCCAGCATGCGACATAATTCTTCAACCGGACCATTCATGAATGCGCGTTCTTCAGCATTTAATGTCGGCATGGGTAAGTCACGGATTTTTGCATAATCCGGATCACCGCTGAATAAATCTGCTTCCCACCACACCTTGCCTGCATCCAGAGCTTCCTGTTCTGTCTGCGAAATAGTCGGCATGGCATTACGCATAAAATCCAGCAAAGGCTCTGAAACATATTTCTGACGAATATTAGGCATATTAAGTGGCACAACTACAACCAGAAACAACGCCCAGAGAATAACTAGATTTGCCAGGCTCGCATAATCAGTAAAACTAAATACCAATAATGCGATACCTAATGCACCATTCCATACCACTTGTGGCATTCGAAAATAGGCGGCTGCACCAATTACAAATAAAAATATTACGAGCCAGGTTAACATTGGAATCTCCTAAGCTGACTTTTCCTGTTTAGTTTCCAGTTCCTGATCTTTTACCATGTCTTTTGTTTCATTGACATCTTCAACATGATAAAAATCAACACTGGGCTGAATATAATCATCATCCTGATTATTTAAAATAACACCATCTTTACTCCAGGGCATTTTTCTGTAAATCGCTAACTCATCAAAATCCAGAATAGGGTACTTTATTACATCAAAGTAAGGTGAATAATCAAAATCTTTGGGAGTAATTAATTTGGTGTTTCTTTTATACATTTTTAAATTACCGTCTTCATCACGATGCAAAACAGGCAGTATCGGAAAATGAACTGACGAAAATGCTTCAGCCATCATTGATGAGCAGACATTATGAGTCGGAGCACCTGCATTATGTTCAAATAAACTGGAGCGCCAACGCCGGGGTAAGAATGTATAAGGAAACAGGAAACGGGCCAGATCAAGTATTTGTCTGACGTTGTAAAATGTGCCCAGCTGGTTAACAGCATAGGCAATGACTTTTTGAGAATCCTGACGTGTTAAACCATTGGGACGGCATATACGTAAATGTTCAACACTGTATTTACGAATACTATCAACCACTGTGCCCTGGCCTAACAGTGATTCTATGACCAGTGGGTCATCATGATCACCATTATAGGATCTTTGCACATGTGCTCGTAGTGCATGATCTTCGATATCGTGTAATCGACCAATATATAAAGCAGAATGAGTCCAGTTACTCAGTGTTATGGTTTTAATGATTTCACTGACGCGGGAACGGCCTTCAACAAGAATGACATCGCCAGGTCTGATTTCATAGCGCAATCGCTCAAAATCAGATAAAGGCATCTGTTTGTTTTCTCTTTCATGAGTCAACCAGCCGACAACCTTTTCCCAAATACTGTTTGTCAGTCGACTAATGGGATTAAAGGACATTCTTGTTCTCTTTATCATCCATCGTTATGAATATTAATCGGGTCCAACTCTCTATCTTTCAAGTTTAGCCTTTCTACTGTAAGAATGTGCTGCATTATTAAAAAATCTTATTGGAATCAATAACCATTCACATAATCCACAACCGCTTCAAGTTGTTCCCGTTGAGTATGAAAATGTGGTGAAAAACGGATGCCACCACCGCGGGGAGCGCATAACACACCTTTATCAACCAGATATTGATATAAAGCGGTTGTTTCCACCCCGGTTTTTTTAAAGGTGAAAATCCCGCCGAACCGATTTGCCCGGGTATGACTGAGAATTTGAATATCTGGCTGGTCATTAAATGAATTGATCAAAAATTGCACATTCCCTAATACACTGGCTTCAATAGTATCCATACCTATGTCCAGCAATAATCCAATACTG
>JAOUMX010000071.1 GCA_029881275.1 Gammaproteobacteria bacterium | reverse complement strand
GTCTCAGCTTTTCCATTTCTGCCTGACGTTGTTTTACCCATTCCGGTGCTTCTGGTGGTAAAGGTTGATTTGTTCTTCCTGCTGATTGACTATTTTGCTGTTGTCTCAGCTTTTCCATTTCTGCCTGACGTTGTTTTACCCATTCCGGTGCTTCTGGTGGTAAAGGTTGATTTGTTCTTCCTGCTGATTGACTATTTTGCTGTTGTCTCAGCTTTTCCATTTCTGCCTGTTGTTGTTTTACCCATTCAGGAATTTCTGGTTGAGGATAGTTGGGCATGAATCTGTTTTGTTGAGGCTGCATAGCAAATTGGTTTGGATAATTCATGGGTGGAACATTGTTATTGGAATACGGTGATGTATTCATCTCTTCAGTGCCATTGGATGCTTTATACGGGCCGCTGGGTGGCGCACTATTTTCATTTTCAGCAACAACTGTATGAGATAATGCTGTTGTAATAGCGGTTAACAGTAATATTGTTGTCGTTTTCATATCTGTACCTTTATAACTTTTATTTATTCTGTTTCCAGTCCGGGATTAAGCCGGATGCCACGTCGTTTTTTTTCAGTTGACGATTTTTTCCGGGTAGTCGTTTTTTCAGCCTTTGTAGTATTTTCTGCTTTCTTTTTTGCAGGTGTGACTTTTTTGCGAGCCACTGGTTTCGCCACTTCTGCGGGTGCGTGTGTTTCAGTGTTGATTATATTTTCTGAACTGGCAGATTTATTTTCTGTGCTAACAGAATCAACTGGATGCTGAACTGGTTCACGCACCTGTATAGAGTCTGCAGTATTACCACCACTACCACCTGAAGGCGCTGGTGAAGGATTGCCTCCAGGGTTACCGCCTGGATCACCGCCTGTTGGGCCGGGGTTAGCAGGAGGATTGCCTGGGTCGGGATTGCTGGGACTACTACTGAAACGTGAACGTAAATTTTGTATGGCCATGCGAACCATAATGACAAACATACGAAGAATGTAATAAGTCCAGGTTACTGCATTTATGACACTGCTCCAGATTCTTAACCATAGTGGCAATTGATAAGTACTGGCGACCGGTTGTTCTGCTTTTTCAGGTTGCTCAATACCTGCCAGTAAATAAAATTGCTTACTGGCACTAATGCACCCCAGTGGAATAACAACCAGTGTTAATACAGTTGCTACACCTGCACCAAACAATAAACTGACTGCCATACCTTTGAAGATGAGATCATTCAATATCATGAATGATCCCGCCATTAACGTAAGCGCCGTAATTAAAATAGGACGCATACGTGTTTTACCTGCAGAAATAACGGCCTCTCTGATATCAATACCAGCAGCAACTTCATGTTTAACAAACTCAACTAGCAAAATTGAATTGCGAACAACAATACCTGCAAGGGCAATAAAACCTATCATTGATGTGGCGGTAAATTCTGCATTGGCTACCCAGTGACCTGGAATAATTCCAATGAGTGTTAATGGTATTGGTGCCATAATTAAACCACCAAGCACAAAGTTTTTGAATTCCCAGACAATTAATCCATAAATCAGCAACATGGCTGCCATAAATGCACCACCCATATCTCTGAAAGTTTCATAGGTTACTGTCCATTCACCTGTCCATTCAAAACCACTCTTGAAACTATCTGCAGGTGGTCCAATTAAACCCATAGGCATGCCGGTCATGGTAACGCCATCAGGAGTTACATAATTTTCAAGAATATCTTCAATTGCAAACATTCCGTAAATCGGTGCGCCCAGTCGACCTTCCATTTCACCTGTAACATACTCAACTGCACGTAAGTCCTTGTGATAAACAATGTGATCTTCTGTTTCTTTAATAAAACGTCCGAGTTCAGCAAGAGGAACGCTTTCACCGTTCACCCCTGTGATCGGTAAATTACCCAGACGGTTAATTTGTGAACGACTACCCATCGGTGCCTGAATAACGATATAGGTTGGTTCCAGTACTACGCCTTTTTTTACATCGCCCAGCTTGTAATCACCCATGACCATGGACAAATTACGATTAATTGTGTCAACTGAAATACCCCGGCGTACCGCTTTTTCAGTATCAACTTCAAAGCGCCAGAGTTCATGTGGTGTAGCCATATAATTATCAACATCGACAACACCGGCAGCATCTTTGAAAATCTCAGTCATATCACGCGCAACCTGTCGACGTGTATCGGCATCCGGACCATAAATCTCAGTAACAACTGTTTGTAGTACCGGGGGACCCGGTGGCATTTCAATAATCTGAATGATCGCCCCTGCTTCCTGAGCGATTTCTGTTAGTAATTCACGTGCCTGTACTGCAATTTCATGGCTTGCACGTTCGCGATCATTTTTATCCAGCAGCATAACCTGAATATCTGCTTCCCATGGATTCTGGCGTAAATAGTAATGACGAACCATGCCGTTAAAATTAAATGGTGAGGCGGTGCCTACATAGGTTTGAATAGCGGTTACTTCAGGTATTTCACGAAGTTTTGCTGCCAGTCGTGTTGTGATATTTGCGGTAACAGGCATGGCTGTTCCATCGGGCATGTTAACCACAACATTGAATTCAGGCTTGTTATCAAAGGGCAACATTTTTACTGTTACCGCCTTAGTGTAAAACATTGAACAGGCCAGTAATGTTGCGCCAATTAACGAAAATAGAAATATAAATCCAAATGATCTGTTTTTACACAGCGGTTTCATCCAGGGATAATAGAATCTGCCTATCCATTCTGTGATTTGTGCTTCGCGTTTTTCCGCTTTCTCAAGCGCACCTAATTGTGGGCGGACACGCATAGCAAACCAGGGGGCAAAAATAAAAGCGGCGATTAATGAAAGAAACATTGCGGCTGAACCAAGCACAGGTATAGGACGCATATAAGGTCCCATTAGTCCACTAACAAAACCCATGGCTAATAATGCAGATATAATTGTCAGTGTTGCAAGTATGGTTGGATTGCCAACTTCACGAACAGCATCAATGGCAATATTGGTGGTCGTTTTCCCTGCCTGTAACCAGCGTCTGAAAATATTTTCAACCACCACCGTGGCATCATCAACCAGAATACCAATAGTAAATACCAGTGCGAATAGACTGACACGGTCAATTGTGTAATCAAGTGCCCAGGCAGACCATACAGTCATTAAAATAACAATGGGAATAACAAAAATAACAACGGATGCTGCGCGGATACCCAGACCAATGAGACATAAAATACTTACCGCAACGGTTGCTTCAAACAATGCCAGTAATAATTCATTAACTTTATCATTTGCAGTTTTTCCGTAGTTACGAGTAATGCTGACCTGAATATTATCTGGAATCAGATGACCTTTTAATGACTCCAGCTTTTTAATTAACTGGTTAGCAACAGTAACGCCATTACTACCGATTTTTTTAGCAACAGCGATGGTCACTGCAGGTGAATTATATGTTTCTGGTGTTGAGCCTGTATGAGCCGGTCCGGTAGAAAAGGTAACCATCTTGCTGGTTTCTTCCGGAGCCTGATAAACCCAGGCAACATCACGTACATACACAGGTGATCCATTTCTAATGGCGACGACAAGATTTGATACATCCTGTGCATTGCGTAAAAACGCGCCGGTATAAACATGGAAGCTGCTATTGTCCCCTTCTACGTGGCCAGCAGATTTTTCAGAGTTAGCAGTTTTTATAGTGTTGGCGACTTCATCGACACTGATGCCAAAGCCACTTAAACGTTCTGGTGACACTTCGACACGTATTTGTTCTGCGCGTCCACCGACAACAAAACCTTTGCCTGAGTTAGGTACTTCTTCAAGCCGTTGTAAAACATCCAGTGCCAGTGTTCGCAGTACGGAATCATCAATACCATGTTCTTCTGACCATAAAGTAACTGTGACCACAGGCACATCATCTGTACCCACAGGTTTTACCAGTGGCATGGATACCCCGGGTGGAATTTTATCCATGTTAGACTGTAATTTGTCATGGACTTTTACAATGGATTCGCCAAAATCCTCACCCACTATAAATTGAGCTGTCACCATGCCCTGACCACGTGAAGCTGCTGAATAAACGTGTCGTATGCCGGGCACTTCACTAATCATACGTTCCAGTGGATTAACAGCCAGACTGGCTACCTGTTCAGCTGATGCACCAGGATACTGGAAAAAAATATCAACCATGGGTACAGAAATTTGAGGGTCTTCCTGACGTGGTGTAAACATCAGGCCGAGCATACCGATGCCAAGAAATGCAAACATCAACAAAGGTGTTACCGGTGAATTAATGAACTGACGGGTAATGCGTCCTGCAATGCCCAGATTATTCTCATCCAGTTGCATATCGTCATCGTCCGGTATTCTTTTTACATTTGTTTCATTTGTCATTTTTGCAGCCTGATTTAAAAAATATATTTTTGACTGTTGTAATTACCGCTTTAAATAATCTGGCGACCAGCCTGATTTAATGCCCGGTGGTGGTGATGCGAAAATCTGTTCGCCGGGATGAATACCTGATAACACGGCAACATTTTCATGATCAACTTCATCACCTAGTCGAATCAGACGCATTTCTGCACGGTTATCACGATTAAGCACAAATACGGCAGGCAAACTGCCACGACGCACGATAGCCGACGAAGGAATAATCGGCATATCCTTAATTGGAGTATTAACATCAGGGATCATGACTTCTGCATACATACCGGGGCCACCGGGTACGCCTGCCGGTAAATCAAATTTCACAATGACAGTATGTCGTTGTGTGTCTGCTGTAGGAAAAATTTGAGCAACGCGTACATCAATATATGTATCACCGACATCGAGCTTGGCCGGTACGATCATATCTTTACTGAGAGCTGAAACCAGACGCGCGGGTACATCAACCTTTAATTGTAAATAGCGGGTATCGGCAAACTGTAGTAAGGACTGTCCTGGTTGAACAGTGTCACCCATTTCAGCAAGCTTTTTGACGATTACGCCTTCAAAAGGCGAAATTGCGCGAGTATCACGTAAACGTGCATCGATTTCGTCAACTCGTGAACGTGCACTATAGATTCCACTTTGTGCCTGACTAACGTGTGTTCCCTGTGAATATAAATCAACATCACGCACAACCCATGGGTTTATGCCATAACCATTAAATGGGCCAGAAGACTGATTACCACCAAATCCCATAAAACGTTCGAACATGGATGGGAAATAACCCATGCTGGGAGCTGTCTGTTGATGTTTATCAAAGGCCTGAGGTGCCCAGAATTCTCTGGAATATTGTGCGCGTGCATTATTTAGTGATGATGATTGGCCATAAAGATCTGCCATTGCCTGGCGCCGTTGTGCCAGTACATCATCATCATCAATGGCGACCAGTATCTGGCCTTCATCAAACCAGTCACCCTCTGTGCCGGCGATAAATTCGATTCGACCGGATGTTTGAGCCGTTAAAGTTACTTCTCTATAAGGCGTTACTGTACCACCCAGTACCACATGGGCACCTGTCTTTGCATTAGTGACAGTAATAATTGAAGAGTGATTCTTATCCTTATGATTTACAGGAGGGTAATAAACAGTGCCCGATGAAAAATCCGATGAATTTTTATTCTCTGATTTGTAATAGGATGATTCTGCATGAAGTTGAGATGGCAGAATAAAACATATTGCTAGTAAAGCACTAACAGAATGGGATTTGTTAGATAGAGATTTACTAATCAACCACAGGTTACTAAACATAACTATCATCCCCAAGACTATGTTGACCTACGACACGATTTTAACGACTACTATTTTTGAAGCTTTGCTTAAAAGACTAAAAACCCACACATTGTTATTACATCTTTTTTTTATTGCTGTGTTTATTTGAGTTTTAACACAGATATACACTTAGCCAGTAGTTGTAGAAATTGACCAAAGACAATTTCCACTAAAATCTTGACGAAAACTTGATCCATAACAAATTAATTATGTTATTAAATTGTGATGAACCATAAAAATGTAGTTGATCTAAAAAATTTGATGTAATTAGCCCCATCGTTTTTTGTTTCATTTTTAGATCAACTACGGTTACGATTTTCAGAATTGTTTAAATTTTTGCCATTACAGCAAAACTTTTTATGAATGGCCCTGCCATACGTGGATCTTTTACCATTGCACCATAATCACCGACCAGAAATTTTAGCTTTCCGGTGGTATAGGCCATTCCCAGTCCCATCATACCCGGTGGTTTCTGTGCCCATTTTTGCCAGTTGTCACTTGAAGCCCGTAAATCCCAGTTGACGGTTTCACCCTGATAGGCGCCAGCAGATACTACATGACCATTTTCAACCTTGATGACACCAACAGGTTGATCCTGATTATCAAAACCATAAGCAATAACAGAATTAAAATTGATTTGCTGAAGTGCATCGGCAAGACCTGGTTCATTGTTCCAGGCGTTTTGAAATTTACTCATCCAATCTTCGTTAAACATTTTTATCCCCTCGCTCTTTTATCATTTATCTTATAAGGACAGCAAATCTTATGCCAAGTTATAAGCTGCTGTTTTTTATAGGAATTACATATTTTTAATATTTAATATCGCAACAAAATTTTGACGAAATGGTATATGTAAGTCAATGATTACTTGTAAAAAAATGTGGGATATTAAATAAATGCATGTTGCGCAACGTTGCAATTAATGCAACAGTGTAAAAAAACAAAATTTCTATGTTTTTAAAGGTTGTAGCATGACATCTCACGATTTTGATTTTGCCCCACTGCTAGAAAATATTGTTTCATTCCTAGATGAAGGCATCATGGTTACTGATACTCAGGGCAATGTGCTATATCACAATCCTGCTGTTTGTAAATTACTGGGCCTGGATACCGATAAGCCAATTAGAAAACTACATGATATAGGCAAGTTTAATTTACAAAGAGCCCTGTTGCGTGCCGCGATTGATGCGGGTGAAGTTGATGCAGCAGGAAAACCCAGTGATAACTTCATTAGCTTTGAACAGCAATTCAAACACGATGGCTGTAATAGAATGGTGGAAATTATTAGCCGCCTGATCACCAGTCAGGATAACCAGAAAAAAAGCCGTTTGTTACTGCTCAGGGATAGAACGGATACCCGACATATGGAAGCGGTGCTAAATCCCATGGGCAGACAATTAACAACCCAGGATCCCCGGATGCTGGAAATCATTGATCGCATCTATCAGATAGCTCCGTCTAATGCTTTTATTCTTTTACAGGGAGAATCTGGAACCGGGAAAACCCAGCTGGGCCGCATGATTCATACTCAGAGCAGTCGAGCCAAGCAAGCCTTTGTCGAAGTAAACTGTGCAGCGATACCCGAGTCATTAATTGAATCTGAACTGTTTGGGCATGTTAAGGGCGCATTTACCGGAGCCAGCAGTGATCGCCTGGGGCGTTTTCAAAGTGCTAATATGGGCACCCTGTTTCTTGATGAAGTGGGAGAAATTCCACTCCACCTGCAAGCCAAGCTATTAAAAGCTATTCAGGATCAGGAATTTGAAATGGTGGGTTCAGACAAACCGGTGCGTGTTGATGTGCGCATTATCGCAGCTTCTAATAAAAATCTCAGAGAAATGGTCGATAAGGGCAAGTTCCGTGCAGATCTGTTTTATCGTCTGGCAGTTATCCCTTTGACCATTCCTTCACTTAGAGAAAGACCCGGTGATATTTCATTATTATCAAAGTATTTCTGTAGCCGTCTGGTAGCCAGAGGTTATCCGGATAATATTATCTGCAGCAGTGAAGCGACTCGTATGATGATGGATTATCCCTGGCCCGGAAATGTACGTGAACTGGAAAATGCCATAGAACATGGATTGATCTGTGCTATTGATGGTGAAGTTAAGTCAGAGAGTTTACCGCAGGATATTCGAGAATATTGTCATCATGCTGTTAAACAGAACAGTCTGACAGAAGATGATGAAAGAAAACATGCCGGTGAAATAGAATCGGTATTAAAACTGGTTGATGGTAATAAGGCAGAAGCTGCCAGAATGCTGGGAGTTAATCGAACTACCCTTTGGCGCTGGATTCAGAAATATGGCATTGAGATTTAAAAATTATATAGTTACTTTCAGATAGATTCTCTTGGCGATCTATCAGTATAAAGAATATCATTTAGATGATTAATTAGCCCTGCACAATTGCAGGGCATTGAATTTTCTGGATCAATAAAACTTGCCTGTTAATGGGCAGAGTTCGTAGCTGGCATAATTACAGTCACATCTGTATTGTCTGTTAGACTGGTGTCAGCCGTGATGGCATAAGATTTTTCCCAATTCTGATAGTTTGAATCTGAGCCTTCGATAGTAATGCATTCAATTAATTTGTCAGCTTCCAGATTTGATGGGCAATTTGCAAAAACAGGGCCTGCAACTGTGATACTTAATGTAATTATTAATATATTTTTTTTCATTATAATCTCCTTATTAGTTGATATCCAATATTGATATTGGTTAGCGACATAATAAGACCAGGTGTAATAAATCAGTAGTAGATATTAATAGTTGCTGTTGTGAAATATTCACTTTTTGACTGTTAATAGATTTATTAATCATTAAGTATCAGATTTGAGAGACCACTGGAGATAAAGATACAATAATAATTTCTGTACAGTATTTTATATTGTGTCTTTTTTAAATTTTTCCATCTGATTCAGATAATAGATCCCTGAGTGTTTTCCCTTCTAGTGCTTTCTCAATGGCTATTTTTATTTCTGTGTGAATATTAATTACTTCTGGTTGTATAGTAATGGTTTCAAATGAAAGAGTTGAGTTTTCATCGTATTCGCGAATAGACCTTATAATTTTATTTATTGAGAGCTTTTCCAGATCACATGCTGGTAAGTATGTTTCAGGTGGACCAGCGGTTTCAACGATTAAGCCTGTTTTAACCAGCCTGTGAATCAAAAGAGTACAAATTTCTATACTAATATTCATATGACTGGCGAGGGCCTCTATAGTCCATGCGGGTTTCTCAGAAAGAAAATGCCTGCCAATTAACATCATGATATTTAAAGCCAGAACTTCCCGTAAACGATTACTGAGTCTTATAATGCGTGATCCAAGGTGGCGATGAGCGGGTTGCTGGTGGTAAAAGGCAATACTGCAACCAATTAATAATATCAGCCAATTAATATGAAGCCAGATAATGAAAATAACTAATGTTGCAAATGCTGAATAGATAGCTGCGTAATTAGCTGAACTCACCACAAATTCAGAAAATAACCAGCTTGCTGTTTCCCATAAAATTCCTGCGACAATGGCACCTGTCAACGCAGATTTTATTTTTACTTTTGTATTAGGCACAAAAATATAAATAAAAGTAAAAGCACTTATAACCAGAAGATATGGGACTAAATACCCCAGAAGAGTAACTATAATTCCTACAGACTTTATATCCAGTACTTCCTGTATTAGTGTAATATTGGATACAGAGGCAGTAACACCAAGAGCCGAAAATAAAAGCACAGGCCCAATAAGAATAACGGTAAGATAATCACTAAATCGCTGGCTAATGGGGCGATGCTGTGTAACCCGCCAGGTATAATTAAATGCCCGTTCAATTTTTTGTAACAGCGATACAACCGTATACATTAACAACGCAAGACCTAATGTACCCAGAACCCCGGCTTTTGTGTTATCAACAAACTCAATAATTTTTGTGCTTACTTCTGCACCCTTCTCGCCCAGTGGTTGAAACAGACTCAACAGCATTGGTTCTATCTGATTGTGCACACCAAATCCCTTTAAAACAGAAAAGCTGACTGCGATTAAGGGTACCAGAGAAAGTATCGTGGTATATACCAGCCCCATAGCCCGTAGGGTTATCATTCCATCCATTAAATCGCGTATGACTAAATGAGCGATACGAATACCATTAATCAATCGACTTCCTATGACCGGTAAATTCTCCATAGGGGTAGACCATACGATTTGCAGGTAACTTTGTTTTAACGATCTGAAACTTAGGCGCTTTTTCATAACTAACCTTAGGTGACTGATTATCACAGCTTATCAATATTTGGGGTTAGAGTAAAAACTCTGACCTCAAATATCGGAAGCTAAAATTCTTAACCCCCCAGAATGGCGGTTATATGAAATGAAAAGTAATTTGACAAATGATTTGTATAAAGACTGGGTGAGATGGAGTTTTATATTTGATGAATAATCAGTTTTATAATGTAATTAAACGTTGCCTGCCCACAATTATGCCCCTACTCTTTAAATACTATTTATCTGATAATACCTTTGGTAACCAGAACGCCGGTTGCACAGGTTAGATACTGTCTATACTGACGGGTGCGTTGTTCTGCTGTTGCGCCTGGATCATTCAGTAACGTCTCTGCAACGGACTCGATAATCGTCCGGTTCGCTTGAGCGTCTGGGTATTTGGCCCATTCCTGATTAATACGCTGTTCTGCCTGTTCACCCACAATAGCACCACAAATAGCCATTAGTTCACTGACAAGTACGCTATTTTGTTGCATGCTTGTATTGCTGCCCGAGGTAATACAGCCTGAAAGTGATGTTGATAACAGGGCAAGTATAATCAATCCAGTTCTGGCAATCTTCATGGTTAGCCTTTTTGGGTTAAATTAGGTGATTTATAATAATTTGACATTATATTCGTCTGACCTGCTTCTCACTAGATAAAAATTGATATACAACTCATAAATTTTACAATTTTTCACAATTGGTTCACTACAATCCCTGTTCATTTTAAATATAATGTGCATATACGAACCTGAGGTGGCTTCCCTTATCCGAATAACTGGTTCGAATCTATTCAATTAATAATTTAGGAAAATACAATGAACAAACTGATTTTAGCGATGGGTCTATCAACTAGCCTTATGATGACGGGTTGTACAACATTTGATGCCTATACCGGTGAGGAGAAAGCCAGTAATACTTCTAAAGGTGCGGGTATCGGTGCAAGTGCGGCTTTGCTTGCTTCATACATCGCTAATAAAGATAAATCTTCTAGCGAACGTAAAAAGCGCATGCTACGTGATGCTGGCATTGGCGCCATTGTTGGTGGTGGCGTGGGATACTACATGGACACACAGGAAGCCAAATTACGTAAGCAGTTACGCAGTTCAGGCGTCAGCGTTGAACGTGATGGTGACAACATTAACCTGATTATGCCCGGTAATATCACCTTTTCAACAAACAGTAATGATATCAAGGCAGATTTTTACAATGTTCTTGACTCAGTCGCGCTGGTACTGGAAGAGTTTGATAAAACAATTGTCGTAGTTGCCGGTTATACGGACAGCAAAGGTTCAGATAGCTATAACCAGTCACTGTCTGAAAAACGTGCTCATTCAGTTGCCAGTTATCTACAGACACGTAAAATCAGCTCAGCTCGACTTGAAGTGATTGGTTTTGGCGAGAAAAATCCAATTGCTGATAATGCTACTGAAGCAGGCAGAGCCACTAATCGTCGTGTAGAGATTTCATTGATACCCATTACACAGAACTAAGTAAACTGACTGCCAAGCCTAAACAGGGTATGTAAAAAAACATGCCCTGTTTTTTGGTATCTATATAAAGGGCTTGGATGACAACTTTAATAGTAATAATATAAATTAACTAATATCACTAAGTTATTGATTATAATAAGATTTCGTGTTAAGTAAAAGCATTATATATTACTACACACTCTAAATCACGAAGCAATAATGACTGGTTATCATCGTCTACCTAATTTTCACCCCAGTATCTTGCTCATCTTTCTACATGATGTAGTAGTCGATAATGTTTAATACATCGTGTGTTCAGCTTTCGTTCATCTATTACCCGGTAATCTGTAACCATCAGATTAGATCTGACTTTATTTACTGACTGGAGAATAATAATGAATATCTTATCAACTCTTAAAATGCTACCCCTTCTGGGAATTGTGGCTACATCTATAACGCTGTCTCCCGGGCTGGTTTATGCTGAGAATAACCACCGTATGCAACAAAACGACACCAGGCATGAAAGGATAGCGAATGATAACAGGCATGCTGACAGTCATCGACATGGTCATAATGAAGGTTATAGACATAATGAAGCTAAACGACATAAGCGTAAAGAGCATAGAATAGCTCATAGTCATGACTGGAGAGTAAAACATAATCACCGGCATGACGGACACAGGCACTATGTTGATAGTTATATTAGAGATTATGGCAATAGTTATCTTTTACAACATTATCTGCAAACAAATCAGTTAAGATTTATGCTTGGCATACACTCGGATAATTTCGATATTGTTATTCGTGATTAGTCAGGTGAAATGAAAATCGTGATTGGCAATTAACGGGCATTATCCTGCTGTGTTGAGATCAGGCTGGTCGAAGGAATAATGACAGGGTAAACTACTTAGTGACTGGTTTATTGAAATTACATTATGAAATTATTAACTATTCCACTGATTAGTTTGCTTCTGCTGTTCTCACCACTGACCCTGGCAGATAAACATAACAAAGCAGCGGGTATCTCAAAACAGCAGGCTGCCAGTATTGCACAACAGGAATACTCAGGAAGAGTTCTGGCCGTAAAACATGTTAATGGCATATACCATGTAAAAATACTAAGCGATAAGGGTGAAGTACGTACTGTTCGAGTTAATAGCAGCACAGGCGATACCCTTAACTAAGAATTGTTATGCGTATTCTCATTATCGAAGACGAACCAGACTTACGTTCTAAGATTCAGATACGACTTGAGGCCGAAAGTTATATCGTGGATGCTACGGGGGATGGGAATGAAGGTTATTACTTTGCCAGTGAATATCCTGTCGATGCTGCCATTATTGATATAGGTCTGCCCGGTATGACCGGCATCGAGATCATTAAAAAACTTCGGGAAAACAATAGTACCCTGCCCGTGCTGATTCTGACTGCACGCAGCCGCTGGCAGGAAAAGGTTGAGGGGCTTGAAGCGGGCGCAGATGATTACCTGGTAAAGCCTTTTCAAATGGAAGAATTACTTGCACGTGTCAAGGCGTTACTGCGCCGCGCAACAGGCTCAGCAACCACAGAACTCAGTTGTGGTTGCGTTACACTCAAACTGGATACGCAACAGGTATTGTGTCATAACGAACTTGTTGATGTAACGGCATATGAATATCGCATGCTGGAATATTTGATGAGGCATTCGAACGAAGCGGTTTCCAAGTCTCGCCTGTCTGATTATTTATATCCACATGAACAGGATACCGACAGTAATGTCATTGAAGTGTTAATCGGTCGTTTACGTAAGAAACTTGATCCAGACGGTACTTTAAAGCCGATTGAAACTCTGCGTAACCGTGGTTACCATTTCACCTTGTGTGAACAACAGGTGAGTTAACAGGTGCCTGCTCATGTCACTTAATCTTCGCATTATTGTCAGTGCTACCCTCGTTCTAATTGTTTTTATAACATTAACAGCAGCAGCCCTTAATCGAGCTTTTATCGATAGTACGGAAAGCGCGTTAAAGGATAAGCTAACCAGTCAGCTCTATGCTCTCCTGGCGGCAGCCGATATTAATGAGGATAGCCTCACGATGCCGTCCAGTGAACTGGATGCCTTGTTAGGTATTCCAAGTTCTGGTATTTATGCTTTCATTATCAATGGTCAGGGTAAAATATTATGGCAATCTTCTTCAATATTAGGCGTTGTGTTACCTGAAATAACGGCACTTAATGGTGGTGAAAAACAGTTTATAAAAGCAGTGGCCAATAACAAAGAATTTTATTCGCTGTCACACGGAATTAAATGGATCACCGATAATAAACCTGTAGCTATGACCTTCAATATTACAACCGACCTGGAATCATTTAACCATCAGATAGATAAATACCGAACAACCTTATGGGGCTGGCTATTAGCCATGGCCGCTCTGTTATTAATTAGCCAGGCAGTAATTTTACGCTGGGGCCTGTTGCCGCTGCGTAGAGTGGGCAAAGAATTACACCTGATTGAAAATGGTGAACAGAAAAAAATAGAACAGCAATACCCGCAGGAAATTGAACAGCTCACCCGTAACATAAACCAGCTGCTTCAGCAGGAACGCGACCAGAAACTGCGTTATCGCAATGCGCTGGGCGACCTGGCTCATAGCCTTAAAACTCCCCTGGCAATTTTGCAAGCGGGTCTGCAATCTGAAACGGAGTCAAAAGATAACCTGCAGCAACAGATTCAACGCATGAATTCAATAGTAGAATACCAGCTGCAACGTGCAGCAACAGCTGGCATAACCAGTAGCAGTCAGGTTATTAATGTTAAAAAAATA
>JAOUMX010000180.1 GCA_029881275.1 Gammaproteobacteria bacterium | reverse complement strand
TACATAATCAGTCTTTTGAGGCTGCTGAACATTCACTGCCTGAGACGCATTCACTGATGAATCCGGCTTTTGATATGCCGCCTGCTGCTTACCATAAGAACTGTTATTGGTAACACTATTTGTCGGTACTGACGTCACAGCCGCCGCAACAGGTTTAGTTTCCTGAACCACGACTTTTTTCTCCGTCTCGGATAGCTCAGGTTTTACATCAGTTTTCTGCTGCTCTACTGCTGGCTGAACATCCGTTTGCCTTACTTGTGCTGGCATAGAAGACGCTGCTGCCGGGGTTGTCACCGATGCTGATTCAGCATTTTGAGTCAATGCCTGTGTGGATTTTTGATTCTCATCGGTAGACTGAACATCCTTCTGTGGAGGCCTTGGCTTACGACCGCCTCTACGACCACGTCGATTACCACGACCTTCTTTGGGCGAATCAGACTTCTGCTTGTCCTTGGGTTGCTCAGGTTTATTTTTCTGTTCTGGCGGTTGTTGCTTAACATCTTTCTGCTCAACAGAGCGACCGGCCGCTTGCCTGTTATCCTGTCGATCATTACGCTGAGCACCACGTTTACCGGTGTTTCGACGACGTTCATTACTGCGTGGTCGCTGACTTCTTTGCTGTGTTCTCTGCGGTTTTGTTTCTGTTTCTTTCTTTTCTTTTTCACCAGAGAAAAGCACCGTGAAAATCTTACTTAATAACCCGGGTTCAGACGACTTTTTCTCTGCCACTACCGGTGCAGGCGCTGCAGGTTTCACACTCTGAACAGCTGCTTTTTCACTGGCTTTGTCCTCTTCCTTTTTCTCAGGAACATAAGGCGTCGTATCCACCTCAGCGAGTTGATATGAATGCTTATCTTCTAAACCACGTGTTTCTGAAACACGCACACGCTGCACATCATAATGAGGTGTGTCCATCGATGGATTTGCAATAATTGAAATTTCAACTTTGGTACGCGCTTCAACTTCAGAAATAGCCGCACGTTTTTCATTAAACATAAAGGTAGCGACTTCAACGGGTACCTGAATAATAACGCGACCAGTGTGTTCCTTAAGAGCTTCTTCTTCTGCAATGCGAATCAGTGACAGGGAAAGCGACTCCACACTTCGAATAGTGCCGGAACCGGTACAACGTGGACAGACAATTTGTGTCGATTCACCCAGTGATGGACGCAAACGTTGACGTGACATTTCGAGCAGACCAAAACGCGAAATTCGACCAATCTGTACCCGTGCACGATCCATTTTCAGAGCATCACGCAAACGGTTTTCAACGGCACGCTGGTTACGATTTACCATCATATCGATGAAGTCGATAACCACCAGACCACCCAGGTCACGTAATCGCAACTGGCGGGCAATTTCATCGGCAGCTTCAAGATTGGTATTCAGTGCAGTCTCTTCAATGTCACTGCCCTTGGTCGCACGTGCCGAGTTAATATCAATTGAAATTAAAGCCTCGGTATGATCAATAACAATCGCACCACCGGATGGCAAACTGACTTCACGCTGAAAAGCAGACTCGATCTGCCCCTCGATCTGAAAACGATTAAATAAAGGCACCGTATCCTGATAGAGCTTCAGCTTGCGCGCATTCTGCGGCATCACCTGTTTGACAAAATCTTCAGCTGTTTTATAGACATCCGGATTATCAATCAGGATTTCACCAATATCATTACGGAAATAATCGCGCAGTGCCCGGATAATGACATTACCCTCCTGGTAGATCAGGAACGGTGCCTGACGTTCTGCAGCAGCACTTTCAATGGCCTTCCAGACCTGGATAAGGTAATCCATATCCCATTGCAGTTCTTCAGCGCTACGACCGACACCGGCTGTACGCACGATCAGCCCCATGCCCGTTGGCACATCGAGGTGACTCATGGCTTCACGAATTTCGCTGCGATCTTCGCCTTCGATACGACGGGAAACACCCCCTGCACGGGGATTATTTGGCATTAGCACCATGTAACGACCGGCAAGACTGATAAAGGTCGTTAACGCAGCACCCTTGTTGCCGCGCTCTTCCTTATCAACCTGAATAATAACCTGCTGCCCTTCTTTAACAGCGGTTTTTATATCAGGGCGACCATCACCCTTGAGTGCTGATTCAGTGAAATAACTGCGAGATATTTCTTTAAATGGTAAAAAGCCGTGGCGATCAGCCCCGTAGTCGACAAATGCCGCTTCCAGACTGGGCTCCACCCTGGTAATTGTACCCTTGTAGATACTGGCTTTCTTTTGTTCCCGGCTGGAAACTTCGATATCCAGATCGTAGAGTTGCTGGCCATCGACCATGGCCACGCGAATCTCCTCTTTCTGGAGTGCGTTGATTAAAATACGTTTCATTATTATTTAAACCTAATATTGATAAACACCCCGAATACGCGCGTTCGAGCAAATGGCAAACCGTAGCTTGTCCATTGCGAAGCAACACAAATAGGCACGCAAAAGCAACATAACTACTCCACAGAGTGTTATGCATAGCGCTGACTAAAGTGTCCATCGAGGTATTGTTCATGTTTGTAAAAAAACCTTTTGTTCCGAATCTATGGTCTCGGATCACCATTAAATCCATAGCCAGGCTTTGGATTAAAATTCTTTGTCTTTGTCCTTTAATAACGCCGGTAAGGTATCCTTCTTTACCGCTTGTTTTTCTTATGCCTGATTTATATTGATCAGACACGTCGCGTCCAGATTTAACCTATAATGCATCTTTCATGGAAAATCCAGCAAAATTAAGCTTTTAGGACTACTGACGCATTATGACAGTTTTGTAAATGGATGCAATACACTCAGGCTCTGGTAATATCCCCTGCCATGTCAGATGAAGCCAAAAAAGCATATTTTATCGAAGCAGGCGCTAGCCACGCAGGTCAGCGACTGGATAATTTCCTTTTAAATCAGTTAAAAGGCGTTCCCAAGAGCCATATTTACCGCATTCTTCGCAGCGGCGAGGTCCGGGTCAATAAAGGTCGAAAAAAACCTAATTACCGCCTGGAAGCAACTGATCAAATCAGAATCCCCCCTGTCCGTGTCTCCGACAAACAGGAAATCGGCATACCCGATGCGGTACTGGGCAAGCTGGAACAGACCATCCTGTTTGAAGACCCCCATGTTCTGGTAATCAACAAACCTGCGGGGCTGGCTGTGCACAGCGGCAGCGGCATTCAATACGGGGTTATTGAAATATTACGCAAACTCAGGCCTGAAGCCGACATGCTGGAACTGGTCCACCGGCTGGATAGAGACACCAGCGGCTGCCTGGTAATCGCCAAAAGCCGTCCCGCGCTGATGCAACTTCATGAACAGTTCCGCTCTGATGAAGGCATGAAAAAACATTACCGGGCCATTCTCGCCGGACGCTGGGCGGGTGGCGAAAAGCTCATCGATGCGCCTCTAATAAAGAATACTTTAAAAGGTGGCGAACGCATGGTGACAGTGGATGAAGCAGGCAAAGAGGCGCGGAGCCTGTTTACGCCCATTGAATATTACGCAAATGCTACCCATATGGAGATCAGGTTATTTACCGGTCGAACCCACCAGATACGCGTTCATGCTGCCCATGCCGGATTTCCGGTGGCAGGAGACCCCAAATATGGCAATACCGAATTTAATCAGCAACTGAAGAGCAAAGGCTATAAACGTATGTACCTGCATGCACACACCCTGGGATTTAAACTGGATCGTGAATACAACATCACTGCGCCATTAGATAATGAATGGCAGGAACTGCTTAAAATCTTAAGTCTTCAGTCGTAAGACAAAATTTGTTTTCACCGTACGACTTACTACTTGTGACTTATGACTTATGACTTTATGAATAACCTG
>JAOUMX010000179.1 GCA_029881275.1 Gammaproteobacteria bacterium | reverse complement strand
ATGTAAGGCTGCTTTATCAATTTTTTCCGGTGCTATGCCTTCATTAACCATTTCAACCGCTTCTAATAAATAAGGCATAAGAATTCGGTTGACCAGAAAGCCCGGTGTACTTTTAACAGGTAATGGTAATTTATCAATTTGCCTGCCAAAAGCGAGAGCTTTTTTCATAACATCATCACTGGTATTGTTGCCACGGACAATTTCAACTAATGGCATTAATGCAACCGGATTAAAAAAGTGAACGCCTACCAGTCGATCTGGATTATTTAAACAGGTCGCCAGTTGTTCGAGCGGAATACTGGATGTATTCGTAGCCAGAATAGCACTCTCTTTCATCATCGGCTCAATTAACTTAAAAAGTGCCTGTTTAACTTCTAAATCTTCAAATATGGCTTCAATAATAATATCCGCATGTTTAACGCCGATACCTCTATGATCTGGCATTAAGCGATCCATCGATTCACGAATTGATCGTTTATCTTTTTTAAACTTTTTCTTAAACATATCACTGGATCGTTTCATGGTTGCAGCTAACATGGCGGGCTCACGATCCTGAACTGTTACATTAAATCCTCTTAAAGCACACCAGGCTGCAATGTCGCCACCCATGACACCACCACCGATAACATGAATATGTTTTGGTTTAAATTCAGATTTCTTTCCCTGTGATTTGAGTTTTTCCTGTAAAAAGAAAACACGGACCAGATTGCGTGCTGAGTAATTGGTTACCAGACTGGCCACTGACTTTGCTTCCTGTCTGAGCATGCGTCGTGGATTATCCATGTACTTTTGCCAGAGGCTAATCAGTTTGTATGGAGCAGGGTAATGATCTTCACTGGCTTTTGATGCAACCTGTTTACGCATCTGTTTGGCAATTAATGGCCGTAGTAGACGATAATTCATTATTTTGTCTTTTATACCCAACTCTCTCGGCCTGGGTTTATTAAGTACAAAAAACCGTGCTGCACGACGTAACTGACGTTCGGCTACAAGATCATCAACCAGTCCCATGCGTAGTGCCTGTCGCCCCTGTAGCATACGACCGGTTAACATGGCATTCATAGCAGCCATGGGACCAGCTTTTAAAATTGATCGAACAGTACCGCCAAAACCGGGATGTATGCCAAGTTTTATTTCGGGGAGTCCAACCCGTGTTGATGGTTCATCACACATAACACGATAATTACATGCCAATGCCAGTTCCATGCCACCACCAAGACAAAATCCTTTTATCATGGCCACAGTTGTACACGGCATACTCTCAATTTTATTCATGATTTCATGGCCACGATTCAACATGACCATGGCTTCATCATATGATTTTATAACTGTGAATTCATTTATATCCGCACCGGCGATAAATCCGTTAGCCTTATCGCTGACAAATACAATTCCCTGTGGCAGCGACTGAACCAGTTCATTCAACACTTCACCAAGTTCATCCAGTACAGCCGCAGATAAAACATTGGTGCTTGCTTCGGCTACATCAAGATGCAACCAGCAGATGTCATCAGTATCGCGTTCTATTTTCCAGTGTTGGTATGCCATGATTTATTCCTCTGCACCTGATTCATCTGTTTCAATCATCATGGCGCCACCCTGGCCGCCACCAATACATAAACTTGCTATACCACGTTTGGCATTATTTCGTTTTAGAACATGTGCCAGATGTAAAACAATTCTTGCACCACTGGCACCCACAGGATGACCAAGACTGACACCACCACCATCGATATTTAATTTCTCATGGGCGATAGTTCCAATGGCTTTATTATGGCCAAGAAACTGTTGACAATATTCTTTATCTTCCCATGCTTTAATACAGCCCAGAACCTGTCCCGCAAATGCTTCATTAATTTCCCAGTAATCGATATCGTCAACCGATAATTTATTACGTTTTAGAATCGGTTCCATAGCATATGAAGGTCCCAGTCCCATTTCCTTTGGATCAAGGCCAGACCATTGACTATCTGTAATTTTGGCGAGGACTGTTAGATTATGTTTTTTAACGGCTTTCTCACTGGCTAGAATTAACATAGCCGCACCATCCGTGATCTGTGCGCTATTGCCGGGTGTAACCATGCCATACTTACGATCAAAATAAGGTTTTAATTTAGCCAGATTTGCCATTGACGAATCACGACGTAAACCATCATCATGTTCATAGGCATTGCCCATGTTATCGTATACGGGTTCTATTTCATCAAGATGACCATTATCCTGTGCCTGGGCAAGTCGTTGATGACTTGCCATTGAAAATTCATCCATCTGTTCACGACTAATGCCAAAACGGTAGGCGATCTGCTCTGCGGTTTGTCCCATCGACATGCCGACAATGGGATCAGTTAATCCGCAAATCAGCGCAATCACTGGTTTGAAATAAGCGGGTCTTATTTTGGTTATGGCCTGGATTTTCTGGCCAGTCGTTTTTGCTGACATAAACATGCTTAACCAGTTAACCATCAAGTCATTAAATAAAACAGGTGCATGGCTCATGGATTCTGTACCGCCAGCAAGAACAATATCAGACTGGCCATTAAGAATATTTCGATAGGCACAATCAATTGCCTGCATACCCGATGCGCAATTACGTTGCACAGTCCATGCAGGAATACGATCTGGCAGGCCAAGTCGAAGCGCAATAATACGTGCAATGTTTGCCTCATTTTCACTTGGCATGATGCAACCCATTATGACTTCATCAATGGTTTCTACAGGGAAGTTCTGACGAAGCAATAACGGTCTTCCGGCAGCCACGGCCAGATCTGATGCCAGAAAAGGACCGGGTTTACCACGTGCTTTTAGGAACGGTGTGCGACTTCCATCGACGATGTATACAGCTTTTGATTTACTCATACCGGCTTCCATCCTGTTTTACTGAATTCATCTACACGAATTGCATTTTGTGTTGCCAGGTAAGCTGATTTAATACGTTCAGCTTCATCTTTACTAAGAATTTCCAGCTCAATTGCTTTCTTAATTAATGACTCTATTGGTTGCTGTTGTATCAGGCCTATACGCATAGCATCACGTAATTTTCTTTCAGGCTCTTCAGTGTCCAGCATCAGACGTAATGCGTGTTCTATTCGACCCATTG
This sequence comes from Gammaproteobacteria bacterium, assembly GCA_029881275.1. Taxonomy (GTDB): domain Bacteria; phylum Pseudomonadota; class Gammaproteobacteria; order SZUA-229; family SZUA-229; genus JAPHQX01. The sequence continues at coordinate 738 of JAOUMX010000179.1, read as the reverse complement.
GGTCATTTTCATCATCAGTATAAAAAATATCACTGGTCAGGCGATCACGTGTATCAGAAGGGGATAATAAAATACGTGCCACCTTGTGACCTAGTTTATCATTTGCACCACTAAAAGGTCTGGTCAGTGGGAAAATAATAAAGTTTAATAATGTGCCCGCAAAAGGAACTGGAAAGTTCCTTAAAACACCTTTCATTGCTTCCTGAGCATTGTATAAACAGTCTTCACAGGCCCATTGCATTAATGGAAGATCATTGGTTCTGCAACCTTCATCTTCAAAATGTTTTAAAATGGCTGTAATCAGATATAAATTGGAGAGCACATCGGCAAGACGACCTGATAATTTTTCCTTGCGTTTTAATTCACCAGCAAGAATCAATACACAGGCATCTGCAAGCAAGGCAAAATTAGAACTCATACGAGTTAACTGTTTATAGTAATACTTAACTTTTCCTTTGCCAGGTGCAGTAACAAATGCTGCTTGAGTTAAGCCTAGCCAGAGTGATCTAAAGAAATTACTGGCAATAAATCCAATATGTCTGAACAGGGCGTCATCAAATAATATCAATGCCTGTTCCGGATCAGAATGATTGACGGCTTCAACTTCTTTTAACAAATAGGGGTGACTACGAATGACGCCCTGACCAAATACAATCATACTCCGGGTTAATATGTTTGCACCTTCAACGGTGATGCTAATGGGAATGCCCTGATAAGCACGACCCAGAAAATTATTAG
>JAOUMX010000004.1 GCA_029881275.1 Gammaproteobacteria bacterium | reverse complement strand
TACCTGTGGCTTAATACTGGCTGCATCAATGGTCACCTCAGTATCAAACTGTGCACCCTCATCACTGACCAGATCCCGCCATGCACTCACCGCCTGTAACCAGATATCGCCCTTAGGCGAATAGGGACGACCTTTAACATAGTTAATGGTGGTTTCATCAACCCCAACCAGTCCCACGCGTGCACCGGCTTCTATGGCCATATTACAGATAGTCATACGACCTTCCATAGACAGCTCTCTGATCGCGCTACCGGCAAATTCCATGGCATAACCGTTACCACCGGCCGTACCAATTTCACCAATCACCGCCAGCACAATATCTTTCGCAGTCACACCCCTACCCAGCTTGCCTTCAACATTGATACGCATGTTTTTCATTTTTTTCTGCAGCAAACACTGGGTCGCCAGTACATGTTCAACTTCCGAGGTGCCAATGCCAAACGCCAGGGTACCGAATGCACCATGAGTTGCCGTATGGGAGTCACCACACACCAGTGTCATACCCGGTAATGTTGCGCCCTGCTCTGGACCAATCACATGTACTATGCCCTGACGAATATCATCCATGGCAAATTCAGTGATGCCAAATTCACGACAGTTGGCATCCAGTGTTTCCACCTGCGTACGTGCCACCGGGTCAATAATGCCCTGATCACGATGGCTGGTGGGTACATTATGATCGGGCACCGCCAGTGCGGTATCTGTGCGCCAGGGTTTACGGCCCGCAAGCCGCAAGCCCTCAAAGGCCTGAGGTGAAGTCACCTCATGCACCAGATGGCGATCAATATATAATAATGCCGTGCCCTCATTTTCCTGACGTACCACATGGGCAGCAAATAATTTGTCATAAAGTGTCTGTGCTGACATTACCTGGTCCTCCGAATATGGAAGAAAATTCTAAGCCTGAATAATTCATAATACAAATTCATCTTTTTCATATAAACTATTCCAATTAGGAATAGGAGATACCCCTGGATATTCTCAATCTACAGGCATTCATTTACGTCAGTGAAACAAGCTCATTCTCCCGAGCAGCAGAACAGCTATTTGTCACCCAGCCAGCAGTCAGCAAACGCATATTTGCACTGGAACATGAACTGGGTGTGCCGCTATTTGACCGGATTGGCAAAACAGTACAACTCACTGAAGCCGGCCAGGCCCTGTTGCCCAGCGCAAAACGCATACTCGCTGAACTGGAAGAAAGCCGCCGTGCAATCAGCAATCTCAGCGGAACAGTCAGCGGTAAGTTAAAGCTGGGAACCAGTCATCACATAGGACTGCATAGATTACCACCGGTACTCCGTCGCTATACAGCAGAATATCCCCATGTCGATCTGGATATACAATTCATGGACTCTGAAGAAGCCTGTCACGGGGTCATCAAAGGCGAACTGGAACTGGCCATTGCCACACTACCAAGACAGGCGGAAAAAAACCTTACCACCAGAATCATCTGGCATGATCCACTGGGCATAGCGGTCGGCACGGATCACCCACTGGCCAAGCGCAAAACCTGTACCTTAACCGAGGTCATAAAATACCCGGCCATATTGCCATCCTCAGGCACATTTACCCGTGCACTACTGGAACAGATACCCGGCCTGGAAAGCGGTAAACTGCATATTGCCATGGAAACCAATTATCTTGAAACCATCAAAATGATGGTTTCTATCGGTCTCGGCTGGAGCGTCTTGCCCATCTCCATGATTTCAGCAGACATGACTGTTCTCAAGGTCAGACAATTTAGCATGGAACGACAGCTAGGCGTGGCCTACCATACAGAACGTACACTTTCAAATGCGGCAAAAAAGCTATTAGATCAACTCAGTAATATTAGTGACTAAGCTTTATATTTCTGAAACTTTTCAGATTACCGACTAATATTAATCTCTATTAAAAATCATATAGAACTTAAAGGTACAAACATGTCTGAAAAAATATCCCTGGGACGACGCGAACTATTAACCGGTGCAACAGCCGTTATGGCCATGACCGCAAGCAATATCTCATTTGCTGAAATGGACCATCAACACCATCATGCAAGTAACCCCCATGAAGCAGCTATTGATGCAGCTCTTGATTGCCTGAAAAAAGGCCAGGCCTGTCTTGATCATTGCATGTTACTGTTTAAAAAGGGCGATAACTCGGTTGCTGATTGCGCTGATACAGTCAATGAAATGCTGGCCATGTGTGCCACTCTGTCAAAACTGGCATCATACCAGTCGCGGCATTTAACAGCTTTCGCAAAGGTCTGCATTGAGACATGCAAAGACTGTCGAAAAGAATGCCAGAAACATGAAGACAAACATGCCGAATGCAAAGCCTGTGCAGACTCATGCAAAAACTGCATCGCACAATGTGAAAAATTAATCGCTTAATTTGCTGAACCAAAATAACAGGCGAGTTTTTACTCGCCTGTTATTAACAACATGATCATTTATCTATAAAAATTAATTAGATTTTCCTGTCACAAAATCCATAATTGTTTTTTCCGGATTTTTTCACCTGATACATTGCCTCATCCGCACATTTAATCATACTCACACAGTCATCAGCATTTTCAGGAAACAGACTAATACCTATACTGGCACCGACATTAATATCATGACCACTGATGTCAATCGGCTGAATAAAGTCATCAAGAATACGCTGCGCTGTTACAGAAACATCATGTTCATTTTCCAGACCAAATAACATAATTACAAATTCATCGCCACCCATACGTGAAACACAGTCTTCAGCGCGTACAAAACTTTTTAATTTATAAGCCACCTTAATCAGTAACTGATCACCCACATCATGACCGAGAGTATCATTAACCTGTTTAAACCCATCAAGATCAATAAACATAAGTGCAACCATTTTCTCATTTCGCCTGGCATAGGCAATGGCTACTTTAAGATTTTCTTCGAGCAAGGCACGATTAGCCAGCCCGGTAAGGCTGTCATGCCTTGCCAGATGCAATAACTGCTGATTAGCCTCCTCCAGTTCAACTGTGCGCAAATGAACAAGCTGCTCAAGTTCCTCCTTGGATCGGCGCAATACTTTTTCAGCCTCAACTCGTTCAGTAATATCTCGCATGATACCGACCACCTTAACTTCATTATCAAGCATCATCTGACTAATACCAATATCAAGAGGAAAAACAGAACCATCTTTACGCATGCCATTTTGATCTCGTGCCATATTCATATTCATGGACTCACCGGTATCACGATATTTTTTCAGATACATATCATGTTTATTACGAAAAGAGGTCGGCATTAGCATAGCAACATTCTGTCCCAGCATTTCTTCTTTTGTATAACCAAATATTTTTTCTGCTGCAGGATTGCAAGATTCCATCACACCACGAGCATTGATCATAATTACAGCATCCAGCATATTTTCACGAATAGCACGCTCCTGCTGCTCACTTTTTTGCAATTGTTCCGTTACAGCATTTAGCTCTCCAATATTATCATTCAGAATACGATTAGTAATATGCAATTCCTCATCGCGTTTACGCATTTGTTCATCAATTGAAGAAAATTTTCGCGATAAATAATAAATCAGAAGTCCGCCAACCAGTACAATAGCAACGATGGAAAATACCGTTGTATAAACTGTTTTCAGATATGCCTGGCCCGACTCTTCAAGCGCATGTCTTGTGTGATTATTCTGCAACTCAATAAATTGACGCAATAAAGAAATAACTCCGTTTTGAACAGGCAACACTTTCTCAAGCAGCAATCTTTTTGCCTCAACAAAACGCCCATGCTCCGCAAGCTCAATAACCTGATGCTGCATCGACAACACTTTTTCTGACAACTTATCCTGTTGATCAATAATAAGACGCTCTCCTTCATCAGGGTTTGAATCAATAACATTTTTTCGCATTTGAAGAAACTGTTCACCGTGATAGGAAAAATCTCTTTTTAGACCTTCTTGCCCCAAAGCATCTTCCGTCATAATAATCTGCAGCATCAAAAGGCTTCTTTCTCTGGCATGATATATCATGTTCTCAGCTGAAATAGCATGATACATATGCTCATTCACTACTGATTCAAGGTGAAGATCGACTAGATTAATTCTTTTCAATGAAATAAAAACATCAACTACGATAATGCTCAGGATAACCATTAAGCCACTGACAAGAACCGCTTTATATTTCTTTTTAATCATAAAGTTTTATTCATTTGTTTTTTCAGCAACACTGATACATAACATTCTTTACCCAGACATTCACTATTCAAGCAGCAACCATAACTTTATAGCTTATAAAAATGTTATTTTAATAATAACAGCCAATTAATTACCATACTCTGCGGCAGGAAACCGAATGTACTTCCAGGTAATTAGAAACGCTACAAAAGACACCAGCGCGGCAACATTAAAAATAAACACGGCATCAACACGATCCCAGAATTGACCACTAATATAACTACCGACCGCACCTCCGGCACCAAAACTGATACTGGAATACAATGCCTGTCCTCTTCCCTGGTACTTGCCTTTAAATAAACGGTGAAACATGTCAATTGATACCGCATGAAATAGACCAAAACTGGCGGCATGTAATAACTGCGCCAGTAAAATAACAACAATTTCATCAATGTAATGTCCAATTAAATACCAGCGCAAAGCCGTACTAATCAACGCCACTAACAATAGCTTTCTGGCACCAAAAAACGGCATTAATCGATGCATATAGAGAAATACAATAATTTCTGCAATCACGCCCAATGCCCATAACCAGCCCAGAGTACTGTTATCGTAATTGTGCTGTTTTAAAAATATTGAATAAAACGTGTAATATGGGCCATGACTCAATTGCGCCAGAAAACAGACCAGTAGCAAGGCTATTACCACGGGCTGTTTTAATACATCCATAATTGAACCCTGTTGCTGTATATGTACAACACCATTTTTCTCGGGCACCAGAAAACTGCTAATGGCAATACCGGCAAACAGCACTATGACGACCTGAGGCACCAGTGTTAATTCATAATAATCCAGCAGAACACCCAACCCCACTACTGAGAGTATAAAGCCCATGGATCCCCATAAACGTATTACGCTGTATTTATGAGTATCCTTACCCAGGTGATTCATGGTGTTGGCTTCAAACTGAGGTAGCTCGGCATTCCAGAAAAAACTGAACAACACCATCACCATGGCCAGCCACCAGAAATCGGATCGAATAAAAACGGCAAAAAAGCTGACTAAAGCGCAGATAGAAGCAAGACGAATAATCAGGATACCCTTGCCGGTATGATCTGCGATCCAGCCCCATATATAAGGCGCAATAATTTTTGTCGCCATAATAATGGCCATTAACTCACCAATGGCACGCGCATCAAATGCCAACGACTGAAGATAGAGCCCCCAGTAAGGCACCATAACACCAAGAGATGCAAAATAGAGAAGATAAAAACTGGATAATCTCCAGTATGGAACTGAATCAGAAGTCATGGATTTCTAAAAATAATTTAATCACAGAGACAGTCAAACCCCAGAAAAAAAATAGCTATTGATATATCCAGAGAAACAGGAAAAATTCCTGTGCACGACATATATGAAGAACTTATTTGTTTACAGGTGCCTGAGCAGGAATAACCGGCGTCTCACACCTGACATCTCCACATTGAGCATTAAAGCGCATCATGTGATCCATTAATACCATTGCCAGCATAGCTTCACAGATAGGCGTTGCCCTGATACCCACGCAGGGATCATGGCGCCCTTCGGTAACTACCTCGACAGGATTGCCATTTTTATCCACGCTGCGCCCTGGCAGACGCAAACTTGAAGTTGGTTTAAATGCCGTGTGCACGATTAGATCCTGACCCGAGGTAATACCACCCAGAATACCGCCAGCGTGATTTGTCAGAAACCCCTGCGGCGTTATTTCATCACGAAAATCTGTACCCCTGGCTTCAACACATGCAAAACCACCACCAATTTCAACCCCCTTGGCAGCATTTATACTCATCATGGCATAGGCAATATCAGCATCCATACGATCAAATATAGGCTCACCCAGACCCGGTGGCACACCTTCTGCTATGACTGATATTTTTGCGCCAACCGAATTACCTTCCTTACGCAGAGCATCCATATAATCTTCCATCACGGCCACTTTTTCCGCATCCGGACAGAAAAATGGATTCTGATGAACCTGAGTCCAGTCATGATTTTCTATTTTAATGGGACCTAACTGAGATAAATAACCACGAATTCTGATCGCATAACGTTCACTCAGATATTTTTTTGCAATCGCACCGGCTGCAACACGCATTGCAGTTTCACGCGCAGATGACCGACCACCACCACGATAATCACGAAACCCGTATTTCTGTGTATAGGTATAATCCGCATGACCGGGACGAAAAGTATCCATGATGTTGCCGTAATCTTTGGAACGCTGATCAACATTCTCAATCAGCAGACCGATCGGCGCGCCCGTGGTTTTGCCTTCAAAAACACCGGATAGAATTTTCACCGCATCAGGCTCCCGACGCTGTGTGGTATGACGGGAAGTGCCGGGGCGGCGACGATCCAGATCATGCTGTAAATCAGCTTCAGATAATTCCAGACCTGGAGGACAACCATCCACTATTGCCAGCAATGCAGGCCCATGGCTTTCGCCGCTGGTAGTGACAGTAAACAGTTTACCAATGGTATTTCCAGACACAATTTATCCCCAGGTTTTATTCAAGCATGAATCTTAACCTGTCTATTTTATAAATTCACTGATGAAATCAGCCCTGTTTTGTTTTTCAGGCCTTTTTTCTTCATAAATCAACTTGTCATCAAGCTATTTAAACCATTATAGTGTCGGAGAAATATCTTCATAGAATAAAAAATGATATTAAACGAACCAGATATTTTGATTGCTGAAGACGAACCGCTTAACAGGGACGTTATGAAGCAATTTCTTACCCACAAGAATTTCACACATCTGCGTTTTGCCGAAAATGGCCAGCAGGCACTGGACATGGTGCGCCTGAAAAAACCGGATTTATTATTACTCGATGTCATGATGCCCGAAGTAATGGGCCTTCAGGTATTGCATACTCTGCGTCAGACCTACTCCATGGTTGAGCTGCCGATTATCATGGTGACCGCCATCGATGAAGATCAACGCATTATTCGCGCACTGGAACTGGGCGCCAATGACTATGTCATCAAACCGATTAATTTTCCGATACTAATCGCCCGTATGCATACCCAGCTGACGTTAACCCAGCTGTCCGCACTCAATGCAGAATTTCTAAATACAGCCAGCCATGACATGCGTAAACCACTGGCCTATATCAAAGACATTGCCAATAAAGCCAGACTCAAACTGGCCAGTAATGAAATAAACGCTACCGAACTGATGAAAAACATGACGTCCATCAGTGAATCGGCCAGCTATGTACAGAATATTGCCAACTGCGTACTCAATATGCAGGCATCGGGCCTGGGACAGATTCAGCTCACCAAATCACCGGTTAACCTGAACCAGCTGGCAGATGAAGTTATTGAACGGCACAGAGAACGCGCCAATGAGAAAAAAATCGGCCTCATCACCAAACACTCAGCCGAAAAACTGGTTGCTGAGGCTGACCGTACCCGGATCAGTCAGGTGCTGGATAACTATGTGGGTAATGCCATTAAATTCTGTTCTGCGGGAGACATTATTACGGTTTCGGTAAAATTATCCGGCGATATGATCTGCACCGAAGTCAGCGATACCGGTCCCGGTCTCACTGACAATGATATAAACAATCTTTTTATTAAAGATGCCGACTTCAGCAACAAACCCACCGATGGCGAAGACAGTAACGGACTGGGTCTACCCATATGCAAAGAGCTGCTCGATTTACACGATGGCAGTATCGGTGCCTATAACAATGGTCAGAACGGAGCAACCTTCTGGTTTAACCTGCCCCTGCTAAGACTCAAACCGGTTGAATAGATGAATTAGCTTTGGCTCAGGCATTATCAAAATCATCCTGAAACTCATCCAGTTGTTCTGCCGTTAACAAAAAGACACCTTCCCCTCCCCGTTCAAACTCCAGCCAGTAAAAGGGCACCTGTGAAAATCGATGCTGCAGAGCGTAATGGGAATTACCCACCTCAACCACCAGTACGCCCTTATCAGTTAAAAACTCCCGGGCCTGCTGCAAAATAGGAATCACCAGATCCAGCCCGTCTTCACCTGCCGCCAGACCCAGACACGGCTCATGCAAATACTCATCAGGTAAACTGGCCATATCCTCGGCATCGACATAAGGCGGATTACTGACAATAATATCGTAGCGCCGGGGCGGCAGATCAGAAAACAGATCCGACTCGATTAGACTGACCCGCTCTTCCAGCTGGTGTTCTGACACATTTCGTTCAGCCACATCCAGCGCTCCGGGCGAAACATCCACCGCGTCGACATCAGCCCAGTCAAAGGCATAAGCACAGGCAATGGCAATACAGCCGCTACCGGTGCATAAATCCAGAATACTGTCGACCTGCTCAGGCACCACCCAGGGCTCAAAACGATTTTCAATCAATTCGGCAAGAGGGGAACGTGGCACCAGTACATTTTCGTCAACATAGAATTTAAGGCCGGCAAACCAGGCCTCATGGGTCAGATAAGCGGCAGGCTTACGCTCATCGATACGGCTTTGTAACAAGGTCAGCACTTTAATTCTTTCATCCCGTGTCAGACGACAGTCAAAATAGTCATCGGAAAAATCATGCGCCAGGTGTAGCGCAAACAAACACAGGTATACCGATTCATCCAGTGCCGAGCTCATGCCATGACCATAAAAGATATTCGCCTCATGAAAATGGCTCACACCCCAGCGCACGCAATCACGCAAAGTGACCAGTTCATCTGCAATCTGTTCAATTATGCTCATTTCGCGACATCCTTTGATTAATTACATTGCATGATAAACGAGCATGCATATAATCCCAAGACCCTATTCATTAACGGAGACAGGCATTGATTAAGCACATTCACCTGATTTTAACTATTTTCATCCTTTCTCTGATTTCAACCAGCAGTTATGCCCATCATCTGATTGTCCGCAATGCATGGATACCTGAAGCGCCACCGGTAACATCCGTTATGGCTGCTTTTATGAGTATCGAAAACAGTTCGAAGCGCGATATAGAAATCATCTCTATTAGCAGCAGGGATTTTGATCGTATCGAGATGCATTTATCAAAAGAAGATAACGGCATTGCCCGAATGATCCCACAGGCAACACTGACCATCCCGGCAAATGGAAAACTGACACTGGAACACGGCAGCTATCACTTAATGTTATACAAACCCCGTCGCCCGCTGAAAGATGGCGACACATCCGAGCTTGTTATAAAACTGGATAGTGGTGACAGCTTTAAAGTCGAATTCACGATAGAAAAATCAGCCATGCAAATGGATCATAGCAAACACCAACACTAAGACCTTATTATGCTCGACTATTTAAAATCATCACCTTTTTATTTTCTGCCTCACCACTTTATTTCCTGGCTTATTTTTCATCTGGCCAGAATAAAATGGACACCGGTAAAAAAACTGAGTCTGGATGTTTATTTATCACTACATGAAGTCAATATGAAAGAGGCAGAAGAATCAAATCCCTATGCCTATAAAAACCTGAATGCTTTTTTTACCCGCGCTCTCAAAAAAGAAGCAAGACCATTGGCAACCGGTGAGACTACATTGTTATGCCCGGTAGATGGCACAGTCAGTCAGGCCCAGCCAATTAAAAACGGCCGGGTTTTTCAAGCTAAAAAACATGACTACAGCTTGCTGGAACTGGTTGGTGGCAATGAGAAACTGGCAAAACCATTTCAGAATGGAAAGTTTGCCACCCTGTATTTATCGCCCCGAGACTACCATCGCATACACATGCCTCTGGCAGGTAAGTTAACCGATATGATTTATGTGCCCGGTCGCTTGTTCAGTGTCGCACCTCATACCGTCAATACGGTGCCCCGGTTATTTGCCCGTAACGAACGGCTGGTATGTGCATTTGAAACCCCAGCAGGCCCAATGATAATGATTCTGGTCGGTGCTATTAATGTATCCGCAATAGATACTGTATGGGCGGGATCAGTCACACCTCCCAGCAAAAACAGGATCACGCATACTGAATACAAAAATGTCGATATCCGCCTGGATAAAGGTGCAGAAATGGGACGTTTCAATCTGGGATCAACCGTTATCATGTTAATGGGTGAAAACATTACCCTGGACGATCTAATCACCCCAGATAAAACTGTCAGAATGGGCCAGGCAATGGCAACATATACGGCATAATAAACACAGAAATCGTATTTACAATCTATAATTAATTACAAAATACACCAAAAAATAAAGATGATAGTGAAACCACTATAAAAGACCAAAGGATTTTAAATGGGCAGCCATCATAAAATATTACATATCGAAGATGATCCTGATCAGAGAAACTATATCAAGACCCTGCTGGAAGACAGGGCAGATATTATTCGCACCGATTCAATCAAACAGGCCAAACAACTAATTGCGGAGAATGATTTCAAATTAATCATTCTGGATCTGACCCTGCCCGACGGTTCTGGCATGGATATTATCAACCTGCTCAACATCAGTAAAATAAAATTACCCGTCATCATTTTTTCGGCACATGACGTGATAGACAATATGCCGAACGTTAAACGCGTATTCCTCAAAAACAGGCACAAACCTGAAGACCTGATAAAACTGGTAGACAGCATTCTTAATTAACAAAACATTGAATTACCCCAGATAACTATACATAGTTACAATTGAAATTAATTTAACAACCGGTCACCTCCTCCATGAGATTCCTGCTGATTACAGTTATTTTTAGTACCGTGATGGCAGCCATGAATCTTTACAGCTATCGCCGTTTTTTCAAAAAACTACATCCACCCTTTAATCACTATCCTTTTGTTATCCCTGCAACACTTTTAATTGGCGATATTTTTTTCATTCTTGATCTTGCCATAGGCATCATCCCGGATTCACCGACACTCTACCTTATTAGCAGCACTTTTATTGGCCTTACCTTCATGCTGTTTATTATTGCAGTTGTTTATGATTTAAGCGTTACCATTTCGCAGCAGATTCCCTTTGACAGTGAACGCAGAAAAACCTTAAAAATTATTTTTGACATCACCATGCTAATAGCTGCCCTGTCTTATTTGCTGCGCGGGATCACACAAGGACTGAAATTCCCCGAGGTCAATCATATTAAAATCAGCATAAAAAGCTTTCCCGTGAACGGATTCAGCATTGTACAACTAACCGACATTCATATTGGTCGCACTATTAAAAGCTCATTCATTGCACAACTGGTAGAAAAAACCAATGAGTTGTCACCGGATATAGTTGTCATAACCGGTGACCTGGTTGATTTACCCCTCGATAGAATCAAACAGGACCTTAACCCTTTAAGTAACATAAAAGCACCAACATACTTTATTACCGGCAATCATGAATATTTCCATAACCCGCAAATAACAATAGACTATTTAAAAACTCTCGGTATCAAACCACTATTAAATGACTGTGTTACCATCGGCGACAAACATAACAACTTCAATCTGATAGGCATCAATGACATCACCGGTGAACGTGTCGGCATTTTAAAAGCCGATATCGAACAGGCCTATAGCAAAGCCGATATCAGCAAACCCTGCATTGTACTGGCTCACCAGCCCAAGTTTATTGAACGCATGCACAATCACCGCTGCGATTTAATGTTAAGCGGCCATACTCATGGTGGACAGATATTTCCATTCGGCTTTCTGGTCATGATTGACCAGCCTTATCTGGCCGGACTCTATCAACACAATGATGACCAGCAAATTTTTGTTAGCCGGGGGACCGGTTACTGGGGACCACCACTGAGAATTCTGGCACCAAGTGAAATCAGTCATATCGTTATTCAGAACACATAGACTCTGCTCACGAATCATCAATAAACTCACATGTAGTGACATCAAAAAATATAACAACGAAATAATCACACACCTTAGCTTTAAGATTATCCGGCTATTATCTGGTATTTGACAATATTCAAATTAACACTGATATTAATGTAATAACTTTAATAATTGACTGTATACTCTTGTCATAACCATTACAGACAGTATCACCGGAAAACCAATGGCGATGGATCTCAAATCAATCACTGAACTTAGCGAACAAATAACCAGTAAAATACTTGACTGGATCAGCAGCCCCCTGTTCTATTCACAATTGAGTCTTATACTTTTAGCCACTATCCTCGCTTTCTCTTTTAGCTCTGCTTTAAAACGTCATTCACCTATTTTTAGAGATGAACCCAAAGAAGGCTCGCTGCAATTCCTGCGCCATGGCATCTATCAAATCAGGGATCTTTTATTCCCCTTATTCATAATCATTTTTCTTGGCATTGCCATTGATCTGAGCGATTTTTTCATTAAGCAAAGTGCGCTGGTGCGAATCTTTGAAGGTTTTGCCGTCGTCTTAATGATCTACTCAATCATCACACGTTTTGTTAGTAATCTGTTATTTAAATCATTGCTTAAATGGATTGCCATTCCCATTGCCATGTTACATATTTTCGACCAGCTAGGTACTGTGATTAATTACCTGCAATCGATGTTCATTGAAATAGGCAACATCAGAATATCCGCCTATGGCATAGTCCGTGTCCTCATTTTTGGCTCTATTCTATTCTGGCTTGGTCGTGTTTCAAATCGCGCTGGACAGAAAATAATTCGACAACAGGAACAGCTGGATATGGGCACCCGCGAAGTGTTTGCCAAACTGTTCCAGGTTGCTCTGTTTATGGTTATCTTCCTGTTATTGTTACAGGTCATGGGTGTCAACATTACTGCACTTGCTGTCTTTGGTGGTGCACTCGGTGTCGGTCTGGGTTTCGGCTTACAGTCGATCGCATCAAACTTTATTTCCGGCATTATTTTATTACTTGATCGTTCACTGGCTGTGGGTGACTTCATTGAACTGGCTGATGGTCGCAAAGGCAGCATTCGCGAACTGAATATGCGTTCAACCACACTGGAAACCTTTGATGGTAAAGACATCATGGTACCCAATGAACAGTTCATCACTACCAGCTTCATCAACTGGACACACAAAAATAAAAAACAACGTTACTCCATTGAATTTCAGGTTGCCTATAGCACAGACCTGCACAAGCTTTTTGATCTACTCAGAAAGGTTGTTTCCAGTCACCCCAAGGTACTCAGTGGCCCGGACCTCCCCATTGAAGAAAGACCCGATGCTGAAATTTGTGGCTTTGGTGATTCTGGCGTTAATATTTTAATCGAATTCTGGATGGAAGGTATTGATGATGGTGAATACCGCGTCGGCGGTGATCTCTACCTGATGATCTGGGATGCGTTAAAAGAAAACCAGATTGAAATACCTTTCCCGCAACGTGAAATCAAAATCATTAAAGTGGGTGAAGGTGTTAAACTCTAAGCACACGCTATCGACTATTTGTGAATACAGCTAACGGAATTCGCCTTAATAAATTTATCAGTGACTCGGGTTTCTGCTCACGACGCGAAGCTGATAAACTCATTGAACAAAAAAGTGTCAGCATCAATGGCAAGCTGCCGGAGCTGGGCGCAAGAGTTTCACCCGGTGATGTTGTCATTGTCGATGGCAAGCGCATTAAAAATAGTACAGCTAATAAATCTGATCGTATCTACCTGGCTTACAATAAACCCGTCGGTATTACTTCCACCACGGAACGCAGTGTTCATGGCAACATAATCGATGCCATCGGCCATAAACAACGCATTTTCCCTATTGGCCGACTGGACAAACCCTCTGAAGGTTTGATTTTTCTGACCAGCGATGGTGACATCGTCAATAAAATCTTACGTGCCGGTAATGAACACGAAAAGGAATACCTCGTCAGCGTTGACAAGCCCCTGACCGAAGGTTTTGCCGAACAGATGTCAAAAGGCATCCCTATACTGAACACGATCACCAAACCCTGCAAGGTTATTATTCAAAGTCGCTTTACATTTAAAATTATTCTCACCCAGGGTCTGAACAGACAAATACGCCGCATGTGTGAATACCTGGGTTATGAAGTCACCAGATTAAAACGCACCCGCATTATGAATGTTAAGTTAGGTGATCTGAAACCGGGGCAGTGGCGAAATTTAACACCCCGTGAAATGGCAGAGATTGACAGCGCTGTTGCAGGGTCAAGCAAAACAATAACGCATACAGGCAAACAGACACACGGGCCCAAAAAGAAACCCTCTAAACCCACATTCAAAAAAACGGCCAGAAAGAAGGCCCGGCCGCAGGGAAAATTCAGTAAAAAACAATCATGACTGTTACTCTACTGCTTACTATTCCATCGATAAGTCAGGTCAGATTAAAACTTTTTATTGACCAAAATTGATTGCGGATAAAAAATACGCAACATATTCAGGTTACATCTCACGATTACCTGACATCACTCAAAACCGATTCATGACCCATCTCTGGAGATGCTGTTAAGTTGCTAGAAATTAAAGAAGTATCTCGTTATTTTGATAACTTCACAGCCCTGGACAAGGTCAGCCTGAACATTGCGGCGGGTGAGTTCTTTACACTTTTAGGCCCTTCCGGTTGTGGCAAAACCACGCTTTTGCGACTCATAGCCGGTTTTGACCAGCCTGATAATGGCGATATTCTACTCGATGGTAAAAGTATTATTGCGACACCACCGGAACGGCGTCCATTGCATACCATCTTCCAGAACTACGCATTATTTCCACATATGACGGTAACGGAAAATATTGCCTTTCCATTACGCATGGTGGGCTGCACCCAGGCGGAAATCAATCGCCGTGTCGCCGAAGCACTGGAAGACGTCAGCCTTCCGGATAAAGGCAATCACTACCCGGATGCGCTCTCCGGTGGCCAGAAACAACGCATTGCCATTGCCCGTGCACTGGTGAATCGACCACGTCTGTTACTACTGGATGAACCACTGTCAGCCCTGGATGCCAAGTTACGAGAACAGATGCAACTGGAGCTGATCAAGCTGCAAAAAGAAATCGGCATTACCTTTGTCTATGTCACCCATGATCAGGGCGAGGCACTGGCGCTGTCTCATCGGGTTGCCGTTATGAACCGGGGTACCATTGCTCAGGTGGATGAACCATCGAGACTTTATGGCTTCCCCAACAGTCGCTTCGTGGCAGACTTTATTGGTCAGTGCAATCTGCTCTCGGGCAAAGTGACTCAGTTACAGGATAACCGCGCACAGGTAGAGCTGGAAGGTCTTGGCCCGGTACAAACAGCTATTCCCGCCGACAGCACAATTGCAGTCGGCAGAAATTGCACACTGACACTGCGCCCGGAAAAAATACATATATCAAGCCGTGTGTCCCATGATGAAGTTGAGGCGCATTTCAAAGGCATCGTCCATGACATGCTTTACCTGGGTGATGTTACCGTTTATAAAGTCGAACTCGCGAATGGCATGCTACTGGAAGCATTGCTGGCAAACTCATCACCGGGACGGGCGCGCTTCTTTGAAATTGGTGATCAGGTCGAAGTCGCCTGGCATTACGATGCCGGCCATCTGGTGATGGACTAATCACGATGCAACAAAAATCCTGGCAACAACGTTTACTCACTTTGCCACCGATGGGCTACCTGCTTATCTTCTTTGCCATACCGACACTGATCATGTTGTTTGCATCCTTTCGTTACACCGGTGAATACGGTGGCCTGGCACCCTGGTATAGCATTGAGAATGGCACACTGGCATTTGATTTGACCCTGGAAAACTGGCAGCGCCTGTTCGAAACCGATATTTATCTTCGACTGTTCTTCAAATCCATCGGCTATGCTCTGGTCACCACATTACTCTGTATTCTCCTCGGTTACCCGCTGGCACTAATGATTGCCCGCAGCCAGAAAAAACATCGTGACCTGCTGCTGTTACTGGTCATCCTGCCATTCTGGAGTAACTTTCTGGTGCGGATTTATGCCTGGATGATCATCTTCAGCCCCAACGGTGCTCTCACCCAGATGATTAATTCGCTGCGTGACCTGCTTGGACTGGCACCCATCAGCATAATGTACAGTGCCACCGCGGTAATAACCTGCCTGGTATATGTGCACCTGCCATTTATGGTGCTGCCGCTCTACGCCAATCTGGAAAAACACAACCCGGCCCTGCTCGATGCTGCCCAGGATCTGGGCGCTAATCGCTGGCGACGTTTCTGGCGAATTACCTGGCCGCTGTCACTGTCAGGCGTATACGCCGGTTCCATTCTGGTCTTCATTCCGGTACTGGGTATGTTCGCCATACCCGATCTGCTCGGCGGTACCGATGGCATCATGATTGCCAATGTTATCAAACAGCAGTTTGTGGAATCCCGCGACTGGCCTTTTGGCAGCGTGCTGTCGATGGTACTAACAGCGACCGCCGTGCTGGTGGTATTGTTAGGCGCAAAAATCGGCCAGCAGGGGGCTCGCTAACATGACCCGCAAAAACAGATTGCTTAAACTGGTCGCACTGGGTGCTTATCTATTCCTCTATCTGCCGTTATTCATCGTCATCGTCTATTCCTTTAACGATTCCAAACTCAATGCCGAATGGGTTGGCTTTACCTTTAAATGGTATGACAAACTGTTTCAAAACCGGGAGATGTTATCTGCCGCAGCCAACTCACTGATCATTGCCACGGTCAGTGCGGCCGTGGCAACAGTCCTGGGTACACTGGCCGGCATGGCCATGCACCAGTACCGTTTAAAATTATTACCGGGACTGGTACTGGCACCGATTGCCATGCCCGATATTCTGATGGGTGTTAGCCTGTTACTATTTTTCATTATGCTAAACATGAGCCTGGGACTGATCTCGATTACCCTTGCGCACATTACTTTCTGTATTGGTTTTGTTGCATTATCGGTGCAGGCTCGCATGACCGCTATCGACCGCTCACTCACCGAAGCAGCTCGTGATCTTGGCGCAACACCCTGGCAATGCTTTCGCAAAATCACCCTGCCTTTACTGGCACCGGGTATCATCGCCGGTGCATTGATGGCCTTCACTTTATCTATCGATGATTTCGTCATTACTTTCTTCGTCGCCGGAGTTGGCAGTTCCACGCTGCCATTGCAAATTTATTCGATGGTAAAGATTGCAGTTACCCCGGAAGTTAATGCAATATCCACTTTGTTGATGGTATTAACTCTAATACTCATCACCCTGACAGCACGGTTATACCCCGGCGCTTTACGTAGTTAAATTTTTTAATCTGAGGAATCTCCTAATGAAAAAACTATTGGCTTCTGTTGTGTTAATGGCTGCTACACCGTTAGCGATTGCTGGAGGTCAGCTACACCTGTTCAACTGGAATGACTATATTGCAGAAGAGACTGTAACCGCCTTTGAAAAAAGCTGTGATTGTCAGCTAGTACAGGATTACTACTCCAGTACCGAAGAAATGATGGCCAAGTTACTGGCCGGTGCCAGCGGATATGATGTAGTGGTACCGACACAAAATGCAGTACAGGCACTGATTAAACAGGATTTCCTGCAAGCTCTCGATAAAGCACAGCTCAGCAACCTGAAAAACAGTGATCCCGGATTTCTCAAGCGCAGTTATGATCCACAGAACACCTACTCCGTGCCCTATGCCTTTACCACAACACTGGTTGGCTATAACGAAAAACGCCTGTCAGAACTGGGTATCAACCCCGGTAACTGGTCAATAATTTTTGACCCCGCCGTACTGGAAAAAATTCGTGGCAAGGTCACTGTGATGGATGATGCAGAAGAACTGTTTGCCGCTGCATTAAAATACCTCGGTTACTCCATTAACGATCAGGATGAAAAACATTTACGTGAAGCACAAAAAGTAATCATGAAAGCCAAACCCTACTGGGCAGCCTTCAATTCATCCAGTTACATCAAGGAACTGACGGTCGGCAATATCTGGGTGGCACATGGTTACTCCAGTGACATGGTACAGGCAAGAGCCGATGCCGAAGCTGCGGCCCGTGATTTCACTATCAACTTCGTATTACCGGAACAGGGCGCGGTACTGGCACTGGATAATATGGTAATCCCCAAAGATTCAAAAAATAAAACCCTGGCACATCAATTTATAAACTTTATGCTGGATGGCAAAAATGCGGCGGCCTTAACCAATGAAATTGGTGCCGGCAACCCTAACAAGGCCGCGGCTGAATTTATCGATGCCGAAATCAAAAAACAGACGGCCATTTTTCCTGATGCAGCTACCCTGGCACGACTGGAAACAATTGAAGCGACCAGTGCAAAACAACGTCGCCTGTTAAATAAATTATGGACTGAAATTAAAATCAAATAATCATGCTGGCATGTCTGACTTTCAGCGGTTAAAAACCGGCATAAAAAAAGGGGCACAATGTGCCCCTTTTTTTCTAAAACAGACCAGCAATCAAGACACTAAATTAAATATCACAGATATCAGAACATCATTCCAGTTTCCAACCACAATGAAGACAGGTAAAAAATTTCAGCAAATTTAAACACCCTATTTATCGGAGACTATTATTTAAAATAGATAAAGTACAAAACTTAGTGACATCAGGGCTAATAGCCAACAGCTGGCGACTTTATGAATAACGTTTCTGCCTGAAAAATGCCTGTAACAATTCCCGACACTCATCTTCCATCACACCACCCACAACTTCAATCCGATGATTATGCACAGCATCCGCAATTAGATTAATCGCAGAACCCGCAGCACCGGTTTTTGGATCAAAAGCGCCAAACACCAGACGTTTCACCCGCGCATGGATCATCGCGCCGACACACATGGAACAGGGTTCGAGGGTAACGTACAAGGTAGTATCAACCAGGCGATAGTTATTAACCACCTGCCCGGCATTGCGTAGCGCTACCATTTCAGCATGGGCAGAGGGATCGTTTGATTTGATAGGCTGATTATAACCTTCGGCAATGAGCTGATTATCTTTGACAATGATGGCACCGACGGGGACTTCATCTTCGGCCTGCGCCTTGCACGCAAGCTCCAGTGCTTTTTGCATCCAGTATTCGTCAGTGAATTCCATAGGATGAGTTCTGTTTTAAACTATGACAAATAATAAAACACGACTGAAAAATATTTTTTATTCCCACTCAATCGTACCGGGTGGCTTACCGGTAATATCATAAACGACGCGTGAGATACCATTCACTTCGTTGACGATGCGACGCGAAACATGATCGAGAAAATCATATGGCAGATGCGCCCAGCGTGCTGTCATGAAATCGATGGTTTCAACGGCACGCAATGCCACCACATACTGATAACGACGACCATCACCGGTGACACCGACAGATTTTACTGGCAGGAACACTGTAAATGCCTGTGAAACTTTATTGTAAAGTTTGTGCTTGTGTAATTCTTCTATAAAAATATGATCTGCCAGTCGCAGAATGTCGGCATATTCTTTTTTAACTTCAGCCAGAATACGCACACCCAAACCCGGGCCAGGAAATGGATGACGATAAACCATGTCATAGGGCAAACCTAATTCAACACCCAGCTTGCGCACTTCGTCTTTGAATAACTCACGTAACGGCTCACAGAGTTTTAATTTCATGTAGTCGGGCAGGCCGCCAACATTGTGATGAGATTTGATTAAATGCGCCTTGCCGGTTTTAGCACCGGCTGATTCAATCACATCGGGATAAATCGTACCCTGAGCCAGCCATTTTGCATTCGCTAATTTATTTGATTCTTCTTCAAATATATCGACAAACATGTTGCCAATAATTTTACGTTTTTTCTCGGGATCGGTTTCACCTTTTAAGGCATCAAGAAAACGCTGTTCCGCATCGACACGAATAACTTTCACGCCCATGTGTTCAGCAAAGGTTGCCATTACCTGATCGCCTTCTTTGTAACGCAACAAACCGTTATCGACAAATACACAGGTGAGTTTGTCACCAATGGCTTTATGCAACAGTGCGGCCACTACTGATGAATCAACACCGCCGGATAATCCCAGCAGGACTTCTTCGTCACCGACCAGTTGCTGAATTTTAACAATGGAATCTTCGACAATATTGTCAGCGGTCCATAAATTACCACAACCGCAAATTTCGTGAACAAAGCGTTCAATAATTCTCTGACCCTGATTGGTATGAGTCACTTCAGGATGAAACTGCAGACCATAATAATTTTTTTCTTCATTGGCCATAGCGGCAATAGGAGCCGAATCCGTTGATGCCATAAGAACAAAACCGGCTGGTAATTCAACAACACGATCACCGTGTGACATCCATACATCCAGCAAACCATAACCTTCATCAGACATATGGTCTTCGATGTCTTTTAATAATCGGGTATGACCGCGGGCACGTACCTGCGCATAACCATATTCATGATGATCAGCATTTTCAACTTTGCCACCCAGCTGTGCGGCCATGGTTTGCATGCCGTAACAGATCCCCAGAACCGGGACACCCAAATCAAAAACGATTTGAGGTGCTGCAGGTGATTCATCGCCGGTGACAGTTTCAGGACCACCGGACAGAATAATACCTTTGGGTTTAAATTCTTTAATGACGTCAACATCCATATCCCAGCCATAAAGCTCACAGTAAACACCGGCTTCACGAATACGGCGAGCAATCAGTTGCGTATACTGGGAACCAAAGTCCAGAATTAAAATACGATCCGCATGAATGTTTTGAGTAGTCATCTGTTTTAAATACTGTCAGCAAGTCGAAAGAAAAAAGGCAGGGAATAATTCCCTGCCCCTTAATTTATATTGAATACTAAGTCCGGTAATTCGGCGCTTCTTTGGTAATGGTCACATCATGCACGTGTGATTCACGCATACCGGCACCGGAGATACGCACGAATTCCGGTTTGACGCGCATTTCATCCAGAGTAGCGCAGCCGACATAACCCATACTGGCACGAATACCACCGAGCAGCTGATGAATAATGGCGCTTAACGGACCTTTATAAGGTACGCGACCTTCAATACCTTCAGGCACCAGCTTTTCTGCTCCGGCATCTTTATCCTGGAAGTAACGATCACTGGACCCTTTCTCCATGGCGCCGATAGAACCCATGCCGCGGTAGGACTTGTAAGAACGCCCCTGGAACAGCTCCACTTCACCGGGTGCTTCCTCAGTACCTGCAAACAGACCGCCGATCATGGCGCAATAAGCACCGGCTGCCAGCGCTTTGGCCACGTCACCAGAATAACGAATACCGCCATCAGCGATTAAAGGCACACCGGTACCTTCCAGCTCTTTCGCTACATTGGCCACAGCAGAAATCTGCGGCACACCCACACCGGCCACGATACGCGTGGTACAGATAGAACCCGGACCAATACCGACTTTAACCGCATCGGCACCGGCCACAATCAGATCTCTGGCCGCAGCAGCAGTGGCGATATTGCCACCGATCACCTGTACATCCGGATAGGTTTTTTTCACCCAGGCAACGCGATCTAGTACACCCTGAGAATGTCCATGGGCCGTGTCCACCACAATGACATCAACACCAGCATTGACCAGTGCGGTGACGCGAGCTTCCGTATCAGCACCTGTACCCACAGCCGCACCAACACGTAAACGACCATGCTCATCTTTACAGGCATTGGGAAAATCATCGGATTTCTGAATATCTTTTACTGTAATCATGCCGCGCAGCGCGAACTTGTCATTCACGACCAGCACTTTTTCAATACGATGTTTATGCAACAGAGCCAGCACTTCTTCACGACTGGCACCTTCTTTGACTGTGACCAGTTTTTCTTTCGGTGTCATGATTTCAGTTATGGGTTTATCCATACCGGTTTCAAAACGCAAATCACGTGAGGTCACTATACCAACCAGCTCTTCACCATCCACCACCGGCACACCTGAAATTTTATTTTCCCGGGTTAACTCTAATACATCACTTACGGTAGTCGTGGACGGTACGGTAATCGGCTCGCTAATCACACCGGCTTCGTATTTCTTAACTTTAGAAACTTCTTTCGCCTGCTTTTCAATGGACAGGTTTTTATGAACGATTCCCAGTCCACCGGCCTGAGCCAGGGCAATCGCCAGACGGGACTCGGTAACTGTATCCATTGCAGCTGATATCAGCGGAATGTTGAGTCGAATTTTACGGGTCAGCTGAGTGCCCAGTTCAACCTGATTAGGCAAGACCGTAGAGTGGGCGGGAATTAACAGCACATCATCAAAAGTTAGTGCTTCCTGAGCAATTCGCATATCGGCTCCTGTTCGGTCTGGAAAATCGAACAATTATATAAGGAAACACCTATATATGACAAGCCGGTAAACGCCGGATTTTTAAGGAAAAGTTTCTGTTCTGACTTTTTACATCCGGGCACGCGGAAAGAGTGCTTGCATCCAACCCTGTCTTGGATAAAATCATTGGAGCTAAAATGTATTTTTTAGCAACATAATTAATAATTACATAAAAATATCACTCTCAAAATACATAAACGAGGATAACATGAATCACGCTAAAACCTTCACTGCGATTACCCTTGCCGGTCTGCTGGCAGCCAGTCTGTCTGCAACTGCTGCTAACATGAATGATTTCACTAAAGCCGAAGCCGATGCCAAAGCCGCCATTGATGCTGCCGCCGCTGCCAACTACGAATGGCGTGACAGCGAAAAAATGCTGAAAGAAGCCGGTAAAGCAGCCAAAGCTGGCGATTTTGATAAAGCAGTTAAACTGGCTAATAAAGCCAAACGCCAGGGTGATCTGGCAGTCGCCCAGGCCAAAGCGCAAAAAGACGTTAAAGGCCCTCACTAAATCCAGGCCGATAAACCACTGATAACAAAGCCAGATAGTATGATCTGGCTTTGTTGTTTTTATCGCCGACAACTGTATTATCCCCTTCCATGAGTAACCAAAATCAGCAGGCTGAACGCATCGTCTTCAGCGTTTCCGAACTCAATCTCAGTGTCCGTACCCTACTGGAAGGTGAGTTTCCGCTAATCTGGGTTGAGGGCGAAATATCCAACCTGTCACAGCCGTCTTCCGGACATATCTATTTCACCCTCAAGGATTCAACCGCACAGGTCAGCTGCGCCATGTTCCGGGGGCGTAATCAATTTCTGCGTTTCACACCTGAAAATGGCCAGCAGGTTCTGATCCGCGCCCGTGTCAGTCTTTACGAAGCCCGGGGTAATTACCAGCTGATCGCAGAACACATGGAAGAAGCCGGTGCCGGCGCACTGCAACGTGCCTTTGATGAACTCAAGGCAAAACTGGCCGCTGAAGGCCTGTTTGATGACGACCTGAAACTGCCGATTCCCGAATTACCCGAACGTATCGGCATTATTACATCCGCCACAGGCGCCGCTATACGTGATGTGCTAAGCGTGTTACAGCGCCGTTTCCCCGCCATACCGGTACTGGTTTACCCGGTTCCCGTACAGGGCAACGAAGCGGCTCCGGCCATAGTTAACACCCTGAAACTGGCAGCAAAACGCAAGGACTGCGACGTCCTGTTGCTGGTTCGCGGTGGTGGCTCACTGGAAGATCTCCAGGCCTTTAACGAAGAAATCGTTGCCCGTGCCATTGTTGATTGTGATATTCCGGTTATTTGCGGCGTGGGTCACGAAGTTGATATCACCATTGCAGATTTTGCCGCTGACGTGCGTGCACCCACTCCCTCAGCAGCCGCTGAACTGATCAGCCCGGATCAGGAAAGTTACCAGCAAACCTTTGCCTGGTATCAACAACGTCTGGGCCAGCTTATGCTGGAGAAAATCCGCCGCTTTAAAGAACAGTTAGACTGGCTTCAAAAACGCCTTAAACAACAGCATCCTCTCAGTTATTTGCAACAGCAGGCCCAACATCTGGATGACCTGCAACAACGCATGATCACAGCATGGCAATACGCTTTCAAAAACTTTCAAAGCCAGTTTCAATATAACCTCAGCCGATTAACACTGAACACGCCTGAACATCAAATCGAAACCGGTCAGCAGGCTATTTACAATCTGGTGCAAAGACTGCGTCGGGCAACGCAACAAACCGTGGCCAGTAAAAAACAGGCACTGGGTGGACTGAGTCGCACCTTGCAGGCAATCAGCCCACTGGAAACCCTGAGTCGCGGCTATGCCATTGCAACGAATGAAAACGGCCAGACCATAACAGATGCCAGACAGGTGAAGATTAATGACCAAATTACCATTCAAGTATATAAGGGAGTACTTATAAGCAGGATCGAAAAAACACTAAAAAGTTAATACAGCATTGCCTATTACGCTTAACACGGGTAAATTACCCTGCTTTATTATTTTCATCATTGCAACTAAGCGCTTTTCTTGTTATTAAATCGTGTTGCACAGAAATAGATCGGAGAAATCGATGCCTGATAATTCGGCACAGAAATTACATAACTTCACCCCTTACAAAGCGAAAAAGGGTGAGGAATACATGAATGAAAAACAGATTGAACATTTTCGTGGCATTTTGCAAAACTGGAAAAATGAACTCATGGCAGAAGTTGATCGCACCGTGGGTCATATGAAAGACGATGCCGCCAATTTCCCGGATCCCGCTGACCGCGCTTCGCAGGAAGAAGAATTCAGTCTGGAATTACGTACCCGTGACCGCGAACGTAAACTGATCAAGAAAATTGATGAATCCATGGATATGCTGGATAACGGTGAATACGGTTACTGCGAAACCTGCGGCGTTGAAATCGGTATTAAACGCCTGGAAGCACGACCTACGGCCACCCAGTGTATCGACTGCAAGAGCCTTGATGAAATCAAGGAAAAACAAACCAAAGGCAAATAAGTACCCTGATTTTTTCAGAGCCAGACCCCACCCTGTCTGGCTCAATTGTTTAACACATGTCTGATTCTAATTTCCACTACCGCGGACGCTTTGCCCCTTCTCCTACCGGGCAATTACATTTCGGCTCCCTGGTCACCGCTGTCGCAAGCTATCTGGAAGCCCGTTCACAAAAAGGCGACTGGCTGGTTCGCATCGAAGATATTGATGAGCTACGCAATATTCCGGGTTCGGCCGATGATATTCTACGCACGCTTGAGCGCTATGGTTTTGAATGGGATGATGACATTCTTTATCAGACCAGAAGAAAACAGATCTATGAAGACGTCTTACAGGCGTTGATCGATAAAAAACTAATCTACCGCTGTATATGTAGCCGTAAGGATTTACGCGAAAATAACGAAATGGGACAACAGGGTCTTGCCTATCCCGGAACATGTGAAGATAAAAATCACCCCGAAGACATTGCTCATGCACTCCGGATTCGTACCAGTAATCAGATAATCGAATTTAGTGACGCCATTATGGGCGTTTATACTCAAAACCTGAAACAGGAAATTGGTGATTTCATCATACGCCGCCGCGATGGATTATTTGCCTACCAGTTAGCCGTTGTCATCGACGATGCCTTTCAGAATATTACCCATGTGGTTCGCGGTGTCGATCTACTCGATTCCACACCTCGACAAATATTTCTACAGCAGCACCTGTCATATACGCAACCGGCTTACGCCCATCTCCCCGTTGCTGTTGATGCACAGGGCGACAAAATCAGCAAACATAATGGCTCGGGTGGTATTGATCAATATAAACCCGTCCCCGCCCTGTTTGCTGCCCTGCGTTTTCTGGGTCAACAACCCGATCCAGCGTTAACAAAGGCATCATTAAATACCATCTGGCAATGGGCACTGGAACACTGGAATATGAACAAGATACCTGCCATAGAGAAAATCCCCTATACCGACTGACACCGGTTGCCTCGGACACCGCTCCTCGGTATGCTTGACTGATTAAGAATAACAGGCAATGGAGACAGGCATGACTGCCAATAATATCGACTCAATACTCATTGAAAATCGTCAGTTTGAACCTTCTTCAGACTTTGTCAGCAAAGCGCGAATTAAAAAAGCCGACTTTGATGCGCTGCATAAAAAAGCAGAACAGGATTATACCGGTTTCTGGGCAGAACAGGCCCGTGAGATGCTCGACTGGCAAACACCATTCAATGAGGTACTTGACGACAGCAAAGCGCCCCACTTCAAATGGTTTGCCGATGGCAAATTAAATGTGTCACATAACTGCCTTGATCGACACCTGACTGATAAAGCGGATAAAACCGCCATCATTTTCGAAGGCGAAAAAGGTGATACCCGTAAGATCAGCTACCAGCAACTGACCCATGATGTCAGCCAGTTTGCCAATGCCCTGAAAGCCCAGGGTATTACCAAAGGTGACCGTGTAGTCATTTATATGCCGATGATTCCGGAAGCGGTTATCGCCATGCAGGCCTGTGCCCGTATTGGTGCTATTCATTCCGTGGTGTTCGGCGGGTTCTCGGCCGAATCACTGCGCGACCGTATTAACGATGCCGGTGCAAAAATGGTCATCACCGCCGATGGTGGTCACCGTGGCGGCAAAATTGTTGAACTCAAAACCGCGACTGATAAAGCACTGGCCAGTGGCTGCCCAAGCATTACCTCTGTCATTGTTTGCCAGCGCACCCAGCACGATATTCCTATGCAGGCGGGTCGTGATATCTGGTGGCATGATGCCATTGCCGGTCAGAGCACAGACTGCCCACCGGTCTGGGTTGAATCTGAACACCCTTTATTCCTGCTCTACACCTCCGGCTCAACCGGTAAACCCAAAGGCATACAACATTCCAGTGCCGGTTACCTACTTGGCGCCATTATGACCAACCTGTGGGTATTTGATTTACAGGATAAGGACATTTTCTGGTGCACGGCCGATGTCGGCTGGATTACCGGTCATACCTATGTTGCCTATGGCCCGTTAGCTGCCGGTGGCACCATCGTTATGTATGAAGGCGCACCCACCATACCCGATGGGGGTCGTTTCTGGAAAATATGTGAACAGCATAAGGTCACTATTTTCTATACCGCACCGACTGCCATCCGTGCCCTGATGAAACTGGGAGATGAACTGCCCAATCGCTATGATTTATCATCAATTCGCCTGCTGGGCACGGTTGGCGAACCCATCAACCCGGAAGCCTGGATCTGGTATCACACCGTCATTGGCAAGGAGACCTGTCCGATTGTCGATACCTGGTGGCAGACAGAAACCGGCGCCAACATGATTGCACCTTTGCCCGGCGTAGTCGCCACCAAGCCCGGCTCCTGTACCATTGCCCTGCCCGGTATTGACGCTGATGTGGTTGACGAAGATGGCAATAGCATCACAGAAGCCAATAAAGGTGGCTTCCTGGTCATCAAAAAACCTTTCCCCTCTCAGCTGCGCACTATCTGGGGTGATGAACAGCGTTATGTGGATACTTACTGGCCAAAATTTGGCGGTAAATATTACCTGGCCGGTGACAGTGCCCGTAAAGATGCTGATGGTTACTTCTGGATCATGGGCCGTATTGATGATGTCCTCAATGTATCAGGGCATCGTCTTGGTACCATGGAAGTTGAATCAGCACTGGTCGCCCATCCACGGGTTGCTGAAGCCGCTGTGGTAGGCTACCCCCATGACGTTAAGGGCGAAGCCATTTTTGCCTATGTCGTACTCAGGGGAAAACGACCTGAAGGCGGCATAGATACAGAACTGACCAAAGAACTGCGTAACTGGGTCGGAGAACAGATTGGCCCTATCGCCAAGCCCGATGAAATTCGCTATGCGGACAACCTGCCCAAAACCCGCTCCGGCAAAATCATGCGCCGCCTGTTACGCAATATTGCCCGTGGAGAAGACATTACCTCAGATACCTCTACTCTGGAAAATGAAGATATTCTGTTACAGCTTCAGGGCAAGGCCTGATATAACAGGAGCCGCACAGCGGCTCCTGTTCATTGCGTGATATCAACAATGTCTCTTTTCGCAGTTGCATTACACCCTGTTTCCAAGGATAGTCAGATTAAATAAGACAACATCTACGATCATGAAAAGCGAAATGCAC
Source organism: Gammaproteobacteria bacterium (assembly GCA_029881275.1). Taxonomy (GTDB): domain Bacteria; phylum Pseudomonadota; class Gammaproteobacteria; order SZUA-229; family SZUA-229; genus JAPHQX01. The sequence goes on along the minus strand of JAOUMX010000004.1, from coordinate 24,152 downwards.
AAGCTCCATTTATTAAGCCTGGTATTTATATCCATTCTTATTACTGCCTGTGCATCCACCCCTTATACCCGCTTAAAAACACCTGCAATCAGCGGCACTATCAGCATTAATAACCAGGCAGCTCAGGGACTACCTGTTTACCTGTCAATAAAAGGCGATGACTCTCAATGCTTCAAAATCGCAACTGAAGTCGTAACGGGACCCGATGGTGAATTTCATATAAAAACCATCAAAGAACAATTACCCCATGCGCCAATAATGAAATATTATCTGGATGAATGGAATATATGCACTCAATATAAAGACCAGCGTATTAATCTTTACTCAGGCAATCGCTATGGCACAGGCAGTGTCAATGCGTCCCTGAACCTGAGATGTGAATTAAGCAAAAGTACACTGGATGATTATTGTTCTGCTCGCTAACGGGTTACAAAAAACTGCACATTATTTGAGCAGCTGCAATGTTTTTTATTTTTTTTTATATTTCTCAAAATAAGTCGATTATTTAGATGCTATGCTTGGAACATGGGAAATGGAAAAAATATCCATTTGTTATTTAAGCTCAACATATAGGGGTTATCACTGTGACGAGCATGAAAATAGACGGGGTCACATACAATTTATTACCAGATGGTCGTTTAGCAAACACCAGTGACTGGAATGAAAAAGTTGCCGAAAATCTTGCTGCAAAAGATGGCTTAACATTAACCAGTAATCACTGGGAAATGATTAATCTTATGCGTGATTTCTATCAGGAATATAATTTATCGCCAATTCGCAAGTTATTACTTCATGCCATTAACGATAAATTTGGTCCAAAAAAAGCCACGAGTGAATATCTGGATAGCTTATTCCCCGGTGGAGTACTCATTGAAGGTACTCGCATAGCCGGTTTACCCTTACCCATGCTTGATGCAGAACTTGATGACGACAACCGTCATAATCGTGCTGCAAAACCAAAAGCACCGAAACACCTTGATCCCGGCATGTGTGATCACTATGTAGAAAAATTTGATTACGACGGCAAAGTTTTTGAGGTAACCCCACATGGTCACCTGATAGATGCGTCACAATGGAATGAAAATGTGGCCCGGCATTTAGCCGTTAAGGAAAACCTGGAATTAAACGCCGAACATTGGGAAGTCATTAACTATATTCGTAAATTTTATTTTGAATTTGGCGTAACGCCCATGGTTAAGCTACTAATAAAATACATGAGAGAACATTTTGGATCTGAAAAATGCAGCGAAGAGTATTTATATAATCTCTTTCCTAAGGGCCCGGCACGTCAGGGTGCACGTATAGGCGGCCTGCCAGAACCACAAGGTTGTATAGACTAATCATATAAAAGCCCTGCCAGCAGGGCTTTTTTATGTTGCTTTTATTATTTTATCCAGTCGGATGTCAGATAACGATGATTTATCACCGTGCCTTAATTCCACAACCAGATATTCAGCAGCGCATGAAATTTTTAGATTTACAGGTGTGACTTCCTGATGATGCTCAATTCCTCTGTCATCCAGCCAATGCAAATCAAGTTTTTCATGTCGCATAATGGCGATTTCATAAATATCATAGTCAGAACAGGCAATTGGTTGATATTTTTCATCACTCATATGATCACCTTAAGTTACAGTAAAAATGCAAACTGATTATAAATCATGACCGATACACCACTCAAAATACTTACCTACAACATCCACAAAGGATTTAGTGTTGGCAATCGACGCTTTATTCTGCATGACATTAAAGACGCCCTGCGAAAAATTGATGCAGACATAGTCTTCTTACAGGAAATTCAGGGTGAGCATTTAATGCGCAAACAGACAATTAATAACTGGCCTGACAGTGGCCAGTTTGAATTTCTAGCTGATCAGATCTGGCACCATCATGCTTATGGGAAAAATGCCATATACAAACAGGGACATCATGGCAATGCCATTCTGAGTAAATACCCATTTATCGAGTGGGAAAATATCAACGTGTCTGCCATGCGCTCAGCAAGTCGCAGCCTACTGCATGGCACCATTCAGATACCTGGCAGTGATCAGAAAATTCATGTCATTTGTGTACACCTTGGCCTGTTTGATGTTGAACGTGAAAAACAGTTATCTGTATTAAGTCAGCGCATAAATTCCCATGTACCCCGAGAAGAACCTCTCATCATTGCCGGCGACTTTAATGACTGGATGGGTCGAGCTGAAAAACACATGAACATGGATCTGGATCTATACGAAGTCTTCAAATCAACCACCGGTCGACATGCACGCAGTTTTCCTGCCTGGATGCCGGCACTGACCATGGACCGCATTTACTGCAGAGGACTTAAACCCGTCCACTGCCAACGCCTGCACAAAATGCCATGGCGAAAACTTTCAGACCATACACCTTTACTGGCTTCTTTTTCACTTGGCTAATGCATATTCTCACCGGGAGGATTGTACAAAATCATAAACATCTCAAAACCTGTTCAACCGTCTAAATCTAAAATCATTTATACTCTATCTTTTATAATTACCCAGCATAAGTAATATGAGTGAATACGATCTGCGTTTTGGTGGTATTAAACGTCTTTACGGCATTAATGCAACAGAGTCTCTGCGCAAGGCACATATTTGTGTAATTGGTATCGGCGGTGTTGGCTCCTGGGCAGTAGAAGCACTAGCCCGCTCTGGAATCGGCAAAATCACCCTGATTGATCATGATGATATTGCCGCCAGTAATATTAATCGACAAATCCACAGCTTAACCAGCACGCTGGAACAATCGAAAGTTGAAGCCATGTCACAACGCATTCATGATATTAATCCAGAATGTGTCTATCATATTATTGATGACTTTATAACAGACAGTACCCTGAGCAGGCATCTTGGCCCTGGATACGATGTAGTGATCGATGCCATTGATAGCATCAAATTTAAAGCTGCAATTATTTATTACTGTAAAAGAAACAAAATCCCTGTAATCACAACCGGCGGTGCAGGTGGCCTGACGGATCCAACCAGCATTGAAGTCACCGATCTGGCACGAACATGGAATGATCCTTTAGCAGCAAAAGTCAGATCTCGACTGAGATATGAATATGGTTACACCAAAAATCCCAAACGCACTTTCGGTATTCCCTGTGTATTTTCTACCGAACAACAACGTTATCCCAAAGCGGATGGTAGCGTTTGCCATGCAAAACCGGGGATAAAAGGTGCGTCTCTTGACTGTAACTTTGGCTTTGGATCTGCCACATTCGTAACAGCAACATTTGGTTTCGTCGCAGCAGCACGAGCTATAGATAAAATAATTCAGCTAGATAACAAACAAAAGACTACTTAATCAACTTTATCTGAGCACCAGACCGAACCACCCATTTTGAATAAAACATCCATTCTTCCAGCTCTTTGACGGCCATGGGTTTACCCATAAAAAATCCCTGTGCTTTATCACATCCAATTATTTTTAATAAATCATAAACTTCCTTATTCTCTATTCCTTCCGCAATAACACTCAGACCTAAATTATGCGCCAGAGCAATGGTTGATTTAACTATCACTGCGTCATTTTCATCGACAATCATATCCATAACAAATGACTTATCAATTTTCAGCTCTTTAACGGGCAATTTTTTCAGATACTGCAATGAAGAAAAACCAACACCAAAATCATCAATAGATAAAACCACACCGAGATTTGATAATCTTGACATAGTTTCAATAGCACTGTCAGGATCAGACATAACCGCGCTTTCAGTTACTTCCATCACCAGTCGATTAGCTGGTACATTATATTCACGCAACAGATTCTTTACATAATCGAATAAATCAGGATCCTGAAGATTCCATACGGACAAATTCACAGCAATACTCAGATTTATGTTTTTATGCGACCAGTCAGATAACTGCTTGATCGCGGTTTTCACAACCCAGTCTGTTAGCGCTTTGATAAGCCCTGTTTTCTCTGCCAGTAAATGAACTTCATAGGCTGGTATTAAACCATGTTCCGGATGATGCCAGCGCAATAATGCTTCAACACCATACATGGCATCATTACTAAAATTAATTTTCGGCTGATAATGCAATTGCAGTTGATCATCTGTTTGCAGTGCATCATATAATTCGCTTTCGAATGAAAGCTGCCATACGCTATGTTCATCTTCATCTTCATCATAAACAACGTATTTCAGGTTTTTATGTTTTGACATATACATTGCAACATCAGCTCTTTGTAACAATGTTTGCTGGTTGATACCATGATGCGGGTACATGGCAATACCAATGCTGCTACCAATCAACAATCTCTGACCGTCTATATTAAACTCAACATCAAGTGATTTGCTTAATCGTTGCGCAACATCATGCGCTCGATCGATATTTGAATCCGGCAGGAGTACGGCAAATTCATCTCCACCTAATCGGGCAAGAAAATCATTTTTACGTAACTCACCCATGAAACGCGGACCCACTTCACGCAACACACGATCACCCATGTGATGCCCCAGAGTATCATTAATAGCTTTAAATCTGTCGAGATCAATCATTAACAACGCAAGTTCCTTTTGATCTTTTCTTGACTCTTCAATTAACTCCATCAACCGATTCCTGAGATACAGGCGATTTGGAATATCGGTCAAACTATCGTGTAATGTTTGATGCTTGAGTTCCAGCTGTCGCAAATTAACCTGTGTGCGCATTTCATTAAATGCTTCAATTAACTCACGTGTTTCCAGCGTATTCGCCTTAGGTAACTCTTCAATAATCGGCTCACCATCAGCTTCAGCTTTAAGTGCATGAGATATTCTGGCGATAGGTCGAAGCACCCAATATTCAAAAGCCAGAAATGCGGTAATCACAAAGATCAACGAGACCAACATGCGTAGCCAGAGCATTGAATTCACCTCTGACGCTACAGTTGCAAGTTTATTGACATCGCCCTGCGATGATAAGCCAAGCTTGATTTCAAGCTGATTCAAATTCCCCCAAATCTCTTCACTTAATGGCTTAATAGTTTCCCGCATAATAATTTCGTCGAGTCGCCATTTGCCACTATTGTAAACATCTTTTGTTTCCTGAAATGCACCAAACCAGGCATCTAAAGCCTTATCCATTTCATCAATAGAAGCTTCTGTCTGCAACCCTGCATCAAAACTTTTCTGTATTTTATTAATATTTTTTATTTCTTTTTTTATAAACTCATAATGTGTAGTAATAATAAATTCATGATCACTGCCATCTGATAAGGTACTAATACTCATAGCTCTATCAGATAAATACATCCTGAAAGAACCAATCATATCCACCCAATGGTCTTTTATTACACTAAGATCATTATATAAATGCTTTACTTTTAATTCGCCCAACCTTGTTGACAAGTCATCCAGTGCCAGCCTGACATTGGTCATAAACTGAATATTCTTTGGCAACATTACGGTATTAATATTTGCATAAGCCGGAAACAGACCTTCAGCATTAACACGCACATCCATTAAACTGACAGCAACGGCCTTGTATTGATGTAAATTAGTTTGTAACAAACTGACATGCTGATCAAGCTGTTGAGTTTTAACCCAGTCGTATTCAGCTATGGAATTTATTTTTGTAATACTATCATCCAGGTGCCGCACCACATGCTCATACTCTTTCTTTTCTGGCGTCACCAGATACGTCTGTAATGAGTACCCTGCATGTAACAAGGTTTGTCTGATAGCACGATGAATATCTAAAATCTTATTCCTATCATAACTATTAATGGCTGTTGAGTTAATAGCATCTGAAATAAAGACATGTGTCATCCATACACTAATTACAAACACCATGGTTAAGACAAGCGCACCGAAGACATAGCGTGCACGCATACTCTCAAACAATCCTGAAATTTTTTTTACATCCAACATTTAATCTCAACAATACAGACATTAATGGCGAGTTATCAGTCGATAACTAATTCTGCTACAGGGTAAAATAATGAATCTCTTTCAGGACATCGAAGAAAAAAATCAACAAAATGATTTTCTATTAACTCCATGCCTTAACCACACCTTCTACATCAGCAATGGCTTATATTAATAAAGACTTATTAAAGAACAGCGATAATATTTATTATTTAGTCTAGATTTGAATTATAAACTACCCTAAACCATTAATTTACTCATCCCTCAAATGGGTAAACATAAACAACAAAAAGGGGCCCGCAGGCCCCTTTTTGATAGCAGATAATATAACTAATTATGCAGGTGTTACTTCAGCTGCTTTCATGCTCAAACGAATACGTCCCTGACGATCAATTTCAAGCACTTTAACTTTCACAACATCGCCTTCTGACAGTTTATCACTGACATTTTCGACGCGTTCCTCACAGATCTGTGAAATATGAACCAGACCTTCTTTGTTAGGCAGAATACGTACAAACGCACCGAAATCCATAATCTTGATGACAGTGCCATCATAGACTTTACCGACTTCGGCTTCAGCAGTGATCTGTTCAATACGATTCTTGGCATCTTCTGCAGCACTGAAATCATTGGACGCGATTTTCACATTACCATCGTCATCGATATCAATAGAAACACCAGTTTCTTCTGTAATCGAACGTATAACTGCACCACCCTTACCGATAACATCACGAATCTTATCGGGATGAATTTTCATCTTCAGATAACGAGGCGCATAATGTGACATTTCTGTGCTTGGCTCAGAAATCACCTTGTTCATTTCACCCAGAATGAACATACGGCCGCCTTTGGCCTGCTCCAGGGCTTTTTCCATAATTTCTTTAGTAATGCCTGTGATCTTGATATCCATTTGCAGCGCATTAACACCGTTAGCGGTACCCGCTACTTTGAAATCCATATCACCCAGATGATCTTCATCACCCAGAATGTCACTTAATACTGCGTATTTATCGCCTTCTTTCACCAGACCCATAGCAATACCGGCCACAGGTGCTTTTATGGGTACGCCTGCATCCATCAATGCCAGACTGGTACCACACACTGATGCCATAGAACTTGAACCGTTTGATTCGGTAATCTCTGACACCACACGAATGGAATAAGGAAAATCTGTTTCTGTTGGCATAACCGCCAGCACGCCACGCTTGGCTAAACGACCGTGTCCGATTTCACGACGACCTGGAGTACCAACACGACCGGCTTCACCAACACTGTAAGGAGGGAAGTTGTAATGCAGCATGAAGTTATCGGTCATTTCACCTTCAAGGGCATCGATCTTCTGCGCGTCACGGGCTGTACCTAAGGTTGTTACCACAATCGCCTGAGTCTCACCGCGGGTAAACAAGGCTGAACCATGGGTGCGAGGTAATACACTGGTACGAACGGTAATAGGACGAACATCATCCAGGTTACGGCCATCGATACGTTTTTCACCGGAAAGAATACGGCCGCGTACAATGTTCTTTTCAAGCTTACCGAAAGCACCTTTCACTTCATCAACTGTATAGCCACCTTCACTGGCGACTTTGGCTACGGCTGCATCACGTACTTTATCAACGGCTGCATAGCGTTCCAGCTTTTCTGAAATCTGGTAGGCCGTGGTCAAATCAGCAGAAACGGCATCGGTTACGGCTTTCAGTAAATCTTCATTGGTTTCAGGTGCTGTCCATTCAATGGCCGGGGTATTCACTTCAGCTGCCAGCTCATTGATAGCCTTAATAACTACCTGGAATTGCTCATGACCAAACATCACGGCACCCAGCATTACTTCTTCAGGTAATTCTTTTGCTTCTGATTCAACCATCAGAACCGCATCAGTAGTACCGGCAACGACCAGGTCCAGATCTGAGGTTTTTAACTGACTGAAAGTCGGGTTAAGAAGATAAGCACCGTCTTTGTAACCAACACGAGCCGCACCGATTGGGCCTGCAAATGGCGCACCGGATATGGCCAGTGCCGCTGAGGTACCAATCATGGCAGGAATATCAGGATCAATATCATTGTTTAAAGAAACAACCGTGGCAATAACCTGAACTTCGTTAGTAAAACCTTTAGGGAATAAAGGGCGGATAGGTCTGTCGATAAGACGACTGGTCAGTGTTTCTTTTTCTGACGGACGACCTTCACGCTTGAAGAAACTGCCGGGTATCTTACCTGCTGCGTAAGTACGCTCCTGGTAATTCACTGTTAATGGAAAAAAGTCTTTTGGCTCACTTCCCTTAACAACAACAGCGGTTACCAGCACCACAGTGTCATCCATATTAACTAATACGGCACCTGATGCCTGACGAGCTATTTCGCCGGTTTCGATGGTGACATTATGGTCACCAAACTGAAATGATTTTTTAATCGCAGTCACAACAATAGATCCCTATTAAGGTTTTAATAATTTAATTAACGACGTAGTCCAAGACTACCAATCAGGTCTTTATAACGCTGACCATCTTTAGATTTTAGATAATCAAGTAATTTACGACGCTGATTAACCATACGCAGCAAACCGCGACGTGAATGGTGATCATGATTGTGATCTTTAAAATGACCCGTTAACTGGGTAATACGTTCTGTTAATAATGCAACCTGAACTTCTGGTGAACCTGTATCACCTTCTGAACGTGAAAATTTACTAACAATTTCTGATTTATCTGTAGCTGTTAATGCCATAGATAGTACTCCTGACTCATAATGCCTGGTAAAAGATCGGCGATTTTATCACGAAAATCACGGCGCACCAAAGGTTCCGTGACGTTAAAATACCTAAATATGCTTAAATTATCTGACTAAAAGTTAAATAGTGGAAAACCCGGGTAATTTAGACCCCATTTATCCACTATCTGACTAAAAATTCATCATCCGTCGGGGCGCAACCCGACCATCATCCTGAATTTGACCGAGACCAATAAAGCCCTGATCATCATAAATTTTGACCCAGCCTTTAGTCGGCGCTCTGGCAACCTGAACCGGCTGCCCCTGCCTGACATAAAAAGCACTGTCCGCATCCAGCCTGACTTCCGGCCAGTCAATAATGCCACTATCCACCGGTAGCAACTCTGCATCCAGCCGGTCAAATCCATGTTCAGACAGTTGCTCCAGCTGGTCCAGTGAAATCATATCACCGCTATAGGGACCCACGGTTAATCGGTGCAACAGAGTCACATAAGCTCCCGTCCCCAGCGCTTTACCGATATCTTCAGCCAGGGTACGCACATAGGTTCCTTTTGAGCATTCCACTTCCAGCTCCAGCTCACCCTGCTCAAAACCCAGTATATCCAGTCTATATATAGTGACCGGTCTCGGCTTGCGTTCTACCTCTACACCCTGACGGGCCAGTTCATATAAACGCTGACCATCTTTCTTAAGTGCGGAATACATCGGTGGTATCTGTTCTATATCACCAATAAAGCGGGGAATTATCGTTTCTACATCTTTAAGCGTAACATGCTCAAAAGGCAGCGTTTCGATTACCTCACCTTCGGCATCTGCAGTTGCCGTTCGCGTACCCAGCTGACATTTAAATCGATAGGTTTTATTGGCATCCAGCAAAAAAGCAGAAATCTTGGTAGCTTCACCTAAACAAACTGGCAACATACCGGTTGCCAGAGGATCAAGGCTACCGGTATGCCCTGCCTTCTGCGCTGCAAACAGACGTTTCACTCTCTGTAGCGCATGGTTTGATGACATATGTAATGGCTTATCGAGTAACAATACGCCATGCACTGGACGACCTTTTTTCTTTCTAGGGTTCTGTCCCATTTAATCTAAAACCTGAATGATAATCTTGAAAAAATAACGAAGAAAATAACAACAACGAATTATTCAGAATCGACATCCGCATCAGTTGATCTGGCTTTGGCAATTAATGCATCCATCTCAGATCCACGTTCAATACTATTGTCATAAATAAATTTTAATACCGGCGTAATTCGTGAACGTATCCTGGACGCCAGTTGTTTACGCAAAAACCCTGCAGCATTATTTAATGTCTGCAGAGTTTGATCGCTATTGCTGTTATCCATCAGCGTAAAATAAACAATGGCACTGGTCAGATCCTTACTGCATTTTACTGCCGTAATAGAAACCCAGCTAACACGTGGATCTTTAATTTCATTACGAATTAATTCTGATAATTCGCGACGAATCTGTTCCGCCATGCGTTGTGAACGTGAAAATTCTTTTGGCATTAAAGTGTACGTTCAACCTGAATACGTTCAAATACTTCTATCTGATCGCCTGCTCTAACGTCATTGTAGTTTCTAACCGCAATACCACATTCGGTACCACTGCGAACTTCTTCAACGTCATCCTTGAAACGACGCAGCGACTCAAGTTCACCTTCATAAATAACAACATTGTCACGCAGCACACGAATCGGCTGATTACGTTTAACAACACCTTCAGTAACCAGTGAACCCGCCACCAGTCCAAACTTGGGTGATTTAAAGACGTCTTTCACTTCAGCCAGACCAATAATCTGCTCTCTGAACTCCGGCGCTAACATACCTGTTAATGCACGCTTCACTTCATCAATCAGATCATAAATCACACTATAATAATGCAAATCAACGCCACGCTCAGAAACAGCTTTTCTGGCTGCCGCATCAGCACGCACATTAAAGCCCAAAATAATAGCATTCGAAGCAGCAGCCAGTGTTACGTCGGTTTCATTAATACCACCAACACCACTGCCAATAATATTGACATCAACTTCATCATTATCAATGGCCAGTTTATTTAACGCATCGCGTATTGCTTCAAGACTACCCTGTACATCGGCTTTAAGCAGAATATTCAGCACACTCACTTCTGCTTTACCCATATTGGCAAACATGGAATCCAGCTTGGCCTGTTGCTGAGTGGCAAGACGTGCATTGCGATCTTTATCATGACGGCTCATAGCCAGTTCACGGGCAGTACGTTCATCCGGTAACACCTGAATAGGATCGCCTGCTGATGGCGTATTCGATAAACCCAATACCAGAACAGGAATAGATGGACCAACTTCAGAAACCTGATTGCCATTTTCATCAAACATGGCACGAACACGTCCATATTCCTGACCAGCAAGCAATATATCGCCCTTGTTCAATTTACCCTGCTGAACAAGTACTGTGGTCATTACACCACGACCCTTATCCAGCGTTGCCTCAATGACCAGGCCTTTAGCAGGACCTGTCGCCGGTGCTTTTAATTCCATCACTTCTGCCTGAATACTAATCGCATCCAGTAAATCATCAACACCTTCACCGGTTTTGGCTGAGACGTTTACAAAAATATTTTCACCACCCCATTCTTCTGGAATGACTTCATGATTACCCAGCGCATTCTTTACGCGATCCGGATCAGCATCTTCTTTATCAATTTTATTAATCGCAACGATGATTGGTACACCCGCTGCTTTCGCATGCTGAATCGCTTCAATCGTCTGCGGCATAACACCATCATCTGCAGCAACGACCAGAATAACGATATCTGTCGACTTGGCACCACGTGCACGCATAGATGTGAATGCTGCATGGCCCGGTGTATCAAGGAAAGAAATAACACCTTTCTCGGTTTCTACATGATAAGCACCGATATGCTGTGTAATACCACCGGCTTCACCTGAGGCTACTTTTGAGGCACGGATATAATCAAGCAACGATGTTTTACCATGGTCAACATGACCCATAATGGTAACAACCGGCGGACGTGGAACCGCTTCTCCAAGTTCCTGTTCAGCCGTTTCCAGTAAACTCTTTTCACGATCATCATCACTGACTGGACGTGCTTTGTGGCCACATTCCTCAACAACCAGAACCGCTGTATCCTGATCAATAACCTGATTAATGGTTGCCATAACACCCATTTTCATCATTAGCTTGATCACTTCAGCAGACTTCATCGACATTTTCTGTGCAAGCTCTGATACTTTAATTGTTTCAGGAACACCTATTTCATGAACAATAGGTGCTGCCGGCATTTCAAAACCATGCTTGCTAACACTGTCTGATGAACTATCACGTTTGCCGGATTTTTTCTTACGCTGACCGCTTTTACCTGAAGCAACATGTAATTCTTTACGCCCATAACGTGTTTCTGATTTATCATCATCACGATCATGTCGGCCACCACGTTTGGGTCTATCAGAATCTTCTTCTGACTTTTTAACTTTCTTGCGACCTTCTTTGGCCTTACTCACTTCTTCTACTGCATGAACTGTCTTTTTCTCGACTTTAGCCTTGGCTTCCGCTTCTGCTTTTTCTTTAGCCGCCGCTTCTCTGGCCTCTGCTTCTGCTTTTTCTTTAGCTTCTGCTTCTGCCTTGGCAATCGCCGCTTCTTCTGCCTTACGACGCGCTTCTTCTTCCGCCTGTTTTCGGCTTTCATCACGCGCCGCTTTTTCAGCCATTAAACGATCCAGCTCATCTTTCTCAGTTGAACTGGCTTCACTACGCTTCACATAGGTACGTTTTTTACGCACTTCAACATTAACTGTTTTAGCACGTCCAGCACCACCTAACTTTAGCTCACTAACACTTTTACGTTTAAGTGTAATGCGTTGTTTGCCTTCGGATTTACTCTCTTCCGTTTTACCGTGAGAGCTACGCAAAAAGTCGAGTAATTTTAATTTATCTTCATCACTAATAAGCGTTTTCGCATCGTCTGCCTCAATACCAGCTTCTTTTAGCTGCTCAAGCAAACGCTCGACTGGGGCTCCGACCACATCGGCGAGTTGTTCTACTGTTACATTAGACATCTATATGTTCCCCCCAGAAATATTACTGATTGGCCTCACTGGTTTCATTTGCAAACCAGGGCGCACGTGCCGTCATAATCAATTGAGATGCACGTTCATCAGTCATACCTTCAATTTCTAATAATTCATCCACTGACTGCTCGGCAAGATCTTCCATACTGGTAATTCCCTGTTTAGCCAGTTTGTATGCCAGATCATTATCCATGCCATCCATTTCAAGCAGATCCTGCTGTGGCTCATCAACTTTTTCTTCCTGCGATATTGCACGGGTTAACAGTGCATCACGTGCACGACCACGTAACTCCTGAACAATATCTTCATCAAACTCTTCAATCTCCATTAACTCGGATTCAGGCACATAAGCCACTTCTTCGATACTGGAAAACCCTTCAGCTGCAAGAATCACTGCCACTTCTTCATCTACATCCAGCTGCTCCATAAAGGCGACAACCAGCTCCTTGCTTTCTGTCTCAGACTTGGCTTCCATATCCGATGATGTCATTACATTCAGCTCCCAGCCGGTTAACTGACTGGCCATACGAATATTCTGACCGCCACGGCCAATCGCCTGTGATAACTTTTCATCATCCACGGCTATATCCATAGTATGTGAATCCTCATCAACAACGATCGAAACCACCTCAGCGGGTGACATAGCATTAATCACAAATTGCGCCGGATTCTCATCCCAGAGAATAATATCAACGCGTTCACCTGCCAGTTCATTGGAAACAGACTGAACACGTGAACCACGCATACCCACACAGGCACCGACAGGATCAAGACGTGGATCTGAAGACTTTACAGCAATTTTTGCGCGCGAACCTGGATCACGGGCACCGCTGATAATCTCAATCAACCCCTGACCTACTTCAGGCACTTCTATTTTGAATAATTCAACCAGAAATTCCGGTGCAGAACGACTGACAAATAATTGTGGACCACGACTTTCAGCACGTACTTCTTTCAGGTAACCACGTAAACGATCACCCGGGCGAACGGCCTCACGGGGAATCATTTCATCACGTGTAATAATCGCTTCAACATTTTCACCCAGGTCAATGTATACATTGCCGCGCTCAACACGCTTCACCGTACCCATCACCAGTTCACCAATCTTGTCCTGGAAAGCATCGACAACACGGGCACGCTCTGCTTCGCGTACTTTCTGCACAATTACCTGCTTGGCGGTCTGTGCGGCAATACGACCAAATTCAACTGATTCGATCTGATCTTCAATATAGTCACCGACCTGAATATCAGCCTGCTCTACCTGTGCAGCTTCCAGAGTGGTTTGACGTAATGGACTTTCCAGGCCACCGCCTTCCTCTTCTTCAACCACCTGCCAGCGTCGGAAAGTATCGTAATCACCGGTTTCACGATCAATGTGAACACGCACATCAATATCTTTGCCATGCTTTTTACGGGTCGCGGTCGCCAGCGCAGCCTCGATCGCTTCGAAAATAATTTCCTTGTCGACACCTTTCTCATTAGAAACAGCATCGACTACATATAGAATTTCTTTATTCATGACAGGATCACCCAGTATTAAAATTGCGGTACCAAACGCGCTTTATCAATTCCACCCAGAGGCAGATGTATTGTCTCACCATCGATTTCCAGCAAAACCTCATTATCTTTGAGACCCAGTAACTTACCTGTAAAGTTACGCTGACCTTCTATCGTTGGCATACTTAATTTAATCTTCACCATTTCACCGCTAAAACGTTCAAAATCGTCCGCTTTACGCAATGGCCGATCCAGTCCTGGTGATGACACTTCCAGATTAAAGTGCCCGGGAATAGGATCTTCTACATCAAGCAAGGCACTCAACTGACGACTGACAGCTTCACAATCTTCCAGCTGGATACCTGATTCCTGATCAATAAACACACGCAACAGGCCATCTCTGGGATGTGATCGAAACTCAATATCAACCACTTCATACCCCATACCTGCAACCACTGGCTCAATCAGAGTCCACAGATCACTCGCATGTTTTGGCATTAAACGCACCATCTCCACTTTTGCCCATCCTTACGCACGTGGCATACCGATCTTCCTGACCACAAAAAAAGGGCTCAAGGCCCTTAATTATAACTTCAACCAGTCAACCGTGTCGGAGCATTAGCTCCACTGACTCAGCGAGGGCGGGCACATGATGCACCGAATAAAAAAGCCCCGTAAAAACGAGGCCTTGCATGTGGTAGCGGGGGCAGGATTTGAACCTACGACCTTCGGGTTATGAGCCCGACGAGCTGCCAGACTGCTCCACCCCGCATCAACTGGCGCAAATAGTACAGATTTCAGGATGTTATTGCAAGTAACACTTCATTTACTTGTACATCGGGAGCATTCCTTTTAATATCGTACAACCTGAAACACAGTCAGTATGCGACTGTCCGAGCATCATCAGGATTGACGAGATTACTCTAAACCATGCTACATAACCCCAGGCTTTCTATGTGATCCTAGCAAGATGTACTAAACAAAAAAGGATTTATCAAAGAAACACCAGGAACACGATTCTCGCCATTGCACTCACCAGCCTGCCCATACTGGCCGCAGGTGCTGATGACTCTGTCTATGAGGACATTTCTGAAACTATTTTTCTGGAAGAACTCCCTGTCGTTCTGTCTGCTTCCCGACTGGTGCAACCCAAGGCAGAAGCACCCGCCTCAATAACTATTATTGAGCGAGATATGATCGAAGCCTCTGGTATTACCAGCCTGCCTGAGCTATTTCGTCTGGTACCCGGTTTCCAGGTGGGTCACTCCCATACCAGTTTATTGGCACCACGCCCATCGGCAGTCACCTACCTGGGTTTAAGTGACGAGTTTTCCCGCCGTATGCAGGTACTGATTGACGGACGCGTTGTTTATAACCCGATCCATGGTGGCGTTCGCTGGAACAGCTTACCGCTTAACATCGATGATATAGAACGCATTGAAGTGGTGCGCGGACCCAATGCAGCCACCTACGGATCCAATGCTGTGATGGGGGTCATCAACATTACAACCCGCTCATCTCTCGATCCCGACAATAACTATATTTCAGTCAATGCTTCTGATATTCGTTATCAGAAAAACACTCTTAAGTTATCTCAACAGGATCATAACCTGGGAATCCAGTTAAGTTTTAGCCGGGAAATAAATAATGGCTTCGAAATGCTTGCGGATACCATCAACAAAGACAGCTTGAGTTTTCGTAGCGACTATCAGCCAACCGATGACGATGATATCAGCATCCATCTGGGTTATAGCAGCAATACTCAAGGACTGGGCAATGAACCCCTGGGTAATTTTGGCGATGGTATCATCGAGCCCTTCCGTGATGGCAGCTCAACCAATCATTACCAACAGATAAAACTAAGCCATCAACTGAATGATAAAGATAATTTAACAATCCAGCTCTACCAGGAAAACTATAATTTTGATGACACATATCTTGCTGACCAGGGGGGATTCGATTTCACATTAAATGTTAATGATGTTGAATCAAGACGCACCGATGTTGAAATACAATATTTACTTACCTATTCACCTAACTGGCGCTGGATTTTTGGCTTCGAAAAAAGAAAAGACCTGGTCAAGGGTGCCACCTGGTTTTCAGAAGCACCGCATTATACAAATCGCCTGAACCGCCTGTTTGCCACAAATGAATGGAAACCGTTTAATAAGTTATTTATTAATACCGGCCTGATGTTTGAACATTCAAATACAGCTGACTCTGGCTTTTCACCTAAACTGGCCGCTAATTACCGAATCAATAACAACCATACTGTACGCAGCAGCTTTTCAATAGCACTACGTTCACCAACCCTGTTTGAAGAATTCACCAGTGGAAAAATTTCCAATATTGGCAACACAGGCATCGATTTATATTTGTACAGTCCAAACAATGCCGACCTGAAACCGGAGAAACTAAAAGCGCTGGATATCGGCTGGTTATATGAAAATACTGACAAATCTTTAACACTCGATAGCAAACTGGCCTATATGCAGCTCAGTCAGTTCATTACTTACCCGGTAGATTATAACTCCACCTACACCATCAACGATCCCAGAATCGATGTCATCAACAATGGTGATGTCGATATAACAACTGCCGAAATTGAATTACGCTACAAAATATCCAGCAACACCCGCTTATATTTAACTCAGGCATTATCAAGTGCATCCGGTTCAGCACCGGAAGAAGTGCTAACCAGTGGTTATGTCATGCTCAATCTGGAGCCTGCCACACCAGCTTCCACAACCTCTCTGCTACTATCACATCAATTCCCTAATAATTTGAATCTTGGAATTTTCTATTACCACACCAGCAAAATGCTCTGGTATGGGTTTGCATCAAACAATATACCTGTCGATGAATTTGATGTATTAAATTTATCATTGACTAAAACTTTCAGATTAAATAATAAAGATCTACAATTAAAACTGGTTGGCCAGAACTTGCTGGGAGACTACAGTGATCTCACCAACAAACTGGAAGTGGATAAACGTCTGCTGGCAATAGCAACTATTGAGTTTTAATTAATCAATTCCCCGCCCAGGGAGACTGATCCATCCATCGCCTGATTTCTTCAAATGGCATAGGGTGCCCCATCAAATAACCCTGACCATAATCGCATCCCATTTCAGTCAATCGTTCCAGTACCGCTTCATTTTCAATTCCTTCTGCAATCACATGCATGCCAAGACTATGTGCAAGATCAATGGTTGACTGGACTATATGAGTATTTTTTTCATGTTCCAGCATATTTAACACAAATGACTTATCAATTTTAAGTTCATTGGCAGGCATATCTTTCAAATAGCTCAACGAGGAAAAACCGGTACCAAAATCATCAATAGAAATTCCCACACCCAGCGCTTTCATTTCGTGCAATATTTCCAGACTGAGTTCCGGATTCATCATGATAGCATTTTCAGTTACTTCCATAACCAGACGCTCAGGCGCAGTACCCCATATTTTCAGCGCACCATTG
This sequence comes from Gammaproteobacteria bacterium, assembly GCA_029881275.1. Classification (GTDB taxonomy): domain Bacteria; phylum Pseudomonadota; class Gammaproteobacteria; order SZUA-229; family SZUA-229; genus JAPHQX01. The sequence goes on along the minus strand of JAOUMX010000004.1, from coordinate 6,491 downwards.
ATAATATCAATAATGGATTTGTCATTTAACAATGCGGGTGACAGATTCACAGACACTGATAAATTACCTTTAGCAACATTACATTGTGTACACTGACGTAATGCTGAATTCAGAATCCATTTAGTGACCGGAAGCAAAAGATCACTTCCTTCAAGTACATCAATAAAATGTTGAGTATCTACCAATCCGTATTTGGAACTATGCCACCGAATTAATACTTCAGATCCCGCTGCACATCTTTTTTTCAGATCCACCTTGGGCTGATAATGCAGACAAAATTCATCATGATCAAATGCATAATGCAGTTCCTGCTCAAGAATTAATCGTGGTGGCAGGCGTTTGTTAATATAAGCCTGTGAAAACGGCTGCAGATCCTGTTGATAGACAAAATAACCATCAGTGGCCAGTTCCGCTTTTGCCAGCGCCATGGTCGCATGATGTATCAGGTCATCATGATTATTTCCATGCTCGGGTGCAATCACTATACCAACTGCCAGCTTGGGTTCAATTCTGATATTTTGACAGTTAAAAGATTTTTTACATTCCGATAAAATTTTGTTCGCAGCCAGAATAGCATGCAATGGATTATGTAATTCCGGCAACAACACTGCAAATTCATTATCGCCAAATCGCGACATTTCATCAACGGAGCGCAACACTCGCCTCAGACATTCACCACTGTGCTGAACAAACAAATCACCAATTTTAAAGCCATAGGCAGTATTAATATCTTTGAACTGTGTCAGTTTAACTATGAGGAATGCCATACTACCATTCTGCTTACGATTGGCTTCAAGCAGCTGGTCAAATTTTCCCAGAAATTCCTGACGACTGTACATATAGTATCTTGAACAAAGTCCGTTACAAGTAGAACTCTGATGAATCGATACCATAGGCACCTGGATCAAGCCCCATAGCAATTGACATAACCCTGCCACTGCTATCAGTTGCCTGCGTCATCAAATCTATAATTTTATAGTTCTTATACTGTACTTTATCTACATCCAGTAACATCATAATTTTTGGCTTTAATCTCTGGGTTCTGTTCTGCGACAGAACAATCCCAACCTCACCGGTATTCATCTCTACCAGCGAACCCGTTGGATAAACACCAAGACATTGTAAAAACTGTTCGACCAGTTCATCCTGAAAAAACTTATTACGCCAGTTATAAATCTTTTGTAAGGCCGAATGCTGGGAAATGGCTTCACTATAGGGCCTTTTACTGGTCATAGCGTCATAGACATCAATTATCCCAGCCATGCGTCCATACACTGGAATCATGGTTCCCATAATCCCATTGGGATAGCCGCTGCCATCAAATCGTTCATGATGGGTCAGGGCGATATGAATAACATCATCAGGTATACCTTGAGTATTCCTAAGAATTTCAACACCGTATTCCACATGCCGTTTTACTTCTGCAAATTCTTCTTCTGTTAAGGTTGCATTCTTATTTAATATTTCATCAGCAACTTTCATTTTGCCCATATCAAGCAACAACATGCCAATTGATAACGTATGTAAATCTTCTTTTGGTAACCCCATGTGTCGACCAAAAGCAATGGCCAGTGCACAATTATCGATTGAATGGGAATAGGTGTAATTATCTTTCTGACGCAAACGAGATAGCCATAACAGGGCATCAGGATTACGAATAATACTTTCGAGAATAGGTTCTACAACACTTCGAACAGCCGGTAAATCCAGATTTCTTCCATCTCGTACATCATCCATAATGGTGGTAATTTTATCGGTCGCATCTTCAAGTGCTGTTTTGGCATAAGGAATTTCCTGGGCAACAGTTCTCTTATCATGATACTCAATATCTCTTTTCGAGTGATTGAGATAACTTTCCAGGTACTCGTTTGTCGGTAAGCCGGGATCCGCATCCATATAACTTTCAGCTTCAATGCCACGCTCAGTATCTATACAGACATAATCGCAATAATTCTGCAATGTTTGGACTTCATCCTGATCTCTGATCAAAAAGCCCTGAATGAGAAAAGGCGTATCCAGCCATGGACGATCCAGGTCTGACACATACATGCCTATTTTTAAATAAGCCGTGCGTACCTTACGTTCCATAAAAACATCCTGCCTTTATTTATAACTACATAAACAATGAACATCGGAAATTGAATAATTTAAAATTATTCTTATTTAAATTAAGTATAGACACTAATACATATCACAGATAATAAATTACTGCTAATTAACAACGAGATTTACATCCAGGAAGTGCCATTAGCCTCTGAACAAAATATATCGGGATAGAATATTAGCAAAAACTAATATTTATGTGAACATAGATGAACATAATGCCATTAAACCGGCAGGATAAACACCCAGAGCCAGAATAGCCAGGCCATTAACACTGATCGCTAACTGCATATCACGACCTTTGACTATCGGTGAATTATCCTCCGCTTTATCAAAATACATAATTTTGATAATACGCAAATAATAATAAACACCAATAATTGAGAAGAACACGGCAACTAATGCCAGCCAGAGCATATCAATACGAATAACCGCCTGTAAAACTGCCAGTTTGGCCCAGAAGCCCACAGTCGGAGGCACACCCGCCATGGAAAACATCAGGATCAGCATGATAAAGGCAAACCAGGGACTACGCTGATTCAGGCCTTGAAAATCTGTCAGGTTTTCAGCTTCATAACCTGAACGTGCGAGCAGAATGATCATACCAAAACCGCCCAGTGACATCAGTGCGTAGGTCAGGGTATAGAACATAGCGGCGGAATAACCTTCCTGGGTTCCGGCAAGAATACCCAGCACAAGGAAACCCACATGGGATATTGTTGAATAAGCCAGCATACGTTTCAAATTGGTTTGTGCAATGGCAATAATATTACCAATAGCCATAGACAGGACCGCCATAATGACCAGCATACTCTGCCAGTCGCCCTGCATTCCCCCCATGGCCTCTACCAGAAGACGCATAATCATCGCAAAACCGGCAATTTTGGGTGCAGTGGCAATAAAGCTGGTAACCGTGGTCGGTGCCCCCTGATAAACATCGGGAATCCACATATGAAAAGGAACAGCACCCAGTTTAAATGCCAGACCGACAACCAGAAACACCAGACCAAAGACCAGTACCATACCGTTCTGTTTCTGATCAGCAATAATGGCTGCAATCTGAGTAATATCCAGCGTTCCGGTGGCGCCATAAATCATCGACATACCATAGAGCAACATACCTGAGGCAATGGCTCCAAGAACAAAATACTTCATAGCAGCTTCTGATGCATCGCTGTTATCACGGTTAAAAGCAACCATGGCATAAAGCGACAGGGACAATAATTCCAGACCAAGATAGATAGATAACAGGCTATGAGCGGAGACCATAATCATCATGCCCAGGGTTGCAAACAGACCCAGTACATAAAATTCGCCTTTGAAAATTGCGCGGTCTTTCAGGTATTCACGTGAATACACAAACACTATACCAACCACTGCAATAATAAACAGCTTCAGCACATTTGCCATAGCATCACTAACAAAGTGACCATTAAAGGCAATTACTCTGTCCGCAGAGCTATTCATCACCAACAGCAACAAGGTTATCAGCAGACTCAACTGCGCTAAGATATAACTTACATTACGGTTTTCTTCTTTTATATAGACGTCGATAACCAGCACTAAACAGGCCATAGTGAGAAGAAAGATCTCAGGCCAGGCGACGGTGTAATTCAGCATATCAAGAGTCATAGTCATTAAAACCTTGTATTCGTTGGCCTTTAGAGCTTGGAGACAGCAACATGCTGTAACAAATTATTAACAGATGCGTGCATCACATCAACCACAGGCGCAGGCCATAAACCCAGTGCCAGCACAGCAATTGCCAGTGTCGTCATGATCACCAGCTCTCGTGAATTTATATCCTGCAATGCTTTTACATTATCGTTACGGACTTCACCATAAAATACCCGTTTCACCATCCATAAGGTATAAGCAGCACCCAGTATTAAAGTGGTAGCAGCAAGGAAGGCAAACCAGAAATTAGCCTTGAAGCTGGCGATAATCACCATGAACTCACCGACAAAACCAGAGGTACCGGGTAAGCCGGCATTCGACATGGCAAAGAACACAGCAAAGGCAGCAAATACCGGCATGGTGTTTACCACACCACCATAATCCTTGATTTCACGGGAATGCATACGGTCGTAAAGCACCCCTATCATGAGGAACAGTGCGCCGGAAATAAAACCGTGGGAGATCATCTGAATCATGGCACCTTCAACGGCCATGGCAGCACCGGTGATATCAGTATTGGCTGGATTGGCCCAGATTCTGAAAATCACAAACAGACCCAGGGTGACAAACCCCATATGAGCAATCGATGAATAGGCAACCAGTTTTTTCATGTCGGTTTGTACCAGCGCAACAAAACCGATATAGACAACGGCAATCAGTGACATGGCAATAATCAGCCAGTCTAATGAACTGCTGGCATCCGGTGTAATTGGCAAGCTGAAACGCAGGAAGCCATAGCCACCAATTTTCAACATAATCGCTGCCAGTATCACTGAACCGCCGGTGGGTGCTTCAACATGGGCATCGGGTAACCAGGTATGTACTGGCCACATCGGAACTTTCACTGCAAAGGCCATGAGGAAAGCAATAAAGATAAACGTCTGCTCGGTCATGCTCAGTTTCATGACATGCATATCCAGAATGGCAAAACTGCCCGACTGATAATACATATAAATCATCGCCACCAGCATGAACACGGAACCAAAGAAAGTATAAATAAAGAACTTGATGGTTGCGTAAACACGTCTTGGACCACCCCAGACACCGATAAGAATAAACATCGGTATCAGCATGGCTTCCCAGAAGACATAGAAGAAAATCGAATCCAGTGCAGCGAACACACCGTTCATTAAGCCTTCCATAATCAGGAATGCAGCCATGTACTGCGATGGACGAACTTTAATAACTTCCCAGCCGGCCAGTATGACCAGTACCGTGGTAAAGGTAGTGAGTATGATCAACGGCATGGAAATACCATCGATACCAAAATGGTAAAAAATATTAAACGTACTGATCCACTCAAATCGTTCAACGAACTGCATATCCGCGGTGCTGACATCGAAGCCGGTATAAAGGCCAAGACTCAATAAGAAAGTGATCAACGCAAAAACCAGCGCCAGACGACGAGTACCTTCGGCATCGCCTTTATCCCCGGACAACAGCACAACAATACCGCCGATTATCGGTAACCATACGACCAGACTTAATAAGGGCCAATCAGCAAGCATTAGTTAATTCCCAGTAATATTCTTTTAAATTCATCATCATGTTTGCCGCTAAAAATAAACAAACAACAATAAACCCATCAAACCCATAATCATGGCAAACGCATAGTGATATAACACCCCGGTTTGAACATGACGTACCACACTGGATATCCAGCCCACCATGCGCGCTGAGCCATTAATTATAAAACCGTCGATGACACTGACATCGCCGATTTTCCAGAATCCTGTTCCCAGGTTACGACTGCCTTTACCAAACACGGCAAAATATAATTCGTCTACCCAGTATTTTCTGTCCAGCAATTTATAAACAAAACTCAATTTATCCTGCAGCGTATCGGCAATCTTTGGATTGACCAGATAAATGTACCAGGCCGCAAATACCCCTGCCGCCGCCAGGTACACGGCGATGCCATGGAAAGCATGCTGAATAAAACCAAATTCTGTGGTGAAGTGAATCTGTCCGAGCACATTATGAAGTTCTTTCACCATGATAGAGTCAGAAAAATAAGTGCCAAACAACATGTATTCAACCGTCATCCAGCCAATCACAACCGACGGAATTGCCAGGGCGATCAGAGGAACTGTCACCACTGCGGGGGTTTCATGCAAATGTTCTTTTGTATGCTGATCCATACGTTCCTTGCCATGGAATACCAGGAAGAACATACGGAAAGAATAAAAAGCAGTAACGAACACACCCAGCACAACCATCAGGTAGGCAAAGCCCGAACCGGGAAGCTGTGAATGATGAACCGCTTCGATAATCGCATCTTTGGAAAAGAAGCCGGAAAAACCGGGAAAGCCAATCAATGCCAGTGAACCAACCAGAGATGTCCAGTAGGTAATCGGCATGTATTTTTTCAGGCCACCCATCTTACGAATATCCTGTTCATGATGCATAGCAATTATCACAGAACCGGCCGCAAGGAATAACAATGCCTTGAAAAATGCATGTGTCATTAAATGAAATACTGCCGCAGAGTAGGCTGATGCCCCCAGGGCAACGGTCATATAACCTAACTGAGACAATGTTGAATAGGCAACCACACGTTTGATGTCATTCTGTACGATACCAACCAGCCCCATAAAGAAGGCTGTAATCGCACCGATCACCATAACAAAACTGAGTGCTGTTTCAGACCATTCATATAATGGTGACATACGGGCCACCATGAAGATACCGGCAGTCACCATAGTTGCCGC
>JAOUMX010000070.1 GCA_029881275.1 Gammaproteobacteria bacterium | reverse complement strand
TAGATGATATAGGGCTGTTTATTATCGAGTTCTTTCAGTCGTTTGCTTAAATCGCTGAGCGGGATAAGTTTGGCACCTGGTATATGGCTTTCTGCGTATTCTTCCGGATAACGGACATCCAGTAACTGGTAGTCATTATCCAGCATGGTCTGGGCAATTCTGGCCTGTATAGTACGAACCAGTGGTCTACTGATAAGCTCGTTATAGTCATCCTTACCTAAAACCAGTATTTCACTGCGTTCCAGCATTACAATGGTTTCTGTCTGGTTTTTTCCAGATACCAGTGCTTCATCACCAAAGGTATCGCCAGTTTTTAATCGGGTGATGGTTTGTAGTTGCTGGTTTTCAGTATTGAAGTGTTGTACTTCTACGCTACCTGAGAGAATCAGATAATAGGCATCCGTCGCTTCACCCTGTATGGTTTCACCTTTTTTGAAGGTTTTGGGTTGCATGCGGGAAAAGGCACTTTCAATGTACTCAACCGGCAGGCGATTAAAGACCAGTGTGTTTCGAATGATATCGATATATTGAACCGATTCTTTTGATTCCTTGCCAATATGGTCCCAGGCAATAATGTTATCCAGTATATCCCTGTTGGCATGGCAGATAATGCAGTCTTCCCGTGCAATAATGCTGCAACTCTGGTTATTGGGTATCATCACAGGGCTGCGCTGGGTCTCTGCGGGGTCTGATATGGACTGTATCGAACCGTCACAAACGACGTCAATCTGGCCCTCAAGCAGATATAGGAAATCATGACTATGACTGCCTTTGACCTGAAGTATTTCATCCTGTTTGAGCTCGATGATGCGAATATGATTAACGATTTCCTGAAGGCGTTCAGGGCTAAGATTATTAAAAGGGAAATATAAATTGCTTAGTCTAAACAGGACTTTTTTCAATTTTGTGCTGATAGTCATAGCAACATACCGTTATCATTTAAGAACACTTTATTTTAGCCTATTTAGGGTGTTTTATTTCAAATAACGCTTTATCCAGCGAGTTATTACTTATTTTATGGAGTAACTGTTCCTGTTTGCTGCCCTGATCAGTAAATACCGTAATTTCAATAGGAATACCGGGTATGTTTTGTTCATCATAATCAATCATATTGAAAGAGGTTTTTCCAGCAGCCAGCATCATGCGGCTTTGGGTTCTGTAATTAAATTTGAAAAAGGAGCGTAGGGCTGTATAGTCATCGGCACTGATTTTAAGGTCATCTATTGATGCCATACAGATTTGACGCATCAGTTTCTCATGTAATCTAACGTTATAAATCTGACATTCAATATTGTTAATCTTTTTTGAAGATGCTGTTTTTTCTGTGTTGAGATAGGCCTGATCACCATAAAATTCGGGGTATTTAAGCTTGTTCATCAGCACTTCGGCGACTTCTTTTTTGCTGGCATCCATTGTCTGCAGTTGTTTGTTGAGTTCAGCTTCTATGGATTTGAGTTTTTCCATGCGTTCTTTATTGAGTTTTTCTGTATGTTGATTGACGATGGCATCATTAATTCGTGATATATTGCCGGTATTCTGATCGATACTTGTAAATTCCTGTTTGCCTGGGTCAAATACATTGGTTTTATTCATGCCCTCTTCTTTGAAACGTAGCAGGCTGTCTTTGATGTAATAGGTAAGGAATTTTTCACTATTGGCATCAGGTAGTTTATAAATAAGTGTAGTGTCAGCATGGCTCAGATTTGTCATCAGTAGTAATGCCATCAGTACCAGATTTAATTTCATTAGTTTGTTCCAACTGTTTCGGATTAGTATGACCAAAGAACGTATACAAAAAGCATTAGCAAGGCAAGGGCTTGGTTCACGTCGCCAGATAGAGCGATTGATTGAACTGGGCGAAATCAAGCTTAATGATAAAATTGCACAATTAGGTGATCATGTCCAGGCGGGTGATGTTGTGCTGCATGGTGGCCGAAAGATTATTATCAGAGAAATCACTAATCATCCACCAAAAGTGATTATGTATCATAAGCCGGAGGGTGAAGTCTGTACTACCAGTGATCCGGAAGGCAGACCGACTATTTTTGATCATTTGCCACCCATCCGATACGGTCGCTGGATAGCGGTTGGTCGTCTGGATTTGAATACCTCAGGTCTTATCTTGCTGACAGATAATGGTGAACTGGCCAATAAGCTGATGCATCCATCCAGTATTATTGAACGTGAATATGCGGTACGTGTTCTGGGTACAGTAACAGAGGATATTTTAAAGAAAATTACCCATGGGGTAGAGCTGGAAGATGGCCCGGCCAGGTTTGAGGAGGTGGTTGATTCTGGTTCCGAAGGCATGGGGGCTAATCACTGGTATCACGTGGTGCTGATGGAAGGCAGAAATCGAGAAGTCCGACGTATCTGGGAGGCGGTTGATTTAAAAGTGAGTCGTCTGATGAGGGTACGGTATGGGCCGATTATTTTAAATAAAAGTCAGCGAGTGGGGCAGTTTCGTGAACTACCTGATAAAAAAGTGATCGAACTGGCAGCCCTTGTTGGTTTGCATTATGAAATTGATGAGCAGGCTGTGACAGAAAAACAACCGATAAAAAGTCACAGAAAAATTGTTAACAAGAAACAGGGATCTTATCAGCGTGGTAAAACCAGAGATCGATAGGAGAACTTATGTTTATTAGTATCTTTAGAAGCCGGTTTAGTTATTTTATTTTCACTTTATTAGTGATGACATTAGCTTATGCCAGTGAAGAAGGGCAGCTTGAGGCGGGTATGGTCAACCCCGGTTATCATGAGCAGCCGGCCTGGTTCAAAAATTCATTTCTAGATCTTAATGAAGATATTGCCGAAGCAAAAGAAAATGGCAAACGTCTAATGTTGTTTTTTTACCAGGATGGCTGTCCTTACTGTAAAAAATTATTCGAGGATAATTTTGGACAACGCGATATTGCAGAAAAAACAAAAAATAATTTTGATGTCGTTGCAGTCAATCTCTGGGGTGATCGTGAAATTACTCTGGGTGAGCTTACCATGACGGAGAAACAGTTCGCAGAGAAATTAAAAGTTATGTACACCCCAACTTTAATATTTTTTAATGAGCAGGGTCAGGCGGTATTACGGGCGAATGGTTATTATCATCCGGGTAAGTTCAATGCTGCTCTTGATTATGTACTGGGAAAGCATGATAAAAATGAAAAATTTAATTCATATCTGGCCCGTGTTTCACCTGCACCGGCTTCTGGAAAAATCCACAGGGAACAGGAAACATTAAAGTCACCTTACCGTTTTGATACAAAGCCGGCATTGGCGAATTATCGTCTGGTGATGTTTGAACAAAAGCAATGTGAAGCCTGTGATGAGTTGCATCAGGTTATTTTGCAGCGTGATGAATCAAAGGCATTGCTTGAAAAGTTTGAAGTATCTGTTCTGGATATGTGGTCTGATGAGATGATAACGCGGCCTGATGGTAAGCAGGTGACAGCTAGAGACTGGGCCAGGCAGTTAAATATTCAATATGCACCCAGCATGGTGTTTTTTGATAACCATGGCAAGGAAGTTTTTAGAATCGAAGCTTATCTAAAATCATTTCATGTGCAGTCAGTAATGGATTATGTTGCATCGAGTGCATACCAGACGCAACCAAATTTCCAGCGTTATATTGATAGCAGGGCGGACAAATTGAGAGAAATGGGAATAGCAGTCGATTTAATGAATTAGTCCGAGGTATTAAAAATTTTGCCTGTGTCTGTGCAGTCGTTGCTCATCAGATATAGATAAGTTGGCATAATATTCTCAGGATTTTTCAGTGTGTTGGGATCTTCGCCAGGAAATGCTTTCATGCGCATGCCAGTTCTTACCGGCTCAGGATTGATGGCATTGACCTTAACCGGTTTGTCAGTATCCATTTCATCTGCCAGTATCGACATAAAGCTGCTAATTGCTGCCTTTGATACACCATAAGCTCCCCAGTATGCGGTTGATTTGTCATCAACAGTAAAAATAATAGATGAGTTAGATGTATTAATCATTAACGGCAATAGTGCCTGTGTCATTATAAAGGGAGCATTGAGATTGACCTGCATAACTTTATACCAGAGTTCAATGTCATAATGCTGTATCGGTGTGCTGGCACCCAGAAACGCGGCGTTATGTAGCAGGCCATCAAGGCGGCCAAAGTTCTCCTTCAGTGTGCTGGCCAGTTGTTGATAATCATGGGGGGTAGAACCTTCCAGGTTCATTGGGTAAATGGCAGGCTCCGGGTAACCACTGGCAACAATTTCATCATAAACCTGTTCTAATTTATGAACCGTTCTGCCCAGCAATACAACGGTTGCTCCCTGTTCTGCATACGCTTTGGCAGCCATTTTACCTATGCCGTCGCCTGCGCCCGTTATAAGAATGATTTTGTCTTTCAAAAAATTTGCTGGAGCCTGATACTGCATTTATAAATATTCCTGAATGAGTTGCTGAGCACATTTTACACCAGAACGCATGGCGCCTTCGAGTGTTGATGGAAGTCCTGGCTGATTATTTTCTTCGATGTAGACGTAATCACCACAGAGGCGAAGATTGCTGACAGGTGTTTGAATACCCGGCCTGAAATGGTCAATATCGGGAATACAGCGTAAGGTGGCGCGTTTTTCACGAATCACCATAACCGATTCCGCTGCTGGCCAGTCCGGGAATTGTTGGGCCAGTTCGGTAGCCACTTTTGCGGATAATTGTTCATTGTTTAATGTCATATGGAGACCATTAGCGCTGATAACGACTGCTATTAAACCGGGTTGTCTGCAAATACTACGATCAAAAATCCATTCGCTGATACCGTTAATTGCACCCATCATGGGTAAAGGTAGTCTTACTTGCGGGTTGTATTGTAAGTAAATGGTTGTAACCGGTTCGTAATTCAGGTTATGCAGTTGTTGTTTAATATGCATGCAATTATCAATATCCGATAATAATTTCTCTGTACTTTTTGCAGATGTGGCCAGTATGACATTGGTTGTTTCGATGGTTTCATCATTGACGATGATGGATTGTATTTTTCCATTTATGGCATTCAGTTTGCTGGCCCTGTGTTCAAGAAAAACCTGGCCACCTTTTGATTCTATATATTTTATAGCGGCCTCGGGAAACACATGGCCAAGATCAATCGCAGGTATCAACAGATCTGTATTAGAAGCCTGGCCATTAAATGTTTGTTGTAATACGGTTTGAAAAATTCTGGCAGAAGCTTCATGTGGATGGGTTGTAAGTGCAGCCAGACACAGTGGTTTGAGTAAGTAGTTTGTGTATTCAGCGGGCAGGCCAGCAGTGTTTAGCCATTCCTCTACGGATATGTCTTTGTTGAGAGGGGTTTTGAGTAATTTGTTAAATTTATAAAGTGTTTTTAGTTTGCTGGTTAAATTCAGCGATGGACAGGATAGTATGCCTGTTAATAAATTAATGGGTGCAGGTAATAGCGGTAATTTCAGTTTGAAAACAGTGGTTTGTCGATTGAGGTCGATTATTTCCAGTTGTTGTGGTATCTGTAAGAAAACATCCCGGTAATTAATATTGATGGTTTTTAATAGCGATAACATCTGATGATAGGCGCCAATCATCAGGTGCTGGCCATTATCCAGAAGGGTATTGTTATGAGTTACTGTTCGGGCTCTGCCACCAGCCTGTTTTGCAGCTTCAAAAACGGTTACCGGGATATTGTGTTTGCTCAGTTCTACCGCGGCAGCAAGTCCTGCCCAGCCACCACCTATGATGATTGTCGAGTGGTTTTTCATCAGGTGCTTTTAATTAAACGTTGATATCGTTTGTAACGTTTTTTTTCGCGACGTGATGCGCGCCAGGCTAGCCAGAATTTTCGCAGCGGGGTGAGTTTTATTTTATGTTCCAGCACACGAAAACCATCTTCTTCAATTTCATCCAGTAAGGAATAATATATTTCAGACATGATAAGGCCGGTACGTTGTGCATATCGATCTTCATCTGGCAATGTATCAAATGCTTTTTTGTAAAATTCTCTGGCACGATCAGCCTGAAATTTAAACAGGGCTTTAACAGCGCTGGATGTGATTGGCTGATGAAGATCATTGATCTTGATACCAAATTTGTCCAGTTCATCAGCCGGTATATAAATACGCCCGCGTTGAGCATCTTCTCGTACATCACGCAGGATATTGGTGAGCTGAAACGCCATGCCTAGATCATGGGCATAGCGTAAAGTCATGCGATTATTAAATCCAAATATTTCGGCAGATAAAATACCGACGACACTGGCAGCCCGGTAGCAATACAGTGACAGATCCCTGAAACTTTGATAGCTGGAATAAGCAAGGTCCATTTCCATGCCATCAATAATTTCCAGAAAATATTCTTCTGCCAGATTGAAATCCGCGAGGAGAGGCTGCAGTGCTTTTGTTACCGGATGTTGTGGCTGCTCAGAAAAAAGGTTTTTAATTTCCTGGCGCCACCAGTCGAGTTTTTGATGTGCAATGCTTTCTTCTTTGCATTCATCAACCACATCATCCACTTCGCGGCAAAAGGCATAAAGTGCAGTAATTGCCCTGCGTTGTAACTCAGGGAGAAACATAAAGCTGTAGTAAAAACTGGAACCACTGGTGGCGGCTTTATTCTGGCAGTATTCGTCTGGTGTCATATGGATCGGATAAATTGTAATGGTGCTATTTTAGCACTAAAGTTCCTGGCGCTGTTATTTTGCACGCAGTGCTTTCCAGAAAATCCATAACCAGTCTGCCTTGTTGAGTCTTGGTCGGCTGAACAGGTTATTATTTTGTTGATAGAGTTTTTGAATCACTCTTGAGCCTGCGGCAATAATAAGCCTGATCTCAAAGCCAAAACGGCCTTTAAGTGTTTTTCCCAGTGGGGCACCGGCGTTGAGTAATTTGTTGGCACGTTCATATTGTTTACGCATTAGATGCAGCATCGGGCCATCTGAACGGCGGTTTTTGATATGGTTTTCTGTTACAAATGAAGCTTTCATTTCATCTAGCGGAATGTAGATGCGCCCCATTTCCTGATAATCCTGATGCAGATCCTGATAAAAATTAATTAATTGCAGTGCGCTGCAGATAGCGTCGGATTGCCCCAGACTCTGTCTGTCTGTCTGACCATAGAGATAAAGCAGTAATCGCCCGACAGGATTAGCTGAACGTCGGCAGTAGTTCATGATCTCACCAAAATCAGCATAGCGTTTTATGGTGATGTCCTGTTTAAAGGCAGATAACAGGTCATGAAACAGCTCAATTGGTAAGCTGTATTTCTGAATGGTATCAGCCAGTGCAATATACATGGCATCATTGGGAATGTGATTGGCTGCAATAGCATCGAGTTGTCGAGCCATGCTATCCAGTTGTTCGATTCGGCTATCGTTGTCGAGATCACCTTCGTCGGCCAGATCATCTGCCATGCGGGCAAAGGCGTAAATGGCGGCAACAGGTTTGCGCATACGTCTCGGTAATACCCATGAGGCAACGGGGAAATTTTCGTAATGATTCCGGCTGATTTTTAAACAATGCTGATAGGCGGCTTTGACAGAAATAGAGGGGTCACGGGAAGTCATGGCTTGGGAGTATAATGGAATCCATGAAACAAGCGAAGATTGAATGGCAACATGGCCAACCGGTAAATCAGCAATTTGAAGATATTTATTTCTCACGCCAGGGGGGTATTGCTGAAACGGAACATGTTTTCCTTAAGCATAATGGATTACCTGAGCGCTGGTTAGATTGTGAGCAGTTCGTTATTGCAGAAACCGGATTTGGTACCGGGCTTAATTTTCTGATAACACTCAGGCACTGGCTTGATTCAGCACCGCTGCATGCCCGTTTGTATTACTTCTCGGTAGAAAAGTATCCACTGTCACGCACTGATCTGCTGCAGGCACTGTCTGTGTGGGATGATTATCAGGATTTAGTCGATCAGCTGCTGGCCGTTTATCCGCCGGCTGTTAATGGCTTTCATCCGATGCGCTTCTGTCAGCAGCGAGTGACACTGGTGCTGATGCTGGGGGATGTGGAAACCCTGTTGTCACAGATGAATGCCTCGGTTGATGCCTGGTACCTGGATGGTTTTGCACCGGGAAAGAACCCTGATATGTGGTCAAAGCAGGTATTTCAGCAGATTGCCGCTCACAGTCATCCAGATACCCGCTTCAGTACCTATACGGCTGTGGGCGATGTCAGGCGTGGACTCAGGGACTGTGGTTTTGATGTGAGTCGGGTAGCCGGTTTTGGTGAGAAACGGGAGATGTTAACCGGCGTTATGACCGCGCCGCAACGCCCAAAAACAACCATGCCCTGGTTTTATCCACCGCATGAAAAAAGCAAAGCTAAACGGGTTGCCGTGGTGGGTGCTGGTATAGCAGGGGTTATGACGGCCTGGTCGCTGGCTAATCGAGGCTGGCAGGTCATGTTGATAGAAAAGCATGCGAGTCTGGCGCAGGAGGGTTCGGGTAATCCTCTGGGAGTGCTTATGCCCAGAATCACACTGGATCAGTCAGTGGAAGGTGAGTTTTATGCATCAGCTTTTTTTGTGATGGTTAATCTGCTTAATCAGATCAAACGGGCAGATGATTCGTTTAGCTGGCAACAACAGGGTGTTCTGCAACTGGCGTCATCTGAGCGTATCAAAAAACAGATTCAGAAAATCGATCTGCCCGATGATTATGTATGTGCTGTCAGTGCACAGCAGGCCAGTGATATTTGTGGTCTTGATATTGCTACAGAGGCCTTATATTTCAAACAGGCAGGCTGGTTCAGGCCTGAGGATTTGTGTCAGCGGCTGCTGGCTATGCAGGTTGGGAATATTCAATTGCATAGCCATACAGAAGTGACCCGGTTAAGTCATGACCAAAGTGACTGGCAGATTATGTGCGCTGATCATAAAGTATTTAACGTGGATGCCGTCGTTCTGGCAACTGCTTCACAGGTGTCGGATTTTCAACAAACAGAATTTCTGGAATTACAGACTGCACGTGGACAGATTAGTTATTTGCCATCGGTTCAGCAAAGCAGGAAACTGAAATGTGCCGTTTGTTATGATGGCTATATCTTGCCGTCGACTGATGAACAACATGTGGTTGGTGCCACATTCGAACCTGATATATCCTCATTAGAAATGAGTTTGGACGGTCATGTAAAAAACCTTGAGTCCTGTAATCAATGGATGAATAACCTGTTTCCCAATATTGATATAACGGCAGTGCAAGGTCGAACAGGGCTAAGAGCGACTACAACGGACCGGATGCCGATTGTTGGTGCTGTGCCTGATCTGGAATTTTATCAGGCGGAGTATCATGATCTCTATAAAGGCAGGGCCGAAAATGTGTACCCGGAGGCCAGGTATTTACCGGGTTTATATGTTAATGTGGGGCATGGCGCCCGTGGCCTGACATCGAGTTTATTGTGTGCAGAAATAATTGCTGCTGAATTGAATGCTGAGCCAGTTTGTGTGTCCAATAATGTACAATATGCATTACATCCTGCGCGATCAGTGATTAAAAAATATAAAAAAGGCAAATAAGGTTCAGATGCAAAAAATCATAAAAGTTTTTCTCTTTTTATTTGTTGTAAATGTCTATGGTAGTTGTGAAGATCCGCCTGCACCCGGTGTTCACTGGACCAGTTGTGATAAGCGTGGTGTAGATCTTAGCGGTGTTAATTTGAATGGTGCCATTATTACGCGCTCTGATTTATCCGGTGCCATACTCGATAAGGCGCGGCTTGATAAGGCTGATTTGTATTTTACAAAACTTGAAGCAACCAGCTTTAAACAGGCATCAATGAAACAGGCCCAATTGATTGGTGTTAAAGCTGAGAAAGCTGTTTTTACAGCAGCCAATATGGATGGTGCCAGTTTAAGTCGCGCGAAACTATCAGCTGCAAATTTTGTTGATGCGAATTTGAGCAGAACAACATTTTATGAGGCCAAACTGGATAATGCCGTCTTTACAAATGCAAGTCTGGATGCTGCAAATTTCGAGCGTGCTCAGTTAGTTAATGTTAATTTTAATGATATAAAATCCAGTGCTGCAAAATTTATAGAAGCTAATCTTGAAAATGCCAGTTTGATCAATGCAAAACTGCACAAGGCTGGTTTTGATAAAGCCAATCTTCTAAATGCAAACTTTAGCAGCGCTAATTTAACCAGGGCATCTTTAAGAGAGGCGGTTATTGATGGTGCCGTGTTTAAAAACGCTGATTTGGGTGATGCCAACTGGGTTGATTATCAGCGTTGTCGCTCTACTGCCATCGGTGTTTGTCGATAGTCGATGATATCCGGTTCTGAGGCTGGATTGATTCTGTTTTATTTACAACTGGTTTGATCTCTCGCAGTAATTTTACTTATTCAGGTGTCATAATTACTTAACAGTTATTGCTTCTGTAGAGATGCATACATGATGTCTGTTGATGCTACTAATAAACCTTCAAGCTCGGGTATAGATAATTCACGTATCGGCATTGCACTGGGCAGCGGTTCTGCTCGTGGATGGGCGCATATTGGTGTTCTTCAGGCTTTGGCTGAACTGGGTATAGAACCGATGATAGTCGCGGGCAGTTCTGTCGGCTCGCTGGTGGGTGCGGCATATGCTGCCAGTCAGCTTGAAGAAATGGCTGATATGGTAAAGATGCTTGGCTGGAGAGATATTGTCAGTTACCTGGATATGTCAGTAATGGGTGGCGGGCTTATTCAGGGTGATAAACTGGTCAGGTTTTTTAACAAATACCTGAAAGAAAAAAACATAGAATCATTGCCACGCCATTTTTCTGCTGTGGCGACTGATTTACACACAGGGCGTGAAATCTGGTTGCAGAATGGAAATCTTCTCGATGCTGTGCGTGCCTCTGTGGCATTGCCAGGGATGTTTACTCCCGTTAAGCAAAATGGTCGCTGGCTGGTTGATGGCGGTATAGTTGACCCGGTGCCGGTGTCATTGTGCAGGGCGATGGGTGCAGAAGTGGTTATTGCTGTCAGTTTAAATGGCGATATTATCGGTAAACATTGGCGTAATAATCATCATAATGATCAGCAGTCTGAAATGCAGAAAACTGTGATACAGAATAAAAATGCTCTCTGGGATAGAATTTCAGATCAATTAGGCAAGTCATTACAGGATAAAAAAAATATTTTATTATCCAGATTATTTGGTGATAGCCTGAATTCCCCCGGCCTGCTTGAAGTGGTGGCTGGATCAATTAATATTATGCAGGATCGTATTACTCGTAGTCGTATGGCGGGTGATCCACCGGATATTATTCTCTCACCAAGATTATCACATTTTGGCTTAATGGAATTTGATCGTGGATCTCAGGCAATTGAAGAGGGTCGTGCCTGTGTTGAACGTATGCGTTCTTCTCTGGAGCATATAGTGTCAGTGCAATAATGATAGATGTTTTATATAAAAAAATTTATAAAGCATCACGGATCATATTTTCATCATAGCCATGCATGATCTGACCATTAATGATTAACAAGGGCGTGCCTTGTCCATTCATTAAATCAAATATACGCCTTGCATCGTCTGATTGTTCAATATCTTTTTCTGTGTAGGGTAAGTTATGTTTTTCAAAAAAAGCACGAGCAGTCGCGCAGTACTGGCAGGTCTGACTGCCTAACATGAGAATTTGCGGTGGATTGGCTTTGGTTATGGTGACGGGTTGATCAGATAATGATTGACCTGAAAACTGACTGATAGCGATGTAGCTAAGTAAAAATAATACAGCAATAATGAAGAAAGGATTTTTCATAAGCTAAATTTTTAGAGAAAAAATTAACCCGGATTACCGTCAGCGCGCGGTGTTAAATATATGGGCGCAAATTTTATAACCCATAATAATATACAGATAATCCAGACGGTTGCGGCAATAATATTCATGTGAATACCTGATAGTGTATTCATTACAGTTGTATCAGCAAAAATACGTAGCAGCGCAGCAAGCTCAATGCCTATAAAAATACTCATGACATAATTATTGGCTTCCAGTGGCCTGCCTGAATGTCCCAGTGATACTCGTGTTGCCATGGCAATCAGTATGGCGGATATAAAACCAATGGTTAAACTGTGAAGAGGTGCTCTGCCAAGAATTAATTCACCTGTGAAAAACAGATACAGGCTCTGAATGCTGTACAGTGTTGTGCCTATGCCTAGCCAGAGAAATGCAATGTGTAGAATGGCCAGGAGTCTGATTGGAAGACTGCGAATTAAATTCCATTTGTATGAATGAAAAAAGGCCAGGCTAGCCAGAGGTATATCGGTGATGAACAACCACTGAGGAAGCTGACTTATTTCCAGTAAAAAATGACCAATACAACTGATGATCATTAGATAAAGGCTCCATTTCGGTTGGTAAACCGGGTAATCATTAATGACACAGCTACTGAAAAATGGAATCATGCGATGACATACTGTGATTAGAATGGGTAGTAGAAATAACCAGATACCAGTATTCATTGCGTATTGAACATATAACCAGTTATCCGTAAAAATCCATATTAGAAAACTGAGACAACCACTTAAACCGGCCAGAAGAGCGGCATTAAGAATGGTTTCATAGGTTTTATCTTTTGCAGGTGCGTTCCTGTAGACAATGTATAAGGCTAAAAAGCCCTGTAGCAAGCCAAATATAAAAATAGCCAGTCCGGATGTCAGTAGTGCGAAATTACTAAACAGGCCAATTTCGAAAATAATAATGCCCAGACTGGTCCATATAAAGGTGCTGACATATTGCTTCTGAGTTACGTAATTGCCATTCATCCATCTGGGATAGGTGGTCATTAAAAAACCAAAAATGAAGAAAGTAACGACACCATAAAGCATGATAAATCCATGGGCCCAGGTCGATGGAATCAGTGTATCCAGCGTGCCAAACAGATTTGTGTGTCGGCCAGTTAATTCAATTAGCCAGACTAGAACGGGAATCAGTATCTGTATGGTGCCTGCGAAAAACATCATGCGATGGGGTGCGGCTGTAAAAACTTCAGTAAAGGAAGATCTATTATCAGATGTGTGATGTGTCATTATGTCGCAGGTAATAATCAGGGTAAGTCATAATATCTAACAGGAGTGTATTTTACCCGTATTTTTTTATGGCTGCGTCATATTGTTTAATGAGTTCATCAAGTTTATCTGTGGGTACAAATTCATGCCACTGATCCTGTGCTATGTTGGCCATGGCTGTGGCACTGAAGTCATCACATCCTGAGCATTTAAAAAAGAATACATGTTTGTTCTGGCAGGTGGTGGTGTCAATTGCATAGTCGTCCAGTTCAAGGCGTGCCTGACAGCGTTTACAATTGAGTGAAAAATGTGGTTGTGACATGGTTTATTGCTCTTTCATCTATAAGGCAATAAATCTATCAGATTCATAGCATAAATAAACCCCTGTATGCACAGGGCTAGTCGCTGATAAGGGGGGATTTTAATTAGTAGCTGATAAAAGTGTGCAGGCCTGACCAGGGTTCACGGTTGTGATATATCGGTATCCCGGTTAGCTTCAGGATAATCACAGAACAGGATTAGAAGCACTAAAAAACCTCAAAAAATGACGATTTAGAGCATTTTGCCATATTGTAAAATATGATCTATATCAATTTTATTTCTGGCCATGTGACCCATTGACGGGTATATTCTGACAATTATTAAACCTGCTCTTAGCTACATACAATTTCAGATTCGGATTATTATTTATGATAAAAACATCATTATCGAATGATGTGTTGCGTAAACATCATTTATTAGGTGGATTAAATGATGATCAGCTCGAAAAAATTAAAAAAACAATCAGAATTATAAGCCTTTCTGATGGTGAGCACCTGTTCGAACAGGGGCAACCTGCTGACCGTTTTTATCAGGTAGTATCCGGGCAGGTTAAACTCTATCTTATTTCAATGGAAGGCAGTGAGCGTGTTATTGAAGTTATGCAGGCAGGTCAGACATTTGCCGAAGCTGTAATTTTTATGGAAGAGAGATGTTATCCGGTTAATTCAGAGTCGATAGGCAAAACTGAATTGCTGGCGTTTGAGTCAGATGCTTTCAGGAGTATTCTTTCTGAATCAAAGGAGACCTGTTTTCGTTTATTAGCAGATATGAGTAAGCGTCTGCACCAACGTCTGAATGAAATTGATTATCTGACTTTACAGAATGCAACTTTCCGACTGACTCGATATTTGTTACAGCAAATACCAGATGAGCATGCAGACGATAATGTGGTTGATATTAAATTAACGACTTCAAAAAGTATTATTGCTTCAAGACTTTCTATTCAACCCGAAACCTTTTCCAGAATATTGAAGAAGCTGGGTAAACTCGAACTGATTAGTGTAAAGGGAAAAGTAATAACCCTGCTGGATGTCGAAGCCTTAAGGGATTTCGAAGGCTAATGACTGGTTCCAGCTGAGCGATTAATTTTATTTGAAACATTATATTTTCCAGAAGGCTTTTTCATTGGCAGGCGTTTAATTTCTTTTAACGTACTTGCATCATAAACAATAACTGCACCATCCATATCCCAGATACTTAATAAGGCGTGTTCGCCAGTTTTGTCGAATTCTACATGAGCGGCAGTCTTGCCTTTTTCAGGACGTAAGGTCTTTACAATTTCAAGCG
>JAOUMX010000178.1 GCA_029881275.1 Gammaproteobacteria bacterium | reverse complement strand
ATGTTGACCCGATGCAAGGCCAGTTGAGCCAACATAGCCGATGATTTGCCCCTGCTGGATACGGGAACCGTTACGTATTTTTTTATTAAAACTGGATAGGTGGGCATACAGTGTGCTGTAACGACTTCCATGTTTCAGAATTATTACCTTACCGTAACCGCCTTTATTGCCTTTGAATATGACTTTGCCATCACCCGATGCTCTAACCGGTGTGCCTCTGGCTGCAGCGTAATCAACGCCTTTGTGAGAACGGAATTTATGTAGTAACGGATGGAAGCGTTTGGTTGTGAATTTTGAACTAATGCGGCTAAAGTTGACTGGGCTGCGCAAAAAGGCTTTGCGTAAGCTGTGGCCATCGGGGGAATAATAGCCCGGTGTATTAGTTGTTGGATTCACATAGCGTAAGGCTTTGTGTGATTCGCCATTATTAATAAATTCGGCGGCGATAATATTGCCATCCTTTATTTTTTCGCCATCTTTGAACAGTTCTTCATAAATCAGGGTGAATTGATCGCCCTGTCGAATGTCCAGTACGAAATCGATATCCCAGCCAAAAATTGCTGCGAGTTCCATGGTTAAGGTTTGTGATAATCCTGCTTTTTGAGATGCCAGGAATAATGAAGAATCAATAACGCCTGATGCATGTGCAAGGCGTGTTTCAATTTCATGTTTGAATGTTTTAGCCGTCAGGCCATCTGTCTGGCGAATGACTCTTAAATAGCGTTCTTCATCAATGTCATAATGCAGTGCGAGTAATTGGCCGTCTTCGGTGCTTTCAATCTGGATTTTATCTCCGGGATGAAGGCGGGTCAGACGTTTGGTTTCATTGCCCAGGTTCATTAATTCAAGCAGTTGATCAGGTTTTATGTTGGATTTATCGAATAACACCGAAAGGCTGTATCCGGGTTTAACCGTTAATGTTTGCCAGTTACGTTCAGCAGTGAATGCGCTATTTTCGTTATCTGTTTCTTCAATGGTTTGGCTGATGACGGGATTTGGCAGTTCCAGTTTGATGCTGTTGGTATCATTGGAAGTCGATGTGTTTTCCTCGAAGGTCTCAATGGTTGTGTTTAAATCATCGGTAATGACAGATAGTTCGGTGTTTTGAGTATTATCCGGTTGGGTGTTGGCGATAACGATGCTTAAAATTGTGCAGCCGATACCAAGCGTCAGCCAGCGTAATGCAGGATGTCGTTTGGGTTGTGAGGACTTTCGAAAGTCTTTGTTTATGTATTTGTTGTAATTCACGGATATTTCAAGGTTTTTTATATAAAGTAGTCGCAGATTCTAACTTTTTCAATGTTTAATTGCTACTGATTCAGATTTAGATAGTGTGCCTGTGTTCTGATAATGAACTAATTGTGTGTTTGTATTCCTGGAAAGGAGATTTATTTGGTCGATAACAGCCTTCGCTTTTTCTTCGGTTAGTGGTAGTGGTTGAAAGTTAACGTTGATATTGAGCACATCGATTGGGTGAATTTCCAGCTTGCTAATCGTGCCGTTTTGCAAGCTTAGAGTGGCTATAGCGCTGGTAGCCGATTCCTGACTGTATGAACCAAAGGTGAAGTTGCCCAAACTATATAGAATGATGCCATGCTTGTATTCTTCTATTGCCTGTAGAACATGGGGGTGGTGGCCGATAATAAAAGAAGCGCCTTCATCTATAGCGGCATGTGCGAGTAACGGTTGGTATTCGCGTAATTCGGTGGATTTTTCTCTTCCCCAATGGAACGACACGACAACAAAATCAGTTATTTGTTTTAGTCTTCTGACATCGGCCCGTATTTCATGTTCGTGCCCAAAAGCGGTGCCAGGTGTTGTGCTGGTAGCCCAGAACGTTTGAGGAAATGTTAATGAATAGCTTAAAAAGCCAATCTTATAATCCTTTGCTTTGATAATAATGCCTTGTCTTGCTTGCTGGAGATTGATATCTGCCCCCAGGTAGTTCAGGTTGTTATTCTCAAGCGCTCGCTGGGTATCTTTCAGGCCTGCCATGCCATAATCAAGAATATGATTATTAGCAAGGTTCATAATGGTAAACCCGGCTTTTTTTAAAGCAGGCGCTACTTTGTCTGGTGGCGTTTTGAACAAATAAAGTTTGTCTGTTGAATACGGTGTATCACTGGTTGTAAGGGGTCCTTCAAGATTGCCAATAACAATATCGGAGCTGAGCAGTAGGTGATTAACTTTTTCAAATGGATAATCATATCCATGTTCATCTAATACGGGTTCGGCGGTGCCGCCAAGCATGATGTCGCCAACAGCGCTAATTCTAATGATGTTGACTGATGAAGAGGGTGGAGTGCTGGTTGAGCAGGCTGAGAGCAGCAGACAGAGAGTAAATGTGATTGATTTGGCCGAATATGTTGCCATAAAGTTTGTGCTCTTGTATAACGCCCAGCTTGGATATTTAAGCTTATTTTACACAGACGCCCAATATGGGGCTGACTAGTTGGAGCAATCTATGCCATCGGTAGATGAAGCGCTTAGTATTATTAAGCGTGGTGCTGAAGAGATATTAGTTGAAGAAGAGCTAATTGAGAAATTAAAAAGCGGAAAATCATTGCGTATCAAGGCGGGTTTTGATCCCACTGCACCTGATTTGCATCTGGGGCATACGGTGTTATTGAATAAACTGCGTCAGTTTCAGGATCTTGGTCATGAGGTGATTTTCCTGATTGGTGATTTTACTGGCATGATTGGTGACCCTACGGGCAAAAGTGCGACTCGCCCTCCACTGACCCGTGATCAGGTTATTGAAAATGCCAAAAGTTATGAGGAGCAGATCTTCAAGATTCTGGATCCGGAAAAAACCCTGGTGATGTTTAATTCAAGCTGGATGGGTAATATGGATGCGGCCGGTCTGATAAAGCTGGCATCCAGTCTTACAGTGGCGCGTATGCTGGAGCGTGATGATTTCAGCAAACGCTACAGTTCTAATCAGCCAATAGCGATACATGAGTTCCTTTATCCTTTGATTCAGGGTTATGACTCGGTGGAATTAAAAGCAGATGTTGAGCTGGGAGGGACCGATCAGAAGTTCAATCTATTGATGGGACGGGAATTGCAGAAGCAGCATGGCCAGGCGCCTCAGACGGTATTGATGATGCCGATTCTTGAAGGTCTGGATGGTGTGCAGAAGATGTCGAAGTCGCTGAATAACTATATTGGTGTACATGAGGCACCCGATGAAATGTTTGGCAAAATCATGTCGATTTCAGATGACCTGATGTGGCGTTATTTTGAGTTGCTGAGTTTCAGGCCGGTTACAGAAGTTGAGGCCTTTAAATTGGCGGCTCAAGGTGGTGAGAATCCCAGGGATATTAAATTCAAGCTGGCAGAAGAAATTATCGAGCGATTTCATGATCGAGAAGCAGCGACCAGGGCGCGTGAGAATTTTATAGCCCGTTTTCAGAAGGGTGATATCCCGGATGATATGCCGGAGGTGGAGTTGCAGTCTGAAAATGGTGAGCTTCCCATTGCCAATGTATTGAAAATGGCAAATTTAACCGGTAGTACTTCAGATGCCATGCGCATGATTACACAGGGCGCTGTTAAAATTGAAGGCCAGAAGATAAGTGATAAAAGCCTTAAAATACAAGCAGGTAGCTGTCAGGTGTATCAGGTGGGCAAACGTAAATTTGCTAAAATTACTGTTCTATAAACTGCCGAATGAAAATTTATTACAGTTATATTAAAAAAAATTAAAATAGCGCTTGAGCTTTGTGGAGAAGCCTATATAATTGCGCGCCTCTTTAGGGATAAAGATAGCCGGGATAAAGGAAGCCGCTTGAAAGTCTGTGTAAACGGATAATTGAGTGTTATACTAATCGGCTCGCCGAGAGCGATGATATTTAAAAATTAGGATTAGATAATTTGTGTGGGTGCTTACGTTAGTGAGCACAGAGACAAGAAATAACAGGGTGCCGCAAGGCGTCTGCCCTGATAC
>JAOUMX010000069.1 GCA_029881275.1 Gammaproteobacteria bacterium | reverse complement strand
TTAGCGGCGGAAGCAGCCATGAGCAAATCGCCTTCATTTTCGCGATCTTCATCATCCATAATGATGACCATCTTGCCCTGACGTAAATCTTCGATAATTTCTTCTATAGAATTCAATTGCATATATTATATTCTTAAAGTAGTTTCACTTGAGAAATCCGTGCTCTGCGAGAAAGGATTCTGTAATAGTAGCACCTGATTCGGCCGCTTTTTCACCCAGCACCAGACGCTCAAGATAACGTGCGATCAGGTCCACTTCCAGATTGACCAGACGCCCGGCCTGATAACCATTCATAATGGTTTCCTGTAATGTATGGGGCACAATGTTCAATTCAAACTGGGCGCCATTCACCTGATTCACCGTTAAGCTGACCCCATCGACGGTGATTGAACCTTTCATGGCAATGTATTTCGCCAGCTCTTTAGGCGCTTCAATGGTAAAGCGCACTGAACGACCATCATCGCGGCGATCAACAACCTTACCCAGACCATCCACATGACCACTGACCAGATGACCACCGAGGCGTGTCGTGGGCGTTAGTGCTTTTTCCAGATTGACGTCACTACCCGCTTTTAAATTACTTAACGATGTTTTGGACAAGGTCTCACCGGAAACATCGGCACAATAAGCATCTTCTCGTAATTCGATGGCCGTGAGACATACACCGTTCATGGCAATACTGTCGCCCAGCTGCACGTCACTCATATCCAGCTTGCCGGTATTAATCCAGAAACGGGCATCACCACCTTTATCTTCGATGGATTCAATTTTGCCCTTAGATTCAATTATCCCAGTAAACATCAGATACTTAATTCCAGACGGTTAGTTGCTTCGATTATCCCGGTAAACATCAGTCTTTTAAATCTACAGTATAAAAAGTAAACGGTGCCGAGGAGGCATTATTAAATTCTACACCCGCAGCAACACCGGCACGGGCAATATCTTCAGCGTTTTCAAGATGATCATACATGGCGTGCATAGCGCCCAGTGCAAATTCGGAACCAGACCCAATGGCCCAGAATTTTTTATATTCACTAACTTCGCGTAATGAATAAACACCAAAAATACCATCCGGATTACAGATCAGCGCATCAATGTGAGTGGCCTCATAAGGATCCTCTTCATCATCTTTTACATTAAGAAAATATTTTTCCTTGAGAATGGGATGCAGCTGACGAAATGTTTCGAAAATAGCCATACGATCTGAAAAATCGATTTTCACTTTTTTATGTTTAATCACGCTTTCCATCACCAGCGCATGGGCCGCACTACCGACGATACCAAAATATCCATCGCCATAAGACTGAATTTTGTCATGCGCAGCATCATATTCTGAACTCATGCGTAAATCACCAAAGGTGGTCAATGTGTCCGCTGCGATGCAGGCCTTACCATTTTTTCTAGCCACAACAATAGTGGACATACTTATAACTCCTCAACAATTCTTTTCTTTGGCTTTGCGGTAATTCGCCAGTCTATTCCCACCGGTCTGATATCTTTAATCTCCAGACCAATACGCTGATTCATTTTGCCTATTTCAGGCAAATAAAATAATCCTTTTGCATTATTACCCATGATATGAGGTGCCATATAAATAATAATTTCATCCACCAGATCAGCTTCCAGTAAGGCACCGGATAAAACACTGCCCGCCTCGACATGCACTTCATTAATTTCATGCTCTGCCAGCCAGCTTAATGCCGAATGCAAATCCACATGCCCATTGTTATCAGGCAAGCGCACCACTTCAACATTGTCATGCTGCAAATCACCTTCAGCCTGTATCGTGGTCATAATGACCGTGCGCCCCGGCAAATCAAGCAGGTCAGCATCTCGAGGGCATTTCAACTGACTATCAATCACAACCCGCAACGGTTGCCTGATTTCACTAGCAATACCCAGTTGCGTTTCATCCAGACGTACATTCATCCAGGGATTATCTGCCAGCACCGTGCCGATACCGGTTAAGATGGCAGAACTTCTGGCGCGTAATTTCTGCACATCTTCCCGTGCCGTTGAGCCGGTAATCCATTTGCTTTCACCGGACTTCATGGCCGTGCGTCCATCCAGACTCATCGCCAGTTTAACCCTGACCCAGGGCAAACCTTTACTCATGCGTTTGATGAAACCGGGATTTAGCGCCATTGCCTGCACTTCCAGCAAACCGGATTCAACTTCTATACCTGCCTGCGCCAGTCTGGTTAAACCATTACCGGAGACTAAAGGATTTGGATCCTGCATGGCAGCAACCACACGATGCACACCCGCCTCAATTAGAGCATCTGCACAGGGTGGTGTTTTTCCATGATGACTACAGGGTTCCAGAGTGACGTAAACGGTAGCATTTTTTGCATCATCGCCCGCCTGTTTTAAGGCGTTAATTTCAGCATGGGCTTCACCGGCTTTTTCATGCCAGCCTTCGCCAATAATTTTATTCGCTTTAACAATGACACAACCAACACGGGGATTAGGCTCTACGGTATAAAGCCCTTTTTTTGCTAACTGAATAGCTCTGGCCATGTATTGAAAGTCAGACACGACTGAATTTACTGTTCCAGTTTTTCAATAGCTTCGCGGAATGCATCGACATCTTCAAAACTTAAATACACAGATGCAAAACGTATATAGGCAACATGATCCAGCTCGCGCAGCTCATCCATGACCCATTCACCAATTCTTCGTGCATCTACTTCGCGCTCACCGGCTGCCAACAAATTATGTTTAATTCGGCTAATGGCAAATTCAATCTGCTCCATGCTCACCGGACGTTTTTCCAGTGCCTTACATAAACCGGAACGTAACTTGTCTTCATCAAATGCCTGACGCGAACCGTCCTGCTTGATGACCCGTGGCAGATTTAATTCGGCAGTTTCATAGGTGGTAAAACGATCACCGCATTCTGTACATTCACGACGACGACGCACCTGATCATTATCCCCGGAAAGCCGGGAATCAATCACGCGTGTATCAGGTGCTTTACAGAATGGACAATGCATGGTTATTTTTTATAAACCGGCAGTCGTTTACAAATTTCAGATACTTTTGCTTTAACCGTATTGATAACCGTTTCATTACCCATATCGGCAATAACATCACACATCCAGTTAGCCAGATCCGTTGAATCCTGTTCAGAAAAACCACGCGTGGTTAATGCAGGTGTACCCACACGTATACCACTGGTAACAAATGGTGACTGTGGATCATTGGGTACGGCATTTTTATTCACCGTAATATGCGCAGCACCTAAAGCGGCTTCAACATCTTTACCGGTTAAACCGGCTTCGATGAAACTTACCAGGAACAGATGATTATCCGTGCCTTTTGAAATTACATCATAACCGCGATCCATAAATACTTTGGCCATGGCCTGAGCATTAATGATTACCTGCTTCTGATATTCTTTAAATTCCGGCTCCATGGCTTCTTTGAAAGCCACTGCCTTGGCAGCAATCACATGCATCAATGGGCCGCCCTGACTGCCGGGAAAAATAGCGGAATTGAATTTTTTGGTAATCTCTTCATTAGCCTTGGCCAGAATAATACCGCCACGAGGACCACGTAACGTTTTATGTGTGGTTGAAGTCACCACGTCGGCAATCGGCACAGGATTAGGATAAAGACCTGCCGCAACCAGACCGGCTACATGCGCCATATCGACAAACAGATAAGCACCGACCGCATCGGCAATATCACGGAAACGCTGCCAGTCCATAATACGTGAATAAGCCGAGAAACCGGCAATGATCATTTTTGGCTTGTGCTCTTTGGCCAGACGTTCAACTTCGTCATAGTCCACTTCACCGGTGTCAGCATTCAGTCCGTACTGAACCGCATTGTACATTTTGCCGGAGAAGCTGACCTTGGCACCGTGGGTTAAATGGCCGCCATGCGCCAGACTCATACCCAGTACCGTGTCACCCGGCTCACACAGCGCCATGTAAACCGCGGCATTGGCCTGAGAGCCTGAATGGGGCTGAACATTGGCATAATCGGCACCAAACAGCTGTTTCACACGATCGATAGCCAGTTGCTCGGCTTTATCAACATATTCACAGCCACCGTAGTAACGTTTGGCAGGATAGCCTTCAGCGTATTTATTGGTCAGCACTGAACCCTGGGCTTCCATCACCCGTGGGCTGGTGTAATTTTCGGAGGCGATCAGTTCGATATGCTCTTCCTGGCGACGGGTTTCATCTTCGATAGCACCCCATAATTCATCGTCATAACCCTTGATGCTCATATCAACTGAAAACATGCACGCTCTCCACTGTAAACTTGGCCGTAAAAAAAGGTGCATAAGCATAGCCTAATTGAGGCCTGATAACCAGAGCTATTGGGGCTAAATGCCCGATTTTAGGGGGGAATTCAGGGGATATCAGCGAAGAAGCAAAAGGCTTTAAGCTGGCAGTTCCGCGTCATAAAAATGATGCTTTATAAACAATGGCCATGAGTGTGTCATTACATGATATGAACCCTGCTCACTGGATATCATTGCGGGGCACCAGGCAATCCCGGTTAATGGTGTGAATTACACCGTCGCAGCCTGCACTCCTCATAATGACAGAAATGCAATCATATTAATCTGTGGCCTCTACCGCAGGCATGGAAATAACCGGGGTACCGGTTGAGTCCTGAGTTACCTTACCTTCCTGCTTAAGCACTTTTTGGCTTCGAGCATTTCCAGCCGATAGCGGAATCACAATGGTTCCAGATTGTTGTTGCCCGTCAATAACCAGAGATGCGGAAATATAAATATAAAACAGACCGTCTGCTTCAGCCATCACATTTAATGTTAAAGAACTTTTCTGGCCCTTTTTTTGTTCGCCAAATGAATACTGATTATTCGCATCCATTAATAATAATCCTTCATCTGCATGCACCGTCACGATTAAATTTTCGGCTACCTGACCCGCTTTTAATAACAGCTTAATGGCTACTTGCTCACCTGTCTGAATATTTTTAGGAAGCTGATATTTAACATCCACTGGCACATGGGATTTTGCCGATGCCTGCTGATAATCTCTGGAAACATTATCCACTGATTCAGAATCAAAAACTGACATGCCTGATATAAAAAAGATCACACTCAATATCAGAACTGTTTTTGCAATGAATGTCATTATAATCGCCTTGTTTATTTTACTAATTTACAGTTACGTTAAAACAGGTTTGACCTGCTCCACTATAAAAAAGATCTGTATAGGTATATTCATAGACCTGAATAACATAATTCCCCGGTGCTAAAGATACCGTTACAAAGGATTCTGTATTTACTACAGTGGAATCTGAAAAATCAATTAATTGACCCCGGTGAAATAAATCAATATCTGGATCAGAAGGAATCAGACCTGAAGTTCTGACCGCTTTAATTGTAACCGGACCACCTGTGGTACTGAATTTTAAAAACCTGAACACGCCCAATCCATTAAAACCTTTATTTTCCCCGGTGCTACACACATTGACAGCCGGTCCACCAATTTCAATATAACTATGCACCGGCAATACATTAGTCGCACCGGGATTATTAGTTAATTCAGAATCACCATAAATATCAGTAATCTGATCTATATTCTGAGCACCAACTAATGCATCAATTGAGTCTGTCTCAGCAACGTTTTTTAGTCTCAAAGGATGTATAAAACTAAACAGACTGGTCATGGCATCTGTGGACTTCTGCTCATTAATCAACACATTGTAAATGGGAGCAAGACCCAAAGTTGATAAATCATCATCGCCGACAGAAGGCGCATCATATAAATCATAGAGAATTGCCTGTACAGAACACTCACTATACCAGCCAGGATTCGTGCAGGTATTATTATCAATATCAAATCCCAGTCCCAGACTCTGACCTGTACCATTACTATCCCGATAAAGTGGTTCATCCAGTATCATGGCGGAAAATGCATTACCAAAACCTTCTGAATATGCCACGCGGATATCCAGCACATCACCAAAAGTATGACTCCAGCCGATTGAGTCCGATCTCGACAAAGGAGAATCTTCAAAATAATGCGCCCATTCATGCACCAGAATATGCTCATCATACTCATCGGTATCCACGTTTTCCTTTCCGAGTATAAAAATCTCCTGTGTATTAGGATCATATCCAGTGGTCTCCAGGCGACCAAGTGCCGGATTAACATTGCCTGGTGATGCTATATTATTTTTATTCCAGTTTAATTTTAATGGCTGAAAGACAGTCAGTGGCGCAACAGCAGGATCGAGTATTTTCTCTTTTATTGTGTAGATCGTATCGAGAATGGCAAAAGGCGCTGCTACACGCATATTGCCATAACTTGATCCCGTCCAGCCAGAATCAGCACGTAAATTCAGAGGCGCAGGATTTACCGTACCTACATCAAATGTTGAACTATCCATCGCATACAAGGCTTTTGACCTCATATTATCGACAACAGAAAAATTCCATGCGGGTAACCCCGTTTGCAACATCTGCGCTTTGACACGAATAAACAGCCCTGTTGTATTGCCAGGCATGGTCAAACTGTAATTGCCACTCGCATCGGTTGTGGTAGTCGTGACTGTTTGACAAATAGCCTCGACAATAACACCACGTGCTGGTTGCTGAGTTATGGCATTATAATCCAGCCCATGGGCAGCTGTTTTTTGTGGCACACGATCAAACGTAACAGTGCCGCTAATTGTCACCGCTGGCCCAGTACCTGTGACACAATTCGTCACCGTGACATCAAAATACAATACAGTACCCCCACCTGCTGAATCAGTCACACTAATACCAATTCCACTAACCGTACCCACATCTGCAACCAGAGGCGTACCACTAATCACTGCCCGGTTAGTACCTGTTATGGTTAAGCTCATCCAGGCAGGATTATTCAACAGTGAAAATGTTAAGGTGTCATTTAGATTTGAATCAGTAGCCGTCACCTGAAAACTATACGCATTACCAACACTGACAAGCGTTACGGGTGTTGCTGTGATGACTGGATCGACATTTACAGGTGAAATTAAGCCACTGCCACCACTACTATTACAACTCTGCAAAAGCAAAGAAAATGAAAGCAAAAGCCCGATAAATACCGGAAAGGAAAATCGAAAGTTCATAAATCCACAGATCAATTTAATATATTGAACAAGTATAGCTGAGCAAATCTCCGCTTTTGCAGCAGAATGTCATATAATTTACGCCGTTTAACGTAACCACTAGAAGCAACTCTATGGCTCAATATATTTATACCATGAATGGCGTTGGCAAAATTGTCCCGCCAAAGAAAGAAATTCTTAAAGATATTTACCTGAACTTTTTCCCCGGCGCCAAGATAGGTGTGCTCGGTTATAACGGCGCGGGTAAGTCGACCCTGCTGCGTATCATGGCCGGTATTGATACCGATATCATTGGTGAAGCCCGTCCACAGCCCGGAATTAATATCGGTTATCTGGCTCAGGAACCCCAGCTGGACCCGAATAAAGACGTCCGTGGTAATGTTGAAGATGGTTTAAAAGAAATCACCGAAGCCCAGGCCAAACTGGATGCAGTGTATGCAGCCTATGCCGAGCCCGATGCGGATTTCGATGCACTGGCCGCAGAGCAGGCCCGCCTGGAAAACATTATTCAGGCATCCGATGCCCATAACCTGAATCACAAACTGGAAGTGGCCGCCGATGCATTACGCCTGCCACCCTGGGATGCGGATGTCAGCAAACTCTCCGGCGGTGAAAAACGCCGTGTTGCCCTCTGCCGTCTGTTGATGTCATCACCGGACATGCTGATTCTCGACGAACCCACCAATCATCTGGATGCGGAATCCGTCGCCTGGCTGGAAAGATTCCTGCAGGAATACCCGGGCACGGTGGTGGCTGTCACCCATGACCGCTACTTCCTCGACAATGTCGCCGGCTGGATTCTGGAACTGGACCGGGGTCGCGGTATTCCCTGGGAGGGTAACTACTCCTCCTGGCTGGAGCAGAAAGATCAACGCCTGCAACAGGAAGAGAAAAAAGAAGCCGGCCGCCAGAAAGCCATCAAGGCCGAACTGGAATGGGTACGCTCCAACGCCAAGGGCCGCCATGCGAAAAGCAAGGCGCGTATGGCCCGTTTTGAAGAGCTGGCCTCAGATGATTACCAGAAACGCAGCGAAACCAAGAGCCTTTACATTCCACCGGGACAAAGACTGGGGGATCTGGTCATTGAAGCTAAAGGCATTGGCAAGCGTTATGGCGATAAAGTGCTCTATGAAAACCTGAGTTTCAACCTGCCCAAAGGCGGCATTGTTGGCATCATCGGCCCTAACGGTGCCGGTAAAACCACGCTGTTCCGCATTCTGACCGGTGAAGAACAGCCCGATGAAGGCGAATTCCGCATCGGTGAAACCGTTGAAATTGGTTATGTTGATCAGAGCCGTGACAGCCTGGATGGCAGCAAAACCGTGTGGGAAGAAATATCAGACGGACTGGACAATATCACGGTGGGCAAATACACCATCCCGTCGCGAGCCTATGTCAGTCATTTTAATTTCAAGGGCGAAGACCAGCAGAAACACATCGGCAATCTGTCCGGTGGTGAACGCAACCGCGTACATCTGGCCAAGCTACTGAAAAAAGGCGGCAACCTGTTATTACTCGATGAGCCCACCAATGACCTGGACGTGGAAACCCTGCGTGCACTGGAAGAAGCCCTGCTCGACTTCCCCGGCTGCGCCGTGGTCATCTCACATGATCGCTGGTTCCTGGATCGTATTGCCACTCATATTCTGGCATTCGAAGGCGATTCACAGGTCACCTGGTTTGAAGGTAATTATTCAGACTACGAAGAAGACCGTAAACGTCGACTCGGTGATGAAGCGCTTAACCCGCACAGAATAAAATACAAACGTCTTAAATAATTCGTTTTCATATTTTAGTCTTAAAAAACAGGTATTTCGCACAACGCGACTACCTGTTTTTTTATTTATGCATGCTATATTCATTAGCATCTGTAATAAATGCCGACCTCATGAAAGTGCCTGCATTACTCTCACTCTAGAATAATTACACATTAAGAAACTATTTCATGCCTCCAGTACAGAATAATAATCAACTGCCAACCTATATAGGTCGTTTTCACATATTAAATAGATTAGGCAAGGGATCACAGGGTGTTGTTTATCTGGCAACCGATCCTCAGTTAGAACGCAACGTTGCCATCAAAACCATTCAACTGGATAAACCAACACCCAGAGCAAAAGAACAGTTATTAAAAGAAGCAAAAACGGTTGGCAAATTACAGCATCCCAATATTATTACCCTGTATGAAGCCGATCAGCATAGAGATACGCCCTACCTTGTATTTGAATACGTGGATGGTTTTTCATTACAGGATTATTTAAAACGCGAAGGTAAACTGTCATCAAAAAAAGCCATTAATATTATTTCACCCATTCTGAATGCCATAGGCTATGCACACAAACGTGGTGTGATACACCGAGATTTAAATCCGCATAATATTATTCTCACCAGTGATAACAACAAGCCACGATTAATGGACTTTGGCATTTCTACCCTGCTGGGGAATAAAGCCGAAAATGGAATCTGGGGCACATTAAACTATTTATCCCCGGAACAATGTGAAGGCAAACCGGCAACCGCTGCCTCCGATACATTTAGTATTGGCCTGATACTTTACGAAATGTTAGCCGGAGAAAAGGCAGCACCGGGCGGTGATAAATATACGGTAATTAACAGAATTGTTAATGATGAAATTAAAATGCCGTCTGATATGGATCCGGCCATTCAACTGATATTACAGAAAGCATTACAGAAAGAACCTGAAGCACGTTACATGGATGCGCTGGATATGCGCCAGGATTTACTCAATCATCTGAAACAGATTGCACCGGATCTGCCCAGCCATTCACCTGCAGGCTCGGAAGCCACCAGCAACACCACCTTACAATTTTTATTGCGTCGTATGGAACTCAAATCTGATTTCCCGACCTTATCTCATCAGATAATTGAAATCAGTCAGAAAGCCAAAGCCGATGGCGAATCTAACGCCAATGCATTATCCAATGCCATCTTAAAAGATTATTCCTTATCGACAAAATTATTGCGTCTGGTTAACTCGCCTTTATATGGTCAGTACGGTGGCAAAATCAGCACCATTTCCCGTGCCGTGGTTATTCTTGGTTTTGAAGAAGTACGTAATGCCGCATTGGGCTTAATGCTGCTCGACCATTTAAAAGATAAAAATCAGGCGGGTTCACTGAAAGAAGCCTGCATTGGTGCATTAATGAGTGGCAGTATTGCCCATGGGTTATCCAAGAATTTAAAAATAAAAGATTCGGAAGAAGGCTATGTCTGTTCCATGTTTCATAACCTGGGAAAAATGCTGGCCATTTATTATTTCCCGGAAGAAGTTGAAGTCATAATGGATCATGTTCAACAAAAAGGCATGAAAGAAAGCCATGCGGCTCAATCTGTATTAGGCGTTACCTTTGAAGAAATTGGTATTGCGGTGGGTGAATCCTGGCAGCTACCCAATGAAATCATAGAAAGTATGCAGACACTTCCGCCGGGCGAACTTAAAAAACCCCTTAGTCAGATTGACATGCTAAAACACATGGCCGGCTTTTCAAATGAATACTGTAGTCTGATCAGTTCAACATCCTCTGCCGATCGAAACTCGGCATTTGAAACCATAGCATCACGTTATGGCAATACGCTCACCATTTCACGCGGCCAGATGGAAGACATCATTAGTAACGCCATGGATGAAATGAGCAAATATGCCAAACTCGTTAATCTTGATCTGGGTGACAGTCAGTTATTTAAAAACGCAGCAAAATGGTCCTCAAAGGATATAGAGGAAGTTCTTGAAGAAGCAGAACATGATGTCACCGATATCCATCAGGCAACAGCCGAAGAGCTGGCACGACAGGAACGACTGGTCTGTGCCATGCAGGAAATTACCGATGCCATTCTGGAAGGCGCACCTTTGAACAGCATTCTGGTCATGATCATGGAAACCATTTTCACGGGACTGAATTTTACTCGTGTGACTTTCTGTTTTATTAACAAAAGCCGCACCGCCATTGAAGCCCGTTTTGGTTTTGGACCGGATCTGGAACCCATTATAGATCGTCTCAGTATTCCAACCGGTGGCGACAGGGATATTTTCAATCAGGCGTTAAAGCTAAACCAGGACATGCGTATTGAAGACATGCAATCAGTAGACGCACAGGGGCTTATGCCAAAATGGTATATTGAAAAATATGCCCGAAAATCCATGCTGGTTTATCCGATTATCGTCAAGAACATTCCCATGGGCATTCTGTTCATTGATAACATCAATCCCATCTCCATGATTGACGAAAAGAAACTCAACATGGCGAGAACCCTGAGAAACCAGATTGTACTGGCGATTCGTAACGCCGCTAACTAATGTTAATGATACACACCCGAAAAAACTATAATTATTAATGTGTCATATATTTTTAAAGTCATCACTCTTACCCGTTAAAGAAAATCAAAATATATACCTCTATATTCGTATCATTGTTATACAAACGAACTTAATTGATTCATACAAGCTATTGTTTTAAATAATTTACCTGCCAATCATCAAATAATTTCAGATACTACAAGCACCCGATTTTAAATACAGGCTGAGTGACATTTGTCACTTACTCCTGAAAAAATAAAAGGATAATAAGTTGCAGCATTAAAGGATCAATTTCCAGGGCAGGCATTATTGTTGATACAGTAAGCTGGTGAAAAGTTGATAAATGAAATAATTAATAAAGTTAAACGTTTACTTGTCTATACAGTGTGTTTATCAATATACTTCACGACAACCGCACTGGCGTGGTCAGCATTACCGCTTGATACCTGCTGTATTAATATGCAGAAAATCGTCACTAACATCACGCCAAATTACCAGAACCTCAGCAACAAAAACAAAAGCGGAATTAAGCATACAAATACTGTAGCCGCGAATAATTACATTGAAATGGCTGAAGTTGATTGCTGCCCGGCGAATTGCGACTGCTGTATCAAAAACTATTCTTCTCTAATGGCGACAGTTATCTTTGTCAATCTGGACATAACACATCCCTCGCACATTGCATCTCGAATTAACTTTATTTCTATATCACCTGATAACTATATTTCCATTCCAGAAACCCCTCCTCCCGTTTAGATAACCAGATATTCATCTGGATAAAACTTTAATTAACTTAAATTAAGCTAATTAATCTTATTTGAAATATTCATACCAAATTTTGAAGCCTTTAATTTATGGCTAGAGCATGAGCTTGCTCGAAATTTGAAGAAGAACATATTCTTAAAACGTTATGACACTGGATGACAGATCATTCTTTGTCTTAAACAAAATATATAAAAGGATAGCACTCATGAAAAGACGTCATTTCCTTAAGTCAGGACTGGCCAGTTCCACCGCGTTTGCCTTATCTGGTATAACAGCTCTCACACCCCGTCATGCACAGGCGGCAACTGTCAATATAACCCTGCGTGCAGAAGGCGCTTATAAAACACTCATCGATGGCAGCTCCATTTTCGTCTGGCAGTTTCGCGATATGAATGGCATTTCTGGACCAGGGGCATTAACGTCCGCACTGTTAGTAAAAGAAGGTGATACAGTAAATGTCACTATTGAAAACAGAATTGATCGCCCTGTTAAATTCGACATTAATGGCGTCACCCTGTCAACCACACTGTCGGTTAATTCTGGCAGTAATCGAATTTATAGCTTCACCGCACCAGCTGCAGGAAGTTACATGTACACGGATAGTCATAATGGCGAACTGGGTCGCGCCATGGGACTCGCTGGCCCTATGGTGGTCATGCCTTCAAGTAGTAATAATCGACTGTATAACAATGGCCCAACCTTTAACCGTCAATATACTTTATTCATGAGCGAACTGGATGACCGACTAAATACGGCCATCGAAAGTGGTAGTACATACAACATGGATGACTATGAGCCTAACTATTACTTTGCAAATGGACTGAGTTACCCGGAGACAACATCACGCAGTGATACATTAATTTCCATGAATCTTGGTGAGAACGTAGCCATTCGTTTTATTAATGGCGGTGCCATCACTTACCCCATGCACTTTCATGGATACCACGTCAATGTGGCAACGCGTAACCGAAAAATAGAAACCCGCATTATCGAAAAAGACACCGTTCAGGTTAATCGCAATGAATGTGTTGACGTTATTTTGCCCGTAGTGCAGCGCGGTGCTTACCCACTGCATACCCATTATGTTCCGGGCGTTACCGCCAATGGCAGCTACGCCAATGGCGGACTCATCATCATGAGCGCTTCCTGAATAACATAAAAATAATTATCGATATAAACAGATTACGAGGATAAAAACATGTTAAATATTTTAAAAGACACTTATATGATGCGACGTGGCGGTGGTACCGGTGGTGGCGGTGGCGGTACAACGACGCCTCCAGCAAACAGTGGTGGTGGGCGAACATTTACTTTTTTACAGGCACCGGCTAACGTCGATGCGGTCATGTCAGGCTCCGTGCCCATGGCTGACGGCACCTCCATTAACACCTGGCGTTTTGGCAGCGGTTTCAATAATGATCGCACCGTACCCAGCCCGGTAATAGAAGCCAATCAGGGTACAACAGCTCAAATTACATTAAGCTCGATGATGCCGCACACGATTCATCTACATGGACTCGAT
Organism: Gammaproteobacteria bacterium; assembly: GCA_029881275.1. Classification (GTDB taxonomy): domain Bacteria; phylum Pseudomonadota; class Gammaproteobacteria; order SZUA-229; family SZUA-229; genus JAPHQX01. The sequence goes on along the minus strand of JAOUMX010000069.1, from coordinate 1,115 downwards.
GTTGATCAACAAAATGATGGTGTACCCTCAACATCATTTGCCGTTGGTGGCATGGGTGGCATCGGTAATTCATACACCTATACATTCAAAGCGCCCCATGCAGGCACATACATGTACCACTGTCATGTTGATACCAATCTTCATTTTGAAATGGGTATGTTTGGCACCATTATTATTCGCCCGACAGATGGCAGCACTAACCGCCTCTGGGATAACGGCCCCAACATGGATAAAGAATACATCTGGCAATTAACCACCTTCGACAGCACATGGCATGGTGGCATGGGCGGTATGGGCGGCGGTAGTAATTTAGCTCGCTATCGCCCTGACTATTTTATGATTAACGGTCGCGATGGAAGCAATACCCGAACTGACACAACCACGGCTATTACAGCCAGTGCAGGTCAGAGAGTACTGGTTCGATTAAACGGCACCAGTTACATGCCAGGTATTGTGCGCATGGGTGGATTAGCATTTGAAGTTGTTGCATCAGATGGTCGGCCACTGGCTCAGCCATTCACCACTACCGAACAACTGGTAAGCGCTGGTGAACGTTACGATATTATTCTAACCATGCCTGCATCAGGACAATACACCGGCAGTATTGAGTATCGAGATATTCGTAATGCAACTATTCTGGGAACTGCAACAACCACCATTACAGTTGTTTAAAAAAGTATAGATTCGTTCTCACGGGAGGCCGTGATTCTTCAGGCCTCCTTTTTTAAGCGCAATCAGGTTATCTGACAAAAACTAGTAATTATATTCTAATGAAGGGTCAAGAATAGTTGGGCTTAACTTCACACCCAGTGGACCTCTAGGCACCAGTATATTTAACAACCGCCCATCTCTAAGAACATTTAAATTCACATATTCACCGTAACTACCCTGACTGGTAAGCTTACGCAAATCATGCCAGCTCAGCACTTTTTCATTGGCATAATTTAAAATAATGTCATCTGCCTGAACACCCAGTTGATCAGCAGGTGAATCACTCATTACTGAAGTAACCACCACACGATTATTTTGCCCGGTTATATATAAATAGCGATCATAAGTATCATCACCAATGGTTGCCTTAAGCGAAGGTGACGTTGTCATCAACTCGCGTCGCT
>JAOUMX010000068.1 GCA_029881275.1 Gammaproteobacteria bacterium | reverse complement strand
ATTTAACTTGTCCGCGTCGGGATGTTTTTCAACCGACTTAACCTGAGCCACAACGACACCATTAAAATCGCCCGCAGCGGATTCAATCGAATCAACTTCCAGTCCGGCCATGGTAATTTGATCTGCCAGCTGCTGGGTATTAATCGCGGGATTAACCCATTCACGTAACCATTTTTCAGAAATTTTCATCAGTGACTCTTATGCAAACTGTTTCAGGAAACGAAGATCGTTTTCAAAGAACAAACGTAAATCATTAACGCCATAACGCAACATGGCGAGACGCTCTACACCCATACCAAAGGCGTAACCTGTATATTTTTCATTATCGATACCGGCGTGTTTAAATACTTCAGGGTGCACCATGCCACAGCCTAAAACTTCCAGCCAGCCGGTATGACTACAGACACGACAACCGTCACCGCCACACATCACACATTGAATATCCACTTCAGACGAAGGTTCGGTAAATGGGAAATAAGACGGACGGAAACGGGTCTGTAAATTATCATTTTCGAAAAACAGTCTTAAGAAACTATCCAGCGTACCCATTAAATCTGCGAAGCTCACATCACGATCAACCATCAAACCTTCCACCTGATGAAACATCGGCGTATGAGTTAAATCAGAATCACAACGATAAACACGACCCGGCGCAATCAAACGCAAAGGTGGTTTTGTGGTTTCCATTTCACGCACCTGAACCGGTGATGTATGGGTACGTAATAAGGTCTTGGCATCAAAATAAAAAGTATCGTGCATGGCACGTGCCGGATGATGCGACGGAATATTCAATGCTTCAAAATTATGATAGTCATCTTCAATCTCGGGGCCCTGTGCAATATCAAATCCAAGATTGGCAAATAATTGTTCTATGCGTTGCATAGTACGTGTTACCGGATGCAATCCACCATTACGCTGCCCTCTGCCTGGCAGTGAAACATCAATGGTCTCTTCGCTTAAACGTGAATTGAGTTTTTCTGCTTCCAGTACCGACTTACGTTGTTCAATCGCTGCCTGCAAACTTTGCTTGGCTTCATTAATGACCTGTCCTGCATCTTTTCGTTGCTCAGGGGGTAACTGTCCCAGCGCTTTTAATTGCGCAGTGAACTCACCTTTTTTACCCAGATACTGAACACGAATCTGATCCAGTTGTTGTAGATCAGAAGCATCAGTGACAGCCTGTTGTGCTTGCATTAAGACTTGCTCTAAATCGGACACGAATTTTTACCGTTATTTTTTATAAATTACTTAATTGTAAAAGTCTCACTGACTTTACAGCGCTTTCTAACCATAAATAAAAAAGGGGAAAGAACTAGCCTTTCCCCTTCTTGTTACCACGTCGATTAATTCAGAAAACTGAGTCAATCTTATATAGCGACGATTATGCTGCTTGGGCCAGGCCTGCTTTAGCTGCTTCTACAAGTTGACCAAACGCCACTTTGTCATGAACAGCAATGTCTGCCAGCACTTTACGATCAACTTCGATATTCGCTTTGGTCAGACCATTAATAAAGCGGCTATATGACATTTCAAATTCCCGTGCAGCTGCATTAATACGCGCAATCCATAATTTACGGAATTCACGTTTTTTAACACGACGGTCACGATACGCATATTGACCGGCTTTGATGACCGCCTGATGAGCTACACGATAAACACGACTACGCGCACCGTAATAACCCTTGGCTTTCGCCATTACCTTTTTATGTTTAGCTCTCGCCTGTACACCACGTTTAACTCTTGCCATGATTCAGACTCCTATACGTAAGGTAACATGCGGTTAACCATGCGCAAATCGCAATCGGCAACCTGTGAAGCTTCACGTAAATGACGCTTACGCTTGGTGGATTTTTTAGTCAGAATATGACGACGGAATGACTGGGCACGTTTAAACCCGCCAGAACCGGTACGACGAAACCGTTTGGCTGCGCCACGGTTAGTTTTCATCTTAGGCATTACTACAACTCCAAATAATACTTGATGGAAACATTCAAAAATTATCTTTTTGCTCTGTTTCCTAACAGACCCAGATCCAATCCCGCGGACAGATACAGGGTGATTATTTTTCGGGCTTTTTTAAGTGGACCCTTGCGAACCACATTGGCAAAAGCAGGTATTAATCTGCTTGCTGACAATTCTGTAAGACTATTTAGTCTTCTTCGGTGATAGCATCATCACCATCTGGCGACCTTCCATTTTCGGCATCTGCTCGATAATGCCATATTCCTCAAGGTCGGCACCGACTCGTTTTAGCAAATTGAGTCCTAACTCCTGATGCGCAAATTCACGACCACGGTATCTCAATGTCACCTTGGCCTTATCGCCATTTTCAAGAAACTCACGCAATTTTCTGACTTTAGTCTGGTAATCGCCTTCCTCAGTCCGGGGACGGAATTTGATTTCCTTAATCTGAATCTGCTTCTGTTTCTTTTTAGCTTTCTGCTGCTGTTTGTTGGTTTCAAACTTGAATTTGCCGTAATCCATAATTCGGCAAACCGGTGGCTCAGCATTCGGGGAAACCTCAACCAGATCCAGTCCAGCTTCAACGGCCATTTCCAGTGCTCTTGCAGTCGGCATAACACCTGCCTGCTCGCCTTCAGCATCAATCACCCGTATCTCAGGATGAGTGATCATTTCATTCATTCGAACCTTTTTTTCAGCTGAAATAGTTTTATTCCTCCAAAATAGCGAAACCGTGGCTCTCGATACCTCCGGCAAGTTTCCTGGCAAAGTCTTCTACAGACATAGACCCCAGGTCTTTACCCTCTCGTGAACGCACGGCTACACTCTGATTTTCAAGTTCCCGGTCACCAATGACCAACATGTAGGGAACGCGCTGTAAAGTATGCTCGCGGATTTTAAAGCCGATCTTCTCATTTCTCAAGTCCAGTTTGACCTTAAATCCCTGACTACTGAGGATTTTTTCAATTTTTTGAGCAAATTCAGCCTGATTGTCCGTAATATTAAGGATTACCGCATGTTGAGGCGCCAGCCAGAGGGGAAACTTGCCCTCGTAATGTTCAATCAATATACCCACAAAACGCTCAATTGAACCCAGAATCGCCCGGTGTAACATCACCGGTACCTGACGACTGCCATCCTCTGCCACATACTGGGCATCGAGACGACCCGGCATGGAAAAATCGACCTGCATAGTACCACATTGCCAACCTCGCTCGAGGCAGTCTTTCAGAGTAAATTCGATTTTAGGTCCATAAAAGGCGCCTTCACCGGGTTGCAGTTTGAAAACCAGACCCTTGGCCTTAAGTGAATCTTCCAGGGCTTTTTCCGCCTGATCCCAGATTTCATCAGAACCTACCCGTTGCTCAGGACGTGTCGACAGGGCAATTTCGATATTTTCGAAACCAAAATCTTTATATACGTCAAAGGTCAGATCAATAAAATTAGAAACTTCTTCCTGAATCTGCTCTTTGGTACAGAAGATATGTGCATCATCCTGCACGAAATTACGCACTCGCATCAGACCATGTAAGGTACCGGAAGGCTCATTACGGTGACAGGAGCCGAACTCCGCCAGACGCAGGGGTAAATCACGGTAGGATTTCAGACCCTGATTAAACACCTGGATATGACAGGGGCAGTTCATCGGCTTCACTGCATAATCCCGATTTTCAGAATGCGTGGTAAACATCATCTCACTGAATTTATCCCAGTGACCGGATTTTTCCCACAGGCTGCGATCCACTACTTGAGGGGTATGAATTTCCTTGTAATCGTGATCACGCAAACGTCCACGGATATAATTCTGAATGGTTAAATAAATATCCCAGCCCGCTTCATGCCAGAACACCATGCCCGGCGCTTCTTCCTGAGTATGAAACAATCCAAGTGCCTTACCAATTTTTCGATGGTCTCGCTTTTCAGCTTCTTCAATACGATGCAAATACGCTTTTAACTGTTTTTTATCTGCCCATGCCGTGCCATAAATTCGCTGCAGCATTTTATTTTTAGAATCACCACGCCAGTATGCACCGGCCAGTTTGGTTAACTTAAAAGCCTTGATCTTGCCGGTACTGGGTACATGGGGACCACGGCATAAATCCGTGAACTCACCCTGAGTGTATAAAGACAAATCTTCATTGGCAGGAATGCTTTCAATAATCTGGGCTTTATATTCTTCACCCATATCACGGAAAAATTTCACCGCTGCATCGCGGGACATAACCGAGCGCTCAACTTTGAAATCAGCTCCGGCAAGCTCAGTCATTTTTTGTTCGATTTTAATTAAATCTTCAGGCGTGAAATGGGGTTCGTAATCAATGTCATAATAGAAACCATCATTAATCACCGGGCCGATGGTAATCTGCGCGGAAGGAAACAGCGTTTTAACCGCCTGTGCCAGCAAATGGGCCGTGGAATGACGAATCACTTCCAGCCCTTCCTCATTTTTATCGGTAATAATCGCCAGCTCAATATCGTTTTCTATGAGATAGGACGTGTCAACCAGCTGATCGCCAATCTTGCCCGCCAGAGCAGCCTTAGCCAGACCCGGACCGATTTCAGCGGCAACATCATGAACAGAAACAGAAGATGAAAACGTGCGCTGACTACCGTCAGGCAAAGTAATAACAGGCATTGTGATGCTCCTGGTTTCAGTGGTGACCCATACAAGAGGTCACTTGTTTGGTTAATGATCCCTACGCAAGATCATTAAACAGGTTATATATTTTGAATTATCTAAACGCTTGTCGAAAGATAAAGGCGCTATTCTAATTTAGAAACTGCTGTAAAACAAATTCGCTCACCCATAACTAACCGGGAAGAGTCACTGTAAAACAGCTGCCTTTACCGGGTTCGCTTTCAACATGAATAGTACCGCCCATTATCTGCACCAGATGTCGGCATATGGTCAGACCTATACCGGTACCCTCAACAACATAGGTACTGGAATCCAGTCTGTCGAAAGGTTGAAAAATTCTGTCCAGATGACCCTGAGCTATACCCCGACCCGTATCTTCAATCTGAATACTGATATTTTTATTTTCTAATTGCTCTACTTTCAGGGAAATCCTGCCCTGATGTTTGTTATATTTCACCGCATTCGACAATAGATTCAACATAATCTGTTTGAATCGTGTGGGGTCTGTCTTAATCATTAACTCAGAACAGTCATCCAGAGCATAATCAATAATAATCTGTTTTTCATCGACAATATTTTTTACCAGTGACACCGCCTCCATAATCAACTGAATCAGCTTCACTTCCTGGGGATAATAATCCACTCGTCCCGATTCAATTCTGGACAAATCCAGAACCTGATTAATCAGACTCAATAAATGTCGCCCTGCCTGTAATATTTCTTTTACATTTGCATTATTATTTTCACCAAGGTCATGCATCTGCAACAACTGAGAAAACCCAAGAATCGCATTTAAAGGTGTTCTCAATTCATGACTCATATTTGATAAAAACTCTGATTTCGCCCGACTGGCTTCTTCCGCTATATAACGCGCTTCAATTAAATCTGCTTCGGCAATTTTTCGTTCTGAAATGTCACTAATAATGGCAGTAAATTCATCATCACCATCAATCTCAATTCGACTGATAGAATATTCAATCATCACCTGATTACCCTGCTCACATAATGCAGAACCCTCTGTGCGCTCCCCCAGAGTATCTTCCAACGGTATTCCTGTACATAACTTTCGTGCCGCTTCATTAGCTGGAAAACAGATCTGTGGAATGTATGCGTGAATTTTTCGTGGTGTGCTATCAACAGGAATATTAAAAATATCCCGTGCTGCGTGATTGATAGTTTTTATTGTGCCCTGACGGTCAAAAGAGATAATACCGGCGACAGAATTGTTAATGATAGCACTAAGACGCTGCAGACTTTTTTCGAGTTCACGTGTCCGATCATGTGACGGGTTTTCATAAAGGGTACTGAAATCCTCCTGATATGTCATATCAGTTCGTCAGTAAGTGTGGATACAGAGAATGAACGGACAAGCAGGCATGAAATAGCCTGACCTGAAACAACAGCAGTACAATAACTTGTCAATTTCACTATGCCTTTATTCATTTATACTTATCACAGAAAGGCACGAGTGAATAACAACCTGATAAAGTTCTTTAAATTCCTTATCTATACCACTACCAGAGAGTGGTAGGCGCGAGTGGATTCGAACCACCGACCCCCACCATGTCAAGGTGATGCTCTAACCAACTGAGCTACGCGCCTAAAGAGCGAGGAATATTACTGATAAGCGCGCCGAGTTGCAAGAAATTCTGGAATGAATACCGGTTAACCGGGTGGCCAACCCATGGGGCGAGCACCCAGCAAATGCAGATGAATATGAAATACGGTTTGCCCTGCTGCACGATTACAGTTGATGACTGTCCGGTAACCCGCTTCATCAATCGCTTCGTCTTTGGCAATCTGTTTGGCCGCCAGATACATTTTACCAATCAGTTCCGCATCTTCAGGCTGAATATCATTCGTCGTGGCAATATGTTTTCTGGGAATCACCAGCACGTGAGTCGGTGCCTGAGGATTCAAATCACGAAATGCCAGCACATCATCATCCTGATAGACAATATCACCTGGAATATCACCACTGATAATTTTACAGAAAATACAATCAGTCATTTTTCATCTCTTGGTTAAGCCCGTGATAGCCATAACGGGATTTAGACATAGACATCTATAATACCGGAAATTTGTCTCGGCTTCTCCGGATCGGCAATTAATGCCTCATTCTGCTCAAAGGTAGCAATAGCATCACGTAAACTAAACTGACGGGGTGCCGACTGGCCAAACGTCGCATTACGTTCAAGAATCGACTGCTGCGTGGTATTAACAGCACGGTTCATACCGGGACGTGTCGAGAGAACCTCTCCAGGTATAACGCGGCTACTATCATCACGACTGGTACGTTGCTGATTCGCAGCTGACGGAGCCTGACGCTCAGGCTCACCACGTCGAAGCGACTGCCCGCGCTCAAGGCCAGTTAATGACAGGGGCACAAGGCCTGCTATCGCTATATCCATTTAAGCATTTACCTGAATAGAAGGAATCCGCAAGAAACTTCCCGATTATAGCAAAGCCCGCTTGAGATTGAGGCGATTGATCCACAACAATTCCCCCGGAAGACAGGCAGCTTATTTTATCACTCGGCCGCAGTGGAGAGACCTTATAAAACTGCCTGCAAAACCCTTCGGCGATGTTTATGCACTGTAAGCTTAGATCCTTCGACTGCGCTCAGGATGATCATATAGATTTGTGTCCTGCCAGCTTAGATCCTTCGGCTGCGCTCAGGATGCTCTTATAGGTTTGTGACCTTCCCATTTAGATCCTTCGACTGCGCTCAGGATGATCATATAGATTTGTGTCCAAATCTATATGATCACTTTCTGGCGGCCGGAAAAGGCATGGGCCAATGTACCGTTATCTATGTATTCCAGCTCGCCCCCTAAAGGAATACCATGGGCCAGCCGAGTGGCCGGAATACCGTATTCTGCTGCCATTTTAGAAATATAATGAGCAGTGGTTTCACCTTCCACCGTCGGATTAGTCGCGAGAATAATTTCAGTAATTTCACCCTGTTTCAGCCTTTGCTCAAACAGATCCAGACCCAGCTCAGTCGGCCCTATCCCATCCAGAGGCGATAAATGCCCCATAAGCACAAAGTAACGCCCCTTGAAATCGGTCGCCTGTTCGATAGCCAGGATATCAACCGGCGTCTCAACCACACATAAAGAGGCAGAGTCCCGTCGCTGGTCGACGCATATCGAACAGATCCCATCTTCTGACAGGGTACGACATTGCTGACAGTTGCCGATTTTCTCAACCGCATCCTGCAGGGCTCGACTTAATCTGGATGCCCCCGGTCTGTCTCTTTCCAGCAAATGAAAAGCCATGCGCTGAGCTGACTTGGGTCCAACCCCGGGCAGACAACGCAAAGCCTCGATAAGCTGATCAAGTAATAAGGACTGACTCATTAGAAAGGCAGTTTGAGACCACCAGGCAAATTAAGTCCCTCTGTCAATCCTGACATTTTACTCTGACTTTCCTGCTCTATACGGCGCACAGCATCGTTCACCGCTGCCGCCAGAAGATCTTCGATCATTTCCTTATCATCACTCATCAGGCTGTCATCCAGTGATACTCGGCGAATTTCGTGACGACCATTCATCACAACTTTCACCAGACCGCCGCCCGCCTGTCCTTCGACTTCCATATTGGCGATTTCTTCCTGTGCTTTCTGCATATCGGCCTGCATCTTCTGCGCCTGCTTCATTAAATTACCAATACCACCTTTCATGAATCACCTCTTCAATCAAAATTATTCTGTTTTATAAATAAATATGTATATCAAACGTTAGGTTTTACCGAATTCGGCATGACCTGGGCACCAAAATTATCCCTTAACGCCTGCACCACCGGGTCCTGGTCAATGGCCTGTTCGGCCGCCTGCTGTTTCTCGGCTGCTTTACGCACCTCTGCCTGCGCAGGTGTTTCAGACTCCCCCTGCCCCAGACTGATGGTTAATTTTATCTTATCTCTCAGATATTCACTCAATGCCTCCTGCAAACGAGTCTGCGAATTGGTATTAAGCAGTTGCCCATGCTCATCACTTAACAACAAATTCATTTCACTACCGGTGTAATTCTGCAATGTACAGTTCAAGGCCAGCTGTTTCACCATGCCTTTGATACCGGCTGCATTAATCAACCCCTGCCAGTCACCGGCAAATGAAGGTTTAGGCTGTGACCTCGGGGGTTGCTGTGCAGACTCACGGGAAACCACTGTCTGGGAAACTGGCGGAGACACCGGTGTGCTAACCTGAGCAGATACAGTGCCCTGTCGACTGAGCTGATTCGAAGTAACCGGTTTAAACGCCAGCATACGCAATAACGCCATTTCAAAACCGGTGCGCTCGTCAGGCGCCAGTGGCAAATCTTTACGCCCCATCAACCCTACCTGATAAAACAACTGCACATCCTCAGACGAAATCTGAGTTGCCAGGATTTTAATGTCTTCCCGCTCCACCAGATTTTCATCCACCGCATCAGGCACATGCTGTGCCAGCGCCATCTGGTGCAATAAGGCCAGCAAATCGGCCAGTGCTGCGGGAAAATCCGGTGTCATTTCAGACAGCGCTGCCACTTCCGACATCACTGCTTGAGCATCACCGGCAACCAGCCCTCTTAGTATCGACATAATACGGTCACGGGATACTGTACCCAGCATGGCGCGCACTTCTTCTGTGGCCAGTTTACCACCACCATAGGCAATCGCCTGATCCAGCAAACTCAGGGCATCACGCATGGAACCATCGGCACCATTAGCCAGTAATCGCAAAGCTGTCTGTTCAAACGCCACGTTTTCCTGTTGCAGAATGTATTGCAAATGCTCTTCGATCAGCGACATGGGCATACGTTTCAGATTGAACTGCAAACAACGGGACAGCACGGTTACCGGTAACTTCTGAGGATCGGTGGTAGCCAGCAGGAATTTAACGTGGGGAGGCGGCTCTTCCAGTGTTTTCAGCAGCGCATTAAAACTGTGTCCGGAAAGCATATGTACCTCGTCGATCAGGTACACTTTGAAACGCCCCTGTGAGGGGGCGTACTGAACGTTATCGAGTAATTCTCGGGTATCTTCTACCTTGGTACGCGAAGCGGCATCCACTTCGATCAGATCAATAAATCGCCCTTCAGCAATTGCCTTACAGGCTGAACACTGCCCGCATGGCGTAGATGTCACTCCCGTTTCACAATTAAGTGCCTTGGCAAAAATACGTGCCACAGTGGTTTTGCCAACACCACGGGTACCGGTAAATAAATAGGCATGGTGCAGGCGTTGTTCGTCCAGGGCGTTGGTAAGCGCACGCAAGACATGCTCCTGCCCCACCATTTCGGTGAATTTGCTAGGCCGCCATTTGCGTGCTAATACCTGATAGCTCATATATTTTGAAATCGCTGAAAAAGAGCAAAGTTTAACAGGGTGTTAGATTGCTTGATAGTTCAAGCCAACAGAAATTGGGTGGCAACCCACATCAGCCACACCTCGGCGCCCGAACTCACTACTACCGTTGCTCCCTTCCGGGCCTGGCGGGGTTCGCAGCTAATCGTCGCGAGGGAACCAACATGGGTCACCATAGAGGCAGTGGATTATCCAGACTTTATTGCCAGCTTTCAACCGTGAATAGAAAAAACCTGTTGATAGCGTAAGAATTCGGCTATGTAATAAGAAATTTACCGTAATAAAAATTGCAATTAACCGTCAAAGACTATAAGTCGCTATCACTTCATTACCCGCCCCCTGAAATTCAACACTACTGAAACTCAGCATTCTGGACATTGCAATTCCTCGCCCATGGGTATGATCAGCACGCTCTGGATCAATTTCGAGATAAGACTGCCACTCAAAACCAGAACCCTGATCAATTATTCTAAATCTGATCTCTGTATCATTTTGTTCAATATATATATAGGCCAGCTTGTCCCTGTTCTCCGTTAAACTGAGTCGGCGCTCTACTTCCTGACGCCATTGTCGCTGTTCATTAAGTTTGCCTTTTTCATCATAAGTAATTCCAAGATTACCGTGCTCAACTGCGTTAATCATAAGCTCAGTTAAACCAGACACCAATCTCACCGGATCAGACGCCATTTTTGCAAGGATCAAGGCCAGACTACGTGCTTCTTCTATGGTACGGAACTGAAAACATCCATTTTTCAATAAGCGCATTGTATTTGCCGCTTTTTGAACTTCCTCCTGTAAAATTTTATACTCAGAGAGCTGACTTAAAGCAGCAGCGACAATAGCCATCACAACGGAAGGACTTACGGGCTTGCTTAAATAATAATAGGCACCCAGCTCAATACCTTTACTAACAGATTCTTTACTGGTATTGGCGGTGACAAAAATAACTGGAATCCTTTGTGTTTTAACATCTGACTTCAGTATCTTGCAAAGCTCGAAACCATCCATTTCCGGCATCATAACATCAAGTAAAATAACATCTGGCGGAGAAGATGACTGAACAATTTTCAAAGCCACAGTTGCATTTGGTGCAGCCCGCACATCATAAGTATTTTTAAGGATACCAGCCATGATATCAATATTCTCAGGCGTATCATCAACAACAAGGACAGAGTATCTGGTTTGCTCAAACATAACTTCAACTCTCCATAAAAACTACCAAATAATTAAAAAGTTTAATCCGGGGAATAATAATGATTAATCTTGACTGACAGTTAATCAAATATCTCACGCAATAAAATGAAGAAAAATAATTACAGATGTCATCTTTCATCTGACACGGATTTTTTTAGTTTTTCCATTACAGATAACAAATGCTCATCAACACCCAGCCCTTCCTCATACAGTGCCAGAGCTTTTTCTACATTCGCATTTGCCATGGAAAGCATTTCCTGCTCCTGCTCTTCTGTTAATCCAAGACGCAAAAAAGCTTCTTCAATATCCTGCAGTAAATTCTCCATGATTTGCGTACTTGCCAATTTATGCTCTTTATTACGAGCATCTATCTCAACCAGAGCCTGCTCAGTCAAAAGAACAATTTCTCTTAAAGACTCCTGCTTATCCTTAACTTCATCCTCAATAGCAATCGCTTTTACTCTTTCTTCTGCACCTTCAACGAATATAGCAATGTTATCTTTAATCCGTCCATACAAGTCTTCATCATTCACCGGCATATTCTTAATTAACAATGAAACATGCGGATAATTGATAACCGTTCGATTTCCAAAATCATAAATACGTTTGACATCTTTCAATTTATCAATAACGGCAACCTCGAGCGGGCTTGCGACACCATTATTAGACATATTAACCTGACCATGCTTTTGCCTTATCTGCACAGCACAATGCAAGTTATTACTATTCAAATTATCCAGCATGGTTTTAGCCAGCTCAGTTGCTGAATGACAGACAAAACTCTTGCTAAGAAATTCAAGAACATTACCAAGCTCACCCGCACTGGTCATGGCAACCATTGCAACCTTCATTGCCTCGCTGGCACTTGATGCCAATTTATCAACTTCTTCTTTGTGCTGTAACAAAACACACATCTTCTTTTTCAGTTCTTCAGCATTAAAAGGCTTAACCACATAATCATCACCACCAACATCATAACCCTGAAGACGCTCTTCTATGGAGTCAGCCGCAGAAACAAAAATAATGGGTATATTGGTGGTTTGTGTATTAGCCCTAAGCTTTTTACAAACTTCATAACCATCCATTTCAGGCATCATAATATCAAGTAAAATCAAGTCTGGCGGCACCTCAGACTGAGATATCTTTAAAGCCATATTACCGTTACTTGCAGCACGAATATCGTAATCTGACTTCAATAACTCAACCAGAATGTCTATGTTCTCAGCTATATCGTCAACTATGAGTATTGATTTATTTTGCATACCATTCACAACAGTAAGCTCCTTCTTTGCTCACTAGTTTTAATCGCCCTGCAGCTCACCAATTAATTTAAGTGCCTTATCGAAATCGTAATTTTCTATCGCATTTTTTAGATAATCATAGCTTTCTTGTGACATAACATTTTTAAAGATCTGATCATGCTTTTCAAAATAATCGATTGAAGAAACACTATAAATCTTTAGCAATCTGGTTAATTCAGCCAGGATGTTATCAGAATCAGAATCAGAATCTATAGTATAGTTTTTTTCATTTACGCGATCTGCAAATGCAGCATCTATTGCTGCAATAACCTGACTTAAAACAGCCGCCATATTACCGACAAGAGCAGAGACATCATCGCTATTCTCAATGACCTTAATCTCGAGATCTGTTGACATCCTGTACACTTCATCAACACCCAGACTTCCTGACAATCCTTTTAATGAATGCACAAGCCTGATAGCCGACTCCCTGTCATTTATAAAAAGATCATTAAAATTTGATAAAAAATCACGATTTCTGTCAGCAAACTTAAGAAGAAGCCGCCGATAAACTTCCGTTTTATAATTAAGCGCTTTTAAACAGGACTCAATATTAATACCATCAATACGCGGAAAATCATGCAATAATTCTGATCCTTTATTAGCTAATCGGGGTGATGTTTTTTCAGAAGCAGCAACATTTACCCATTTTTTTAAAACTGAAAATAGTTTATTTACATCCACCGGCTTGCTGATAAAGTCATTCATCCCTGACTCAAAAACTTTTTCCTTATCAACATCCATTGCATTAGCAGTCAATGCAATTATTGGCATATCTTTTAGATCAGGACGCTTACGAATTTCACGACTTGCTGAAACCCCATCTAACACAGGCATTTGCATATCCATAAGGACCGCATCATAACGCTCTACCGAAAGCATTTCGAGTGCCTCAGCCCCATTATTGGCAATAGCAACAATAACTCCGGACTGCGCCAGTAACTCAGACATTAATTCCTGATTAATTTCATTATCTTCAACGAGAAGTATTTTTGAGCCATGTAATTGCCTGTTACTAATAACTTCTGTAATAGCAAGACGACAAAAATCAGATTTAATAGCGCCTCTATCAGGAAATAGAATCTTAAAGAGAATTTCCAGCAAATCAGAATTGCTCACCGGCTTAGTTAATACTTCGACTGAACTTAACCTGTCTATAACTCCTGAGAGCTGGTTTAATTCTAACGTAGTTGCCATTAGCACTATAGACAGCTCATGATCAGCTGATACCTGATCATGAATCATCTCTATTAATTCAACGCCATTAATATCAGGCATATTCCAGTCGATAATAATTAAATGATATGGATATTTTTCATTGACAGCTTCATTTAGCTCTATCAGAGCTTCCTGAGCCCCTGCCGCATTACCAACTTTGCAACCAAGAGCACGCAACATGGCGCTTAGGATATCCCTCGATTTTGTATTATCATCTACAACAAGAATCCTCATATCATGTAATCTATTCTTAATATTATTTATATTAAGATCAAACTGATCATCACTTCCTCTGCCAAGCTCTACTGTAAAATAAAAACTGGTACCCTTACCAGGCTCGCTCTCAATCCAGATTTCACCATTCATTAATTCAACTAATTTTTTTGAAATCACCAGACCCAAACCCGTTCCGCCATATTTTCTGGTAGTAGAACTATCAGCCTGTGAAAACTCTTTAAAGATTTTGCTCTGATGCTCACGCGATATGCCGATACCCGTGTCTTTCACAGCGAACTGCAACCTGAGAGACTCAGCATCGCTGCTAATCAGTTTACAGGACACAATAACCTCACCCTTTTCAGTAAATTTAATTGCATTACCTACAAGGTTTATCAGTATTTGAGACAGCCTCAGGGAATCTCCACGAAACGACAATGGAACATCAGAAGCTATGTCATAAAGTAATTCCAGGCCTTTTTCATCCGCTTTTACACTCGAAACGGTAGCCACATTATTAAGCATCGAATCAAGAGAAAATTCATCTATTTCAAGCTCCATATAACCCGATTCAATCTTTGAGAAATCGAGAATATCATTAATAATATTCAATAGCGCATGAGATGAATCCTGAACTTTTTGAATATAATTTCTCTGCCTGGCATTAAGATTTGTCTGCAATGCAAGATAAGACATTCCAATAATAGCGTTCATTGGCGTACGAATCTCGTGACTCATAGTGGCAAGAAATTCAGACTTTGCACTATTTGCACGATCTGCTTCATCTTTAGCAGCAATTAGTGCCCGCTCAGTTTTCAGCCTGTGAAATGCATTAGCAATCATCTGACCAACCATATTCAAAAGACTTATATCTGTCTCACCCCAGCGATAATCACCGCTGAACGAACCAAAGCCGACAAAGCCAATAATTCTATCTTCAAACGCAATAGGCACACATATTGCTGATAATGAATTCATTTCAAACAATGCATTTATCTCAGCAAGATAATGTGCCGCATCATCATTAAACCATGA
>JAOUMX010000067.1 GCA_029881275.1 Gammaproteobacteria bacterium | reverse complement strand
TGAATACCTGTACCTGACGCCTGCTATTTTTTATAACTTTAACAAAGACGAATCAGCAGACTGGTCATTTAAAATAGGCGCAGGGTTAGGTATTGGTTATTTATCCATTGATGGAACAATTTTAGTTAACCAGCCAGTGCTTGCAATCGAACCTATTCATGGATCAACCTTTGGTTATTCAACGGGCGTTATTATCAGATACGCATACAAAAACCTGGTTATACAGATGAAACAGTTTACACCGAATGGCAACATAGACAAATTTGAGCTTGAACTTCAACTACCGGTAATCACTATCGGATACAAGCTTAGACTGTAAATATATTTATCTACAACAAGCAGTAATTTTAAAAAGTCTCTATATAATTTTTTCCAGTGGCTCAGAAATATAATGTCCCTGCACGCGATCCACACCACAGACTTTTAACAACCGTAGCACCTCAGGTGTTTCGACATATTCAGCTACGGTATAACGCCCCAGCGAATGTGCCACGTCATTCATGGCTGTCACAATGGCACGATCAATCGAACCACGGGCCATGCCTTTAACAAACTGGCCATCAATTTTAACAAAATCCAGGCAAACATTTTAACTGGGAAAATGAGCAGAAGCCCGAACCAAAATCATCCAGTGAAAAACGACAACCGAGATTTTTCAACTCTTCGATAAACTGGTTTGCACTATCAATATTGGCAATAGCACAGGTTTCCGTGACTTCAAAAATGAGTGACTCGGGTTTTACTTTGCTTTGTTCGATCAGAGCCATAATTTTTCCCAGACTCTCCGCCGAATTAATGGTATTGCCTGATAGATTAATTGAGAAGGTAACGGCAGAAACTTTTTCCTGAATCATTTCCAGATTTTTTAATGCTTCTCTTATAACCCAGATATCAACATCCTGCATAAGATTGAATCGTTCTGCTGTTGGAATAAATGAATCCGGATAAAAAATAGCGCCATCATCGCCTTTCATGCGCAGCAACAATTCATAATGCAACGGGTTTTCTTTATTACCGGCATAGTTCTGCCAGATTCGACCATCTTCTGCGGGCAGATTATTTAAATTAATATGCCGCATATCCAGTATCGGCTGATAATAAAGAACAAAATTATTGAACTCCATAGCTTCGCGCAAACGTTTCGTCCAGCCAAGCTCACTTCCCATAATATTTTTTTCATCACTACTTTGTTCATAGAGGTGACTACGGTTACGCCCGCTGCGCTTGGCAATGTGACAGGCTATATCTGCATTTGCCAGTACCTCACCTGAGGTCATACCGGACACATCCATCATGGCAACACCAAAGCTGCCATAAATCGAATAAGACTGCTTGGCAAATATAAAACTACTGCCATCAAGCACGTTACGATGTGCCTCAGCAAGCTCTAAAGCCCTGACATCATCAACATCACGTAAAATAATAGCAAATTCGTCTCCACCAAGACGGGCAAGTACATCTTCCTCACGTAAATTTTTTGTTAATAAACGTGATGTTTCAATCAGCATTTTATCGCCAGCTTCATGGCCTGCGATATCATTGATATATTTAAAACGATCAAGATCAAGATAAATGAGTGCACTCATTTTATCTTCACTAACATTATGCTTCAGTTCATTTTCCAGTTGTTCTTCAAAGTAACGTCGATTGCACAAGCCGGTAAGATGATCATGGGTTGCCTGCCAGTGGAGTTTTTCTTCCAGCATTTTTCGTTCTGAGACATCCCTGAAAGCAACCACTGAACCTTCCCGCTTTCCGTTGATAGTTAACGGATAAACCGTGCATTCAACAGGAATGGCTTTGCCTTCATTGTGTTTGAATTCTGTCTCCCAGCAACGCAACTCGGTATTTTCACCATAAGCACGATACAAACGATCAGTACTTTGCCTTTCATTATCAGAATGGTAATGAAAGGTTTCTTTTACTGATTTACCTATCGGTGCAGGTTGCTGTATACCGACAATTGAAAGCGCAGCTGAATTAACAAAGGTGATTTTTCCATTATTATCAACACCGTAAACACCTTCACCAACAGACTCAAGAATACTGGATAACAATTTGTGATCTTCTTCTATTGATTTCTCAATTTCAATAAATCGACTCATGGATGCAATACGTGCAAGAAACAATTCCTCTGCTTCATTTTTAAACATACATTCCATTGCGCCAGCCTGCAAACAATCTCTAATCACCTCATCAAGATAAGTACCTGTAATTACAGCCGATCTTATACGTTCTGTACGTGGGTCATCTCTTAACTTCTGACACAAAATATAACCATTTTCATTCGGCATAAAATAATCAATGATAGCCAGATCAAACTCACCATTAACCGCTTTTTCAAAGGCATCGGATACAGATTCTGCAGTTTCTGTTATATAACCATTACGTTCCAGCAGGCGTTTATAATAATGACGAATACTAATTGAATCATCGACAAATAATATGCGCACTGTTTTTTCTGATTTATCAACAACACCGACTGGTTTTGCTTTTTTATCTGCTTCGAGTAACTTTTCCAGCGAGTCGATAAGTTCCTGATAATTTTCCCAATGTACCAGGGCTGTATGTTTACGCTTGGACATTAACTCAATAACGTCATGACCCGCATCATGGGTTAATAATAACGCTCGTAAATGACTGAATGATTTCTTTTCCAGGAGTTTAATAAATTTATTGGCATGCTCATGATTTTCGTAATTTGGCAAGCCAATCACTATACCATCGATGCTCTTGCTGACATCGTTAAGACGTGTCTGTGCTGACTCAAAAGATGATTGCTCATCGATAAGGTAACCCTGCCTCTGCAGCGCTTTGACCAGAATATAACGAAGCGTAGCGGATTCTTCGATCAGAAGAATTCGCTTACCTTTATCAGATGACATTGATTATTTACCCTATTAAGCGCCCAGCGATTTACCGGCACATCCAATCACTTTTCAAATTAAATATATAGTACGTGACCGGCTTATTAACCAGTTTAATTTATCTGCCAGCAACGATTTTATGATGATGTGTTCGCAACCATGAACTGGCCGTTGCCGCAGTAAGTATGCACCATACCGCAAACAAAGCACCCGGTAACGCGGCTTCAGGTGGGAAATGCTTCAGCGCAAGCGCGACACCCATACCGGCATTCTGCATACCCAGCTCAATCATCAAGGTAATGCGATGATATTGATCAAAACCATAGCGACCAGCCAGCCACCAGCCGATACTATAGCCGAGTAAATTTATCAGAATAACGCCTATTAACACCTGCAAAGCCATATCCTCTATACGTTGCTGATTGGCGGCCACCGCGTAACTGCAAATAATAATAATTGCGATCGCTGCGACACCGGGCGCATAAGACCGAGCCTGAGCCAGATGTCGCCCCAGAAAAGGCTGAATCGCCATACCCAGTGCTAACGGTATCAGCACGGTTAACAAAATGGTTTTCATCAACGGCCAGAATTCAATTGGCATAATGGCACCACCCAGCACTTTAACCAGCATGGGCGTTAGCAATGGTGATAAAAATGTCGCCACGGTGGTCAAGGTCACTGAAAAAGCCACTGCACCACCGGCAAGGTAAACAATAACATTACTGGCCATGGCACCCGGGGCGCAGCCGACAATAATAAATCCTAATGCGATTGCGGGTGAAAAACCGGGATACTGCGACATAATAAATGCCAGCAGGGGCATCACACTGAACTGGGTCATGACACCCAGACCAATACGCCGGGGATGATGCAGCTCATTCTTTAAATCTGCGGATTCAAGCACAATGCCGAGTGCAAACATGGTGGCCGCAAAAAACCAGAGAAAGTAATTTTTAAACACCAGAAATAAGGATGGGTATAAATAGGCCAGCACGGCACAAATCAGGGTCAATAGCGCCAGCTGATTGGCAATAAACTGAAACAGTGTTTTCATAACTGATTTATTTTTTTTCTGTTACAGATTTTTTAACGATGTCAATCACCTCATTTTCGACACGCATCAACACCTGTCTGGCAGGGCTTTCAGCTGCGATAACGGTGGGTCGGGCAAACAATACTGTCGTCATACCCTTTTTTTCTATCAAAGACAGCCTCAACGGACATAAGGCCAACATGGCCGGGTCCGCATTGCTGACGGCATTGGCATACCAGCCATTACAGAACACCAGACTACGAATCCCGTCCAGTTGATTACGATTATAATTTTCTCCCCATTTTTCAGCGAAGCGTGACAGGTTTTTACCAATATCGGCTTCGAAGACTACATAAAAGCCCTCATCTTCCAGCGCTTTATAGAGGGCACCATAAACCTGATCCATGGGTCGCGACACCTGATGCTGAAAAATCGACGCTGATTGCGCAAACACAGAAGAATTTAACAGCATTAACAACAAAACAACTATTTTATTAATTATTTTCATCTTTTCCCCTGACACGGTGCATTAACTCTGGATAAAATACATTCTAATCAACCTTACACCAATCGGATAGCCACAGTGACCATAACGAGCCAATATCCAGATTTACGCATGCGTCGCATGAGACGTGATGACTTCAGTCGACGCCTGATGCGTGAACACACACTCAGTGCCGATGATTTTATTTACCCGATGTTTATTCTTGAAGGTAACAATCAACGTCAAGCCGTACCCTCCATGCCAGGTGTCGAACGCGTGAGTATTGACCTGTTACTGAAAGAAGCCGAACAATGTGTCACTCTGGGGATTCCAGCCATTGCGCTATTCCCTGTTGTTCCCAAAGACAAAAAATCCGATGATGCTGCCGAGGCCTATAACCCGGAGGGTCTGGCGCAACGTGCGGTACGCGCATTAAAACAGGCGTTTCCCGAGCTCGGCATAATGACGGATGTCGCACTCGACCCCTTTACCAGTCACGGACAGGATGGACTGATTGATGACACAGGTTATGTTCTGAATGATGAAACCATTGCCGTACTGATTAAACAGGCGGTCTCCCATGCCGAGGCTGGTGCAGATATTGTCGGCCCCTCGGACATGATGGATGGTCGCATTGGCGAGGTACGTAAAGCACTGGAAGCTGCCGGGCATATTCACACCCGCATTCTGGCTTACTCGGCAAAATATGCATCCAGTTTTTACGGCCCCTTCAGAGACGCTGTCGGCTCATCGGCAAATCTGGGCGGTGGCAACAAATACAGCTACCAGATGGATCCCGCCAACTCAGATGAGGCATTGCGTGAAGTTGCGCTCGACCTGCAGGAAGGTGCCGACATGGTGATGATCAAACCCGGCATGCCTTATCTGGACATCGTGCGCCGCATTAAAGATGAATTTGGTGCACCAACTTATGTCTATCATGTCAGTGGTGAATATGCGATGTTAAAAGCTGCTGCACAAAACGGCTGGCTGAATGAAAAAGCCTGTGTACTGGAAGCCCTGTTAAGTTGCAAACGCGCAGGTGCCGATGGCATTTTAACTTACTATGCAAAAGATGCCGCCACCTGGTTAAAAGAATCATAGTATTTCCTGCTGTCACCCGAAACGTAGCCGAGAAATCTTATTAACTTAAATGGCCAGGATCTATCCATGTCACTATCGTTTAAGTCGTGATGACATTTTTTAAATCAATATCAGATCAGTACTGAACTTTAAAAATCACATGAATCAGAAACACACAGACCGTTATGCTGTTATTGGTAATCCAGTTGCCCATAGCAAATCACCCTTAATTCACAGCGAGTTTGCCAGACAAACTGAACAGGACATTATTTATACTGCTGAACAGGTTGAACCCGGTCAGGTTGCCGAATTTATTAAAAAATTCCAGAGCGAAAATGGCAAAGGTTTAAATGTCACTGTCCCATTCAAGGAAGATGCTTTCAAATTAGCCTCACACCTGAGTAACCGGGCACGCCGTGCCGGTGCGGTTAATACACTTCTGCTGAATGACCCCGAGCATTACTACGGTGATACCACCGACGGTATTGGCCTGTGCAATGACCTGATTCAGAATCACAACATCACCCTTAAAGATAAAACTATTTTAATCCTCGGCGCCGGCGGTGCTGTACGTGGCGTACTGGAACTTTTACTAAACAACAAGCCGGCGCAACTGGTGATCGCCAATCGCACTGTTGAAAAAGCCGTGCAACTGGCCAGTGATTTTTCAGATCTGGGCAACATTACGGCCAGCAGCTTTGAAAATCTTGCCGGGCAAAAATTTGACCTGATCATTAACGGCACCTCTGCCAGTTTATCTGGCGATCTGCCTCCACTGCCCGATAACCTTCTTAATAAACATGCCACCATCTATGACATGATGTATGGTGCCAAACCCACCGTGTTTATGGAATGGGGACAGCAGCAGGGTGCGGAACAGTGTTTTGATGGTCTGGGCATGTTAGTAGAACAGGCTGCCGAATCATTTTTTATCTGGCGTAAAATTCGTCCTGTAACTGCTGACGTGATTACAAAAGTCAGATCTATCTTAACGCCATAAAAAAGCCCGGTGAAACCGGGCTTTTAACTGACAACTCTTATTTTGCCGACTTACCTGCGGCAGGTGCAACGGTTACTATATCTTCGCCAGTAATGGGACTGACAGCAGATGAGTCTACCAGGCTATCATGCTCTTTTTTCCAGTTCTGGTAATTGGCATCTGAACCTTCAATAGTAATACATTCAACCAGTTGATCAACATCCATATGGGAGGGGCATTCTGCAAATACAACTATTGGGAGAGCTAACATAACAACACACATAACCATACTTTTTTTCATCACAATCTCCTTTTGATTTGTATTCTAATTTTTTATAGTGATAGCTTTTTTTATTATGCGCGAATTATATTTTTATCTGCCTCAAAAAAATACTTAATAAACATGAAGTCCATGTAAGGATAATCTGATAAATTACCTTAATTTCTAGACCTAAAAAAAGGCCCGATTAATCTAATCGGGCCTTTTTACTGTAATTGATTATCTGCTTATTATTGAACAGTCATACTTGCAGGCGCTGCTGGTTTTTCCATATCCACTTCACCCTCTTGTGATTCATTCGATTCTTCTGATGATGTTGACTGCTCAGCTGATGACTCTTCAGCAGGGATATAGGCGAAGCTCTCCTGAGCAAGCGTATTACCACCTTCATCGACAACCATTACCTGCCAGTTACCTATCCAGGACGCATCCAGATTTTTACTTGACCATACACGCCAGCGATTAGCACCAACATTAAATGCCACTTCTGCCTGGACTTCACCCTCTTTTAGCCAGCGATGAGTAATTGTATGTCCTTCCATACCTCTGATTTCAGTAAAAAAATAAATTACTGCATTATCATTGGTTAACTGCCCTATCTGATCAACCGGCTCACGATTATCAATCCCTGTTGTAAATACTGATCTTGCTACACCGTCTTCAGCCAGTGCTGTGAAACCCGTTAACAATAAAATACCCGCGAATAACAATTTTATCATTTTCATAATTTACCCCTTGTGGTAAGAAAAAAGAATCTTCGTTACAGACGCATATTCTAAGGATTTAAATAATCATTTTTGAGAACCACATAATGTTTTGAAGAGTATGTAAAAAATTCTTTTTCTTTTTCTGTCAGTTCACGTACCTGACGCGCTGGTGAACCCAGATAAAGATAACCGCCTTGCAGCGTTTTTTTAGGTGACACCACACTGCCAGCACCTATCATGGCACCTTTTTTAATCACCGCACCATCCAGTACCACAGACCCCATGCCAATCAAACAACCATCTTCAACTGTACAGGCATGCAATACCACATTATGACCAACGGTAACATCATTGCCGATGGTTAACGCAAAACCACCCGGACTTAATGGACCATCATGAGTGACATGCAACACACAACCATCCTGCACATTGGTGCGTTCGCCGATACGAATAGTGTTAACGTCACCCCGAATTGATACCATGGGCCAGACGGATGAATCTTCCCCTATAACCACATCACCTATGACGACTGCTGCAGGATCAATGTAGGATGATTTTGCAATTTGCGGAACGATACCTTTATATGTACGTATATTATTTGTCATCTCATATTTTCCTGGTGGCCAGCCCACCGTCAGTTTATCACTGATCACGTGCTACTTTTCCTGCCATTGTGAATCTGCGATGGTTACTGATGTGCAAACCGGTGTTTATAAACACGATTGCCGACATTACCTCATGGTCACCAGTTCTTCCGAGCTGGTGGGGTGAATCGCAACCGTATCATCAAAATCTTTTTTGGTTGCACCCATGCGAATTGCCACTGCAAAACCCTGCAGCATTTCATCACAACCGGGGCCGATAATGTGACAGCCAATGACTTTTTCCTGTGCTCCCACACAAACCAGTTTCATCGCAGTTTTTACCGGGTGGTCAGTCATCGAGTTATACATGGCAGTAAATCGGGTCTGGTAAATTTTGACTGAATCACCATGTTTTTCACGAGCTTCATGCTCGGTCAAACCGACAGTGCCAATGGGTGGATGACTGAATACCACGGTTGGTATTAACTTATAATCCAGATGACGCTCTGCCTGGTTATTATATAAACGGTCCGCCAGTCGACGGCCGGCAGCTATGGCAACAGGTGTCAGCGGCGCACGACCAGTGACATCGCCCAGCGCAAAGATATTATCAACATTGGTCTTCTGAAAGATATCCGTCATGATATAACCCTGTTCATCGGTTTCGATGCCCGCAGCGTCAATATTTAACCCCTGCGTATTAGGGTCGCGTCCAATCGCCCAGATTAGCTGATCACAGCCTTCGTTATGGCGCCCTTTATCATCAATCAGCGTCAAGCGACCATCCTCGGCTTTACGGACTTCGGTAATCTGAGTCCCTGACATGATATCTATACCCTGGTCGAGCATTTCTTCGATCAGGCTTTCACGCAACATGGCATCAAAGTCACGCAACACATGCTCTTTACGTAGATACAGGCAGACATCTGTGCCCAGCGCTTTTAGCACACCCGCCAGTTCAACGGCTATATAACCAGATCCGACAATGGCGACCTGCTTTGGCTGTTTCTGCAGTTCAAAAAAACCATCGGAGGTAATACCCAGTTCTGCACCCGGGATATCCGGGATAACGGGCCTGGTGCCCGGTGAGACCATAATGTGTTTCGCAGTATAGGTTTTACCTTCAACTTCCAGGGTATGGGCATCCACAAAACGGGCAAAACCCTGAATCTCATCAATATTCGAATCTTCTAGATAGGTGTGATACCAGTTGTTTATGCCGGCAATATAGTTATCACGTTTGCTAACCAGATGCTGCCAGTTAAAGCCTCTGTTTTCGATATCGAAACCGTAATCTACCGCATCTTTCAGACCATGGGCCAGATTGCCTCCAAACCACATGATTTTCTTTGGCACACAACCCACGTTGACACAGGTACCACCCATTTTGCCACTTTCCACAACAGCACACTTGGCACCATACACCGCTGCACGCTCGGCGACTGACAATCCACCACTGCCCGCACCAATGGCAATCAAATCATAATCATACTTTTTTGACATGAAAAAACCTTAAGTCATCTCTGTGAGTCGGGTAATATATCAGTCCCGAATATCACAGAATACATTAAATTAATAATGTTGCTATTCAACAAATTAAAAGCCATTAACAACAAGCCCCAATACCTGCATATTATCAACCGTCTGGAGCAATATGCCTACCTGATCCGCTTTGATAAGCCGATTGGTACTTTTCTGCTACTCTGGCCAACCCTGTGGGCACTGTGGATTGCTGCCCATGGCTGGCCTGACTCGTTAGTATTATTTGTATTTGTCACCGGTGTTTTCCTGATGCGCTCAGCCGGTTGTGCCATCAATGATTTTGCCGATCGTAAATTCGATCCCCATGTTGAACGTACCAAAACCCGGCCACTGGCATCGGGCAAAATCAGTTCACGGGAAGCTATTATGGTTTTCTCCTCACTGGCCTTAACAGCATTTTTGCTGGTTTTGCTAATGAACGAACTGACCATCTATATGTCATTCGTAGGGGTGGCTCTGGCGGCATCCTATCCGTTTATGAAACGCTACCATTATATGCCTCAGGTCCATCTCGGCGCTGCCTTTGGCTGGGCAGCCCCCATGGCCTTCACCGCCCAGGCCAATGAAATTACACCGGTTACCTGGTTATTATTTATGGCCACCATTTTATGGGCTACCGCCTATGACACCATGTACGCCATGGCGGATATCAAAGATGATTTAAAAATCGGCCTTAAATCAACGGCTATTTTATTTGGTGAGGCCGATAAATTCATTATTGGAATTTTACAGACACTGCTCATACTGGACCTGATTTTTATCGGCCAGCAATCCCAGCTCGGGCTTTATTATTATGCCAGTTTACTAATTGCCACCGGCTTTATGATTTATCAACAATATCTGATCAAAGATCGACACCCGCAACAATGTTTCAGGGCTTTCCTGAATAACAACTGGTTTGGTTTCGTTATATTTATGGGAATTTTTATTGATTACTGGGTTAATTAACTCTGCCAATCACCCCACATAATTACATGGAATGTATGTTTTATGCTCGAATTTAGCCTATATTAGATAACCACCGGCATAACAAATCCAAAAATAATAAACTTTAGATGTTACATGAAAGATAAAAGATTCTATACATTCCTGAATAAACAGATTCCCGTCATGATGGTTTTGTCATTGTTTCCAGGACTGGCTTACATATTGCTTGGCTGGCTAAATGATATACATGTACGTGCCATCATCTGGTATACGCTGATTGTTGCCGCCTCAATATGGGGGTATCGCCTCTATAAAATATTTGATTTCGATACAATGAGCAGTCAACAAACGGAAAAATGGAACCAACAACTAAGCTATTTCTTTTATACCATTTTCGTATTATGGGCGTTAATTTTCATTCTCTATGCTAATGAAACCACCAATAATCTTCATTACATAGCCATCTTCACTGAAATAGGCGCATCGGTCGTCGCTTCCACGCTGCTCAGCCCCGATAAAAAACTTTACCAGCCCATCATTCTGATATTGATGATTCCTTTAATTTTTTATTTTTTCAGTATTGGCGAATGGTATAGCTATGTATTAACACTGTTTGCCTGCATTTTCACCTGGGTATTATTTTATGCCGCAAACAGCAGTTACGATTTATTAATGAAAGCCAACTACCAGGCATCTCACGATGTCCTGACCAAACTTAATAACCGCTACCATTTCATTAATTATTTACAGCAAATGATGAACTCTTTGCAGGCAACAAAAAAGTTTACATATTTGCTACTCATCGATCTGGATCATTTTAAAACCATTAATGATTCACTAGGCCATGATGTGGGCGATAAATTATTAAAAGAGGTTTCACATCGGATTCGTCAAAACACCCGTGTTAACAACATGGTGGCGCGACTGGGTGGCGATGAATTTATTATTTGCGGCCCGGAAATATCATCCCTAGAAACATGCAGGGATGAAGCCATGTCCCTTGCCAGAAATTTAATTGAATCACTAAAACAGACTTATATTATTGATCAGCATCATTTATATATCAGCTCCAGCATTGGCGTCAGCCTGGTTGACTCAACCACGCATAACGCCAACAATTTTATAAAAGAAGCCGATATAGCCATGTACGAAGTCAAGGCCAAAGGGAGAGACGGCGTTTATATTTTTGACGATGAAATGTCCGCCCGCGTTGAAAGCCGCCTCGAAATCGAACGCCTACTGCATTTTGCCCTCAACAAAAATGAAATTACACTGCATTTTCAGCCTCAGCTTAATGAACAAAAAAGAATCATTGGCGCAGAAACACTGGTTCGATGGAACAATGACACTCTAGGCCTGGTATCGCCCGTTGACTTTATTCCCGTCGCTGAACAAACCGGCATTATTGTCGAATTAGGCAACTACATAATCGAAACAGCATTTAAAACTCTGCACAAATGGGAAAACGATGGCATAGAACTCTCACAGCTTTCTATCAACATCAGCATGCGTCAGTTCTTTCATTATCGTTTTGTCGAAGATGTAACCGAACTGGCCAAACGCCATTTACCTGAAACACAGCGCAATAAAATTGTTTTTGAACTTACAGAAACAATTGTTGCAGAAGACATTGAAAAAGTTATTGAGATCATTGGCCAGCTGAAACAATTAGGCATTCATTTCTCAATGGATGATTTTGGTACCGGATACAGCTCACTTAGTTATCTACGTCAACTACCCATTGATGAACTAAAAATCGACCGTTCATTTGTTAGCACACTTAATTCATCTATTAATAATGAAGACAGCCAGGCAATGATTATCACTATTCTAACGATGGCAAAAATATTCAACTTACGCATCGTTGCCGAAGGTGTCGAGACAGAATATCAATTTGATTTTCTGACCCAGTATAAATGCGATATTTATCAGGGGTTCCATTTCTCAAAACCTCTAAGTGAAGACGATTTCATTCAATACTATCTGGATAACCAATAATCCGATAAGCATTCTTTTTAAACAGAATAATTTTTATCGGCTCGCGCCAGAGCCCAGACATCCACTCTTTTTACACCCTGTCTTTTAATAACCCTGGCCAGTTCATTTACAGTTGAGCCGGTCGTAATGACATCATCAAATATCACAATATATTGATAGCCCATCCTATTATCAAACTCAAAAACGTCTTTTATATTCTGTCGTCGTTGCCTGGCATTCATACCCGACTGAGGCTGACTGTGCTTTTTTCGCCGGCAACTTTTATGATCAACAGGAATATTTAAATACTTGGCCACCGGTCGAATCACTTCCAGTGACTGGTTAAAGCCCCGCTCTGTTAATCGCCTGGCATGCAGCGGCACTGGAATAATGCAATCTGGCAACACCTCTATTTGTGGTAACCGCGCTATCAACAGATCGGATAAAACGCGCGTGAAGGATAATCGTGAGTTAAATTTAACCTGCTGAATCATCCATTCCAGTGGCTGGGCATATAACAATGGACTCCAGGCAGCATCATAAACAGGTGGTTTCTGCAAACATTGTCCACAAAACTGCTGATTAACCGTGTCTGGCAAAGGGATTGCACAGGTGCAGCAGGCTGATCGATTTTCTACGATATCCGCTTCACAGGCATGACAAAGATCCCTGTCACCTGCCCCCGATGCGCCACATAAAATACAGGTCGCCGGGTAAATAGTCTGAATTATCCGTTTCAGCATCGCCTTTCTCTGTCAGACCGGTTTGAAAACCGGTATTATTAACATCCTGTTAAACATTAATTGTAAGCATTTTATCCCATGACTCAAACCTCTACCCGTCACGACTGGACCCTGAATGAAATCAGGGCATTTTTTGATCTGCCATTTAATGACCTGTTATTTCAGGCGCACAGTCTTCATCGGGAAAATCACAACCCTAATGAAGTCCAGATCAGTTCCTTACTGAGCATCAAAACCGGTGCCTGTGCCGAAGACTGTGGTTATTGTTCACAAAGCTCGCATCATAAAACCGACCTTGAGCGTGAACGCCTGCTACCACTTGAGGAAGTCATAGAAAAGGCAAAAAACGCCAAATCCAACGGATCCAGCCGCTTTTGCATGGGTGCTGCCTGGCGTAACCCCACGGATAAAAACCTGGAAAAAGTCATTCAAATGATTCAGGCCGTCAAGAGTCTGGGCATGGAGACCTGCGTTACTCTCGGCATGCTGACAGAATCACAAAGTCATCGACTAAAAGAAGCCGGCCTGGATTATTACAACCATAACCTGGATACCTCGCCTGAATTTTATGGCAATGTCATCACCACCCGTACCTTTCAGGACCGTCTCGACACCCTGAATCATATTCGCGATTCCGGCATCAATATTTGCAGTGGCGGCATCCTCGGCATGGGTGAAACCGCTACTGACAGGGCCTCAATGCTGCAGCAACTTGCTAACTTAACCAAACACCCAGAAAGCGTGCCCATTAACATGCTGGTACAGATTGAAGGTACCCCTTTACATGGCGCGGAAAAAATTGATCCCATCGAATTTGTAAAATCCATTGCAGTAGCACGCATTCTAATGCCCCGATCACAGGTACGCCTGTCAGCCGGCCGACATGAAATGAGCGATGAAATGCAGGCACTGTGCTTTTTTGCCGGCGCCAATTCTATTTTTTATGGTGAAAAACTGTTAACCACCGATAACTGCGAAACCAACAGCGATATAGAACTCTTTGGTCGTCTTGGTATTCACCCTTCAACCATTGAACAAGCTGAATTTAAAGCCAAAGCCTGTCGCTCCTGATCCGTCGTGAAAAATCTGCAGGCTGAATTACAACAACGACAACGGGATGGCCTGTACCGCAATCGCCGGATCATGGAATCCCCTCAGGGCGCAGAAATTACCATTGATGGTCAAACGGTTTTAAATTTCTGCAGCAATGATTATCTTGGTCTTGCCAATCATCCTGAAATCAAAGCCGCTTTTATTAAAGGCATAGACAGCTACGGAGTCGGCAGTGGCGCTGCCCATCTGGTCAATGGCCACAGCAAAGCCCATCATGCACTGGAAGAAGAACTGGCTGAATTCACCGGCTATCCACGGGTTTTATTATTTTCAACAGGCTACATGGCCAATCTGGGCATTGCTCAGGCATTGTGCAGCAAGGGTGATGCAGTCTTTGAAGATCGACTCAATCATGCATCCTTGCTGGATGCGGGATTACTCAGTGGCGCACGCCTGCAGCGTTATCAACATGCTGACATGACTGACCTGACCCATAAACTGTCTAACCGCAGTGCGGGAGAAAAACTGGTCATGACCGATGGTGTATTCAGCATGGACGGTGATATTGCACCCATTCACAAACTGGTCGACATCTGCCGGCAGCAGGATGCCCGACTGGTGGTCGATGATGCCCATGGCATAGGCGTGCTGGGCGATCAGGGCCGTGGCAGCTTAAGT
>JAOUMX010000066.1 GCA_029881275.1 Gammaproteobacteria bacterium | reverse complement strand
CATTTGTTATTGCCAGAATAACAACAAGAACCATAACTATGGCATTAGCTTTCTTGATCCTTACCTTGCATTTGAATAAAAACAAGACCGGACTTATTCACCTACATAACCTGCCTTGCATTTAGGTAGCCAGACAATCAACTTCAACTGTTTAACCATCAAACCGGCTACTGGCATAATCTCTATACCGATTTCCGGGTGTTACTACCTGGCCGGGTTTACGAACCGGCATAAAAAAAGGCACAGTTGCCTGTGCCTTATATTAGCGTGGAGTAATTTTAGGCCTACCGGCCCGGGAGCAAACCTCCCGAAGTGAATAAAAAGAGCGACGCGATTCCGTGCGTCTAAGCATCAGCGTGGTTGCTTTCTAAAAATCTTAAATCAAATTCCTGAATAGCTCTGTAACTGGTTATGCTAATAAGTGCAGATCACATGCCAGTTTTCCATTCCCTTTAAAAACAGTTAGTTACAAAACAAGAACCTCTCAAACAACGTATTTTGATTGCATATTGCAAAGTGCAATCTGAGATTGCATTGCAGGGTGCAATAAACAGGCAAAAAAAAGCCCGGTCAGTGACCGGGCTTTTCCAGACATAAAACAGACGATGTTGAATTACATCATACCGCCCATACCGCCCATACCGCCCATATCAGGCATACCACCAGCAGCTTCATCTTTCGGCAGTTCGGCAATCATACACTCGGTAGTGATTAACAGACCGGCAACAGATGCTGCATTTTGCAGCGCTGAACGGGTTACCTTGGTTGGGTCAAGAATACCCATTTCAATCATATCGCCGTAAACATCTGTACCCGCGTTATAACCGAAGTTACCTTTGCCTTCTGCAACCTTATTCAGTACAACAGAAGCTTCCTCACCGGCATTGCTAACGATCTGACGTAAAGGTTCTTCCATAGCACGAATAGCAATGGCAATACCCACATCCTGATCATGATTGTCACCTTTCAGGCCTGCAATAGCAGCACAGGCACGAATCAGGGCAACACCACCACCGGGAACTACGCCTTCTTCAACCGCTGCACGGGTTGCATGCAATGCATCGTCAACACGGTCTTTTTTCTCTTTCATTTCAACTTCAGTCGCAGCACCCACTTTGATTACCGCAACACCGCCAGCCAGCTTGGCAACACGTTCCTGCAATTTTTCTTTATCGTAATCAGAAGTCGCTTCTTTGATCTGAGCACGGATCTGTTCAACACGTGCGTCGATATCTGTTTTCTGACCAGCACCATCGATAATGGTGGTCGCTTCTTTAGTAACAGACACTTTCTTCGCCTGACCCAGATCATCAAGCGTGGCTTTTTCCAGAGACAGACCCACTTCTTCAGAAATAACCTGTCCACCGGTCAGTACCGCAATATCCTGCAACATGGCTTTACGACGATCACCGAAACCAGGTGCCTTAACAGCAGCAACTTTAACAATACCGCGCATGGTATTAACAACCAGTGTTGCCAGTGCTTCACCTTCAACATCTTCTGCAATAATCAGCAGAGGCTTACCGGCTTTAGCCACACCTTCCAGTACAGGCAGTAATTCACGAATATTAGAAATTTTCTTGTCAAACAGCAGGATGAAAGGGTCTTCCAGTTCAGCACTCATGCTCTGCTGGTTGTTAACAAAGTAAGGAGACAGGTAACCACGATCGAACTGCATACCTTCAACTACATCCAGTTCATTTTCCAGTGATGTGCCTTCTTCAACTGTGATAACGCCATCAGTGGTGATCTTGCCACCCTGTGAAACACGCTCCATTGCATCTGCAATGATATTACCCACATCTGAATCAGAGTTGGCAGAGATGGTCGCAACCTGTGCAATAGCACTCTTATCAACGCAGGGCTTGGAAATTTTCTTCAGCTCTTCAACTGCCGCAATAACCGCCTTGTCGATACCGCGTTTCAGATCCATCGGATTCATACCGGCAGAGACTGATTTCATACCTTCACGAACAATCGCCTGAGCCAGAACGGTTGCTGTAGTTGTGCCATCACCGGCCACATCAGACGTCTGAGACGATACTTCTTTAACCATCTGTGCGCCCATGTTTTCGAACTTGTCATCCAGTTCGATTTCTTTTGCCACAGAGACACCATCTTTAGTAACCGTCGGTGAACCAAATGATCTTTCCAGAACCACATTACGGCCTTTAGGACCCAGGGTTACTTTTACTGCATTAGCAAGAATATTAACGCCTTTCACCATACGGCTGCGAGCGTCATCACTAAAACGTACTTCTTTAGCTGCCATGTTTATTTCCTCTTAAATTCTTTCAGTTAGCCTTCGATAACACCCAGGATGTCGTCTTCACGCATGATCAGTACTTCTTCACCGTCGACCTTGATCTCGGTGCCGGCATATTTACCAAACAGCACTTTGTCGCCTGCTTTTACCGCCAGTGGGCGTAAGTCACCACTGTCAGTTACCTTGCCATTACCTGCAGCAATGACTTCACCACGAGATGGTTTTTCAGCTGCAGAATCGGGAATCACAATACCACCAGCACTGGTACGTTCTTCTTCCATACGTTTTACGACCACCCGGTCATGTAACGGACGAATATTCATATATTTAATATCCTCTTGGCTTGTTAGCACTCTCATCAAATGAGTGCTAATGATAGTCACGAACCACCCGGAGTCAAGAGCTGACAGCACTGCTCTGGAAAACTATTTATTCGTCTTCCCGCTTGTACTCGCCTTCTATTGTTCTTGATTCCTGGCGGTAAACATTTTCTTGGTGAGAGCTATATGTGGACTGGATTGTAGAATTCAAGAGCAAATAGCGAATAAATTGTCGCCTTGAATAAGGCAACAGACAAAGAAACCCTACTATATCGGTAAAAAACCCGGGGGTAATCAGCAAAGCACCGCCGACCGCGAGCACCAGGCCTTCAAGCATTTCCATGGCCGGAATCTGTCCCTGCGACATCAGCTTATTCGCCCGCATCAGCGTGCTTAATCCCTGATGACGTAACAGGTTAACACCAAGCACCGCCGTCATGATCACCAGCAGGATAGTCCAGCCAACACCGATCACCGAGCCCACCTGAATCAATATATACACTTCGATTAATGGCACCAGAAAAAAAAGTACCGGCCAATATCTAATCATTTATCACCTGAAATTAAACCTGTTTTAGGGTTACGACACATAACTCTGCATCACAACAATCTATAATAAAAACATTGGGTACTTGCCATAACGGCATAAAAAGCTATATGTTCCCCTGTTACTAAAGGATTGGCAAAGAACTAATCCTGAGCAACCGGTCTAAGTGAAACCGATTGTATTTTTTATCCACGCCAAGCGAGCAAGATTAATGACGAACACCAAACCTGAAACATGGGTTCAAAGCCTGTTAAGCCTGTGTTTTATTACGCTCATCAGTATTTCACCCAGCACTTTCGCCACCACCGACCCTTTTAACAGCATGGGGCTGGGCGGCGGATCTGAAGAAATACTCGATGTCGATGAAGCATTCAAACTCAGTACGGCATTAAAAGACGGTCAGCTTGTCGCCAGCTGGGAAATTGCCGATGGTCATTACCTCTACCGTGACAAAATCAGTGTAACACCAACTGATCCTGATGTTTCCGCAAGCCCGATTGATCTGGATCCGGGTGAACTCAAAAACGATGAGTTTTTTGGTAAATTATACGTATTTCACCACTTTGCCTCGGCACGTCTGCCCATCAGTTTAAACAAAGATGGGGTTAAATCCGCGACTTTCAACATCAAATATCAGGGCTGCTCTGAAATTTCCGGTATCTGTTACCCCCCTGAAAGCAAAACCATCAGTCTTGACCTGAGCCCAATGACATCCGCGCAGGCAGAGACAACTTCAAACTCAGCCAACGTTCCTGCCGCCAGTGAACAGGATCGTATTGCCGACTCACTAAAGTCTGGCAGTACCTGGCTAACCATTCTGACTTTCTTTGGCTTCGGCCTGTTGCTGGCCTTTACACCCTGTGTTTTTCCGATGATCCCTATCCTGTCCAGCATCATCGTGGGTCAGGGCAGCAGCATCACGACACGCAAGGCCTTCTGGTTATCACTGGTTTATGTTCTGGCCATGGCGGTTACCTACACTGCAGCAGGCATACTGGCTGCAAAAAGCGGTGAAAATCTGCAGGCCGCCTTCCAGAACCCCTGGATACTGGGCAGCTTTGCGGCCGTGTTTGTCCTGCTGTCTTTATCCATGTTTGGTTTCTACGACCTGCAGATGCCTAACTTCATCCAGAGTCGTCTAACCGAAATCAGTAATAAACAACAGGGCGGCACTGTCGCGGGTGTTGCCATTATGGGCTTTCTATCCGCACTCATCGTTGGTCCCTGTGTGGCTGCACCACTGGCCGGGGCACTGATCTATATCAGTCAAACCGGCGATGCCGTTCTCGGTGGTCTGGCGCTGTTTGCGCTGAGCATGGGTATGGGTGCCCCACTGGTGGCCATAGGCACCTCTGCCGGTAAATTTATGCCCAGAGCGGGTGTCTGGATGGATGCAACCAAAGCCGTATTCGGCGTTTTGTTATTAGCCGTCGCTATCTGGATGCTGGAACGTATCGTACCGGCCTCAGTTACGCTGGTACTCTGGGGTATTTTACTGGTCACTTCCTCTATTTATATGGGTGCACTTGAAGGCCTGCAAATAGAAAGTTCCGGCTGGAAAAAATTCTGGAAAGGCATCGGCCTGACGCTGTTTACCTATGGCATTTTACTGTTGATAGGTGCCGCATCAGGCAGCACCGATATGCTGCAGCCATTAAAAGGTATTTCGGCGACTGCAAGCACAACCAGCCAGGGTCAGCATAACGAACTTCAGTTTACAAAAATAAAAGGCTTGAGTGGACTGGAACAGGCACTGGCAACCGCCCGAACTAACAATCAATCAGTCATGGTCGACTTTTATGCCGACTGGTGCGTCTCCTGTAAAGAAATGGAAAAATTCACCTTCAGTGATGCCAATGTTCAAAAAGAATTAAAAAACACATTGTTATTAAAAGCCGATGTCACCGCAAATGATGAACAGGATAAAGCGCTTTATAAAAAATTTGGTATTATCGGTCCACCAGCCATTATTTTTTATAACCGGCAGGGAACTGAAATGCGCAATTACCGAGTGGTCGGTTATATGCCCGCAGACAAATTCAGCACTCATATCAATCAGGCTATAAAATAACCTGCCACTTACTTTTCTACATCAAATCACATGAAAAAAAATGCCATTTTAATTTTTGTCATGATCATTGCTGGCGTTGCCGGTTTTGGTTTACAACGCACCCTGATCAATCAGAAGAATCAGAACTTAACGCCGGAATTACCCGACGCTCAAACGAACATAGTAGGTCAACAACGTCCTGACTTTGGACTGAAAGATATTGAAGGCCAGATGCGCAACATCAACGAATGGGATGGTAAAGTTATTCTGGTCAATTTCTGGGCCACCTGGTGTCCACCCTGCAAGAAAGAAATTCCGGCCTTCATGGCCTTACAGGATGAATATGCAGAACAGGGTTTTCAGGTCATTGGTATTGCCATCGACGATGAAGAATCTGTTAAAGATTATGTCGATACCATGGGCATAAATTATCCGGTGATGGCCGCAGAACTGGCCGCAATGGAAGTCTCACGCTGGTACGGCAATCGACTCAATGCATTACCCTACAGCGCCTTTATCAACCGTGACGGAAAAATTATTTACACCCGATCCGGCGAACTGACCAAAGCACAGGTAGAACATATCATCAAACCCCTGCTAGGCTTAGCAACAGACTATGCCAGCCAGTAAAACACCGTCAATTAACAAAATGTGATCTCATCTCAGGCTAATTAATTGTTAACACTGTTTATATAAACACGTAAATTAATAACCTGTTGGTGCTTTTTTTACCTAAAATCTCCTTTGTTAACGATCTCCTGTGATTCAATCACAAACAATGTGATTTCAGTCAAATTATCATAGCAATTTGTATCGAACTTCAGCGATTTTGCCTGTAACTCCCAATAACTGATAGACAATGGGCGAAAATCCATGCAAAATTCCGTCTTATTCACTGACAGATACTAAAAATATCCTTTCATGGCTCACATTCTCATACTAAATGGTCCTAATCTGAACCTTCTCGGTACCAGAGAACCAGAGCATTATGGAAATAAGTCACTCGCTGACATCGTCAACAACCTGGAACACCAGGCCAGGGATATGGGGCATACCATTAGTCATCTGCAGAGTAATGTGGAACATGAGATTGTTGAGCGCATTCATCAGGCTCAGGATGACAACACTGCCTTTATAATAATTAATCCCGCAGCATTCACTCACACCAGTGTTGCTATTCGGGATGCTTTAAGCGGTGTTAAAATCCCTTTCATTGAGCTGCACCTGTCCAATGTGCATGCCCGTGAGGAGTTCCGCAAACATTCTTATTTTTCAGATATTGCCGTTGGGGTGATATCAGGGCTGGGACCAAAGGGTTATGAATTAGCCCTGCGTGCCGCAGACGATCAACTTTCGAATTCATGAACATGAGGTTAAGCACCGAATGGATATACGTAAAATAAAAAAATTAATAGAACTGCTGGATGAGTCTGGCGTTGCCGAGATTGAAATTAAAGAAGGCGAAGAATCTGTTCGCATTTCTCGCCAGATGGCCGCCATGCCAGCACCACAATATTATGCCCAGGCACCGATGCAGGCACCATCTGCACCCGCAGCCCCTGCACCCGCAGCAGCTGTTGCTGATGCACCTGCCGAACCGGAAGTAGCGGGTCACAAAGTTAAATCGCCCATGGTTGGCACCTTCTATCGCTCAGCATCACCGGGCACGCCTGCTTTTACCGAGGTTGGTAAACATATTAATGAAGGCGAGACACTGTGTATTATTGAAGCCATGAAAATACTCAATCAGATTGAAGCCGACAAAACCGGCACAGTTAAAGCCATTCTGGTTGAAAATGGTCAGCCAGTTGAGTTTGGTCAGCCACTATTTATAATCGAATAATTAAAGAACATCATGATAGATAAAGTCGTTATTGCCAACCGGGGCGAAATTGCGCTACGTATTTTACGAGCCTGTCGCGAACTCGGTATTAAAACTGTTGCTGTACATTCAGAAGCAGATCGTGATTTAAAGCACGTCCGCCTTGCAGATGAATCCGTGTGCATTGGTCCTGCACCCTCAGCACAAAGTTATTTAAATATTCCAGCCATTATCAGTGCTGCTGAAGTCACCGATGCCACCGCCATTCATCCCGGCTATGGCTTCCTGTCAGAAAACGCCGATTTTGCTGAACGCGTTGAAGACAGCGGATTTATTTTCATCGGTCCAAAATCTGACTCTATTCGCCTCATGGGTGACAAGGTTGCAGCTATTGAAGCCATGCAAAAAGCGGGCGTGCCCTGTGTTCCCGGCTCAGATGGTGCACTGGGATCTGATGCAAAAACCAATATTCAAACGGCAAAGAAAATTGGTTATCCCATCATTATTAAAGCTGCCGGTGGTGGCGGTGGACGCGGTATGCGAGTGGTTCACTCAGAAGCCGCACTTTTAAATGCCATCTCCATGACCAAATCAGAAGCCGGTTCAGCCTTTGGCAATGACATGGTTTACATGGAAAAATTCCTTGAACATCCACGTCATGTTGAAATTCAGGTTTTGTCAGATGGTCAGGGACATGCTGTCCACCTGGGCGAACGTGATTGCTCCATGCAACGCCGCCATCAAAAAGTGGTTGAAGAAGCACCAGCTCCCGGTATTAGCGAAGAATTACGCCAGAAAATTGGTGGTCGTTGTGTCGAAGCCTGTATACAGATGGGCTATCGTGGCGCAGGTACATTTGAATTTCTTTATGAAAACGGCGAATTCTATTTCATTGAAATGAATACCCGTGTTCAGGTGGAACACCCGGTGACAGAAATGGTAACCGGTGTCGATATCGTTAAAGAACAGCTTTATATTGCATCAGGCGCACCTTT
The DNA here is from genome assembly GCA_029881275.1 of Gammaproteobacteria bacterium. Taxonomy (GTDB): domain Bacteria; phylum Pseudomonadota; class Gammaproteobacteria; order SZUA-229; family SZUA-229; genus JAPHQX01. Next base: position 6,949 of record JAOUMX010000066.1, on the reverse strand, counting down.
ACGACTCACCCAGGACGACATAAAAATGCGTGGTCATGCCATTGAGTGCCGTATCAATGCCGAAGATGCCAAAACTTTTATGCCTTCACCCGGCAAGGTCACTGCCTTTCACGCACCTGGCGGCCCTGGTATTCGAGTTGAATCACATATCTATGCCGGCTATACCGTACCACCACATTATGACTCAATGATAGGCAAGCTGATCGCACACGGTGATGATCGCAGCATCGCCATTGCCCGTATGCAGGGTGCATTATCTGAAATGGTTATTGAAGGCATCAAGAGCAATATCGACTTACAAATCGACATTATGAAAGACACCGCATTTAAAGCCGGTGGTGCCGATATTCATTATCTGGAAAAGAAACTGGGATTATCCTGATAAGTCTCATACTGATAACCATTATCTTGATAGAAACCGGGATTACTCTGACCGACTCGTCAAAACATACGGGGAAAAGACAATTGAATGCCAGACCATCAATCATCTTTTCTCCGTATAACACTCTCTTTGATTAACCCACATGGCCTGGATTCAACTCACGCTGGTCACTGACAAGACAGGCAATGAACAGGCAGAAGAAGCTCTGCTTGAAGCTGGTGCACTATCCGTTACTTTAAAAGATGCCGAAGATGATCCGGTACTCGAGCCTGCCCCGGGCGAAACACCCTTGTGGAATAAAATCATTATTACCGGACTGTTTGAAGCCGACACTGATATTGATCTGGTTACTCAACATATTCATCAACATCTGGGAACAGAGGTTCATCTTCGTATTGAACCACTGGAAGAAAAAGACTGGGTACGCGCCTGGATGGATAATTACAAACCCATGCAATTTGGCAATCGACTATGGGTATGCCCCAAACATTTACAACCGCCTCAACCGGATGCAGTCAACTTAATGCTTGATCCGGGCCTGGCATTTGGCACCGGCACGCACCCAACCACGTCACTTTGTCTGCAATGGCTAAATAATATCGCTCTCGAAAACCAGACTGTACTCGACTACGGCTGTGGCTCAGGTGTTCTCGGTATTGCCGCACTGCTTCTCAATGCTAAACATTGTGATGCTGTTGATATCGATCCACAGGCACTGGAAGCGACTATTGAAAATGCTCGAGCCAATGGCGTCATTAATCAAATCAAGGTCATGTTGCCGGAACAACTAAAACAGCAGAACTATGACATAGTCATTGCCAATATCCTGGCCGGCCCATTAACAAAACTGGCAGAACAGCTCAGTCAAAAAACAAAAACCGGTGGTCATATTGTTTTATCCGGCATCCTTGAACATCAGGCAAAAGACATCCTCAATGCCTACCAGAAGTGGTTTATACTTGACCCTGTAGTAACTGAGAATGAATGGATAAGAATTACTGGCACAAAAAAATAATATGAATACCCAATGCCCGCATTGCCATACCATTTTTAAAATTCATCAACAGCAGATCAAACAGGCTGAAGGACAGGTGCGTTGTGGTCATTGTCTGGCAATTTTTAGCGCAGAAATTCTAATCGATGATCCAGTAATAAATGAATCACAACAAAACAATGTTGAACATAATCATTTTAAACTAAACGACATTCCCAGCATCACAATGGACAGACAACAACCGAATGGTCTTCCGGATGTTGTGCCTCCAGAACTGCGCGCCGAAATTCGCAGCCGCAAAAAACACTACAGCGTCCTCAGCTCTATCTTCTGGTCACTGGCAATTATCACCATGATCGCAGCTGGCATAGCTCAATACGCCTACTATGACCGAACCAAGCTGGTTCAACATAATGAGCTAAGACCCTGGTTAGAAATGTTATGCCTTTACGCAAAATGCGAATTACCTGAACCTCGCGATCCTTCTCGTATCGAACTGACCCATAAAAATGTGTTTACCCACCCTAATCAGGCTGGCGCACTGATGATAAGTGCAACTATTGTTAATCAGGCAGAATTCAAACAGGCGTTCCCGTTACTTGATATCGTTTTTTCTAATGTTAGAGGAGAACATATTGCCGGACGCCGATTCAAACCAGAAGAATATTTGCATATATCAGCAGATCAACTTGGTAAAATGGAGCCTGGCGAGCCCATCTCTTTCAATATTGAAATCATCGATTCAGGCAAAGAATTGATGAGCTATGAATTTAACTTTTTATAAGACCTGTTATCAGCTACTGTTTAATTAAGTGATTTTCCCTCCAATGAAGCATACACTTTGGGGGATTAGACAAATGCTTTTTCAGTACGCTAAAATTTAGATATTCAGATTAAGCCCCCCAGCTAAATTAATGGCTTAATACTCTATTCAGGTCAATATGACCACCAGGCTCGGAGCAATACCATTAACCTCGAAAAATCACAAAAAATCGCTGAAAAACTGGCCCTGCTCCAGACGCATTTCCATAATGAACTACCTGGCAGAATCAATCTAATTACCACGGAATGGGATGCTTTCGGTCAATGCCAGTACAATAATCAGGAAATATTATCCAGCCTGCATCACAAAGCCCATAGCCTGGCGGGTACGGCAGGAACCTTTGGCGCAGTCACTGTAGGCAATGCCGCACGGGAACTTGAGATTCTACTAAAAATTAATATCGAGCTGAAAACGGCATTAAGCCATGAATCAGCTCAACAAATACAGAAACAGGTAGAACATTTACAACTGACGGCTAGCGAATGGCAACCCTCATCCATCCCCCACATAGCTAACAAGCAGTCCAGCACTGATTCACATAATAATCTGGTTTACCTGGTTGAAGATGACCAATTATTGGCAGACCGCCTCATCGATGAACTTCAAGAACACAACTATCAGATCAGGCACTTCACTGACACAAGCACCATACTCGAAGCCTGCGATCAACAAAACCCGGCAATTATTATTATGGATATGGTGCTCAAAGAAGGCGATATTGCCGGCGCCATCATTACTCAACAAATAAAAGCACAAACAAATAAACATATTCCGGTTATTTTTATTTCTGTTCGCGATGATATTCATGCTCGACTGGCTGCAGCTCGTGCTGGCGCTACCCGCTATCTAACCAAACCGCTAAATATACCAAAGCTCATTCAAACCATGGATGGCATTACGGTACGTAAACCTAAAGACCCCTACAGAATATTAATTATTGATGATGAACTGGCATTACTCGATTATTATTCAACCATCCTGACTGAAGCAGGTATGACGGTTAAGACACTGACTGACCCACTTCATGGGCTATCCATGTTGAACGAATTTCAGCCAGACCTGCTAATTCTGGATGTCTATATGTCAGGTTGTACAGGACCTGAACTGGCACAGGTTATCCGTCAGGATGACGCCTACGCCAGGATGCCTATTATTTTTCTGTCAACCGAATCAAATCTTGACCGCCAACTGGCCGCTATGAATCTGGGTGGCGATGACTTTCTGACCAAGCCAGTTGAAGAGCATCACCTGGTCATGGCAATTACTGCACGCGTTAGCCGTGCTCGCTGGGCCAACCGGCTGAACCAGGAACTTGAAAATACATTACGTGAAAGTGAATACCGAAAAATTGCACTCGATCAGCACGCCATTGTCAGTATCACCGATGCCACCGGCAAGATCACTTTCATCAATAAAAAATTTCTTGATATCAGTGGCTACACTGAAAATGAATTACTCGGTCAAAATCACCGGATACTAAAATCAGATCAACATGATGATGCTTTTTTTGAAGATCTATGGAAAACCATCAGCAAAGGAAAAGTCTGGCACGGGCTGATATGTAATTTAAACAAACAGGGTCATGAATACTGGACCGAGAGCACCATAGTGCCGTTTCTTGATGCCACCGGCAAACCTTATCAATATGTATCTGCTCGCACCAACGTAACAGACTTTATTAAAGCTGAAGAAAATCTACGCCATGCAAAAGAAGAAGCGGAAAATGCCAATCGTGCAAAATCACAATTTCTATCCAGCATGAGTCATGAATTACGTACACCGATGAATGCCATTATCGGCTTCTCACAATTATTAAAAATGCAGCAAACTCCGGGACTCAATCAAACCCAGACTGAGCAAGTTAACGAGATCATGAAAGCCAGTCATCACTTGCTGGATTTAATTAACGAAATTCTTGATCTGTCACGAATCGAAGCAGGTCGCATCGATCTTTCTGTAGAAACCGTTAAGATCAGTCAGGTTCTGGAAGAGTGCATATCACTTTCCTTGCCATTAACGAAAAAAAGAAATATCAACATGTCTGCCGAGTGCGACTGTTACAATAACGCATATCAGGTACGTGCTGACCGCACCCGGCTCAAACAGGTCATTCTTAATTTATTATCCAACGCCATTAAATATAACTCTGCCAATGGCTTAATCACAATCAAGTGTGAAAAAATCAATAATCTTATCCGTATTAATATCACAGATACAGGAGCCGGCATTTCGAAAGACAATATTAAATATCTCTTCCAGGCCTTTAACCGCCTGGATGCTGAAAACTCAGAAATTGAAGGCACCGGCATCGGACTGGTCATCACTAAAAATATTGTCGAACTAATGGGAGGGAATATAGGTGTTCACAGTGAAGAAAAGAAAGGCAGCACGTTCTGGATAGAACTACCTGAAGACGCAACTATCATACCCACCATTATTAGCAGTCCTGAAGCAGCTGATACAACAGTCAATAATTTAAATCAGAAAAATCGTATCATTTTATATATAGAAGACAATCCGACCAACCTGAAACTGGTTGCACAGGTTCTCGGCCGAAGACCATACATACATCTGCTTAGCGCCCATGAACCTTTTTTTGGTTTGGAACTGGCAACTACACGCAACCCTGACCTGATATTATTAGATATAAATCTCCCCGGCATAGATGGTTACCAGGTCATAAAAAAACTCCGCCAGAATGAAACAACAAAAAACACACCCATTTTTGCAATCAGCGCAAACGCCATGCCTAATGACATCAAAAAAGGCATGGAAGCCGGTTTTGATAAATATTTAACCAAACCGATTAATATTAATGCATTATTATCAGCAGTCGATGAAGCCTTCACATAATTCAAACGCATATAACTCATCACACAAAGGAAATAAAAATGAGTGAATTAAAAAAAATAATGTATGTTGAAGACCAGCCTGATATTCAGATGGTAGCAAAGGTTGCTCTTGAATCAGTCGGTGGCTTTGATGTACTTATCTGCAGTGGCGGCGAAGAAGCACTGCAAAAGGTTATAGCCTTTGACCCTGACCTCATATTACTCGATGTTATGATGCCAGGCATGGATGGCCCGACCACCAAAAAAGAACTGGAAAAAAAACCTGAAATCGCCAGCAAACCAGTTATCTTCATGACCGCCAAGATTCAGCCAACCGAAGTTGCTGAATACAAAAAAATGGGCGCTCTGGATGTTATTCCAAAACCCTTTGACCCAATGACTTTATCAGATCAGATTCGAGAAATATGGACTCAAAACAATCTCTAACCCCGGCAAACAAATGAAACAACTCGCAATCAATGCAGGCATAGCACTACTTGTTTGTTTATCTTTAACTCAAACATTATTTGCAGCCGAATACAAAATTGCGGTTCGCGCCATAAACGGCATTGAAGCAGGCACAAAACAATGGCAACCAACCATTGATTATCTAAATCAGGCTATACCCGAGCATAACTTTATACTGGTACCAATAGTAAAACTTCAAGATATACAAGCAAGTGTTGCCGTGGCTGAAGTGGATTTTGCATTAACGAATCCCTCATCACATGTTGAAATGATGGAGCTATATCAAACCACAGCACTGGCCACATTAAATAATAAACGCGGCAGTTTTTCCCTCAATAAATTCGGCTCCATTATCTTCACGCTTGCTGATCGTGATGACATACTGACACTTGATGACCTGAAAAACAAAACTCTAATTGCTGTATCAGAACCAGCCTTTGGCGGTTGGCAAACTGCATGGCTTGAATTATTAAAACACAACATCAATCCTTACAATGATCTAAAAGACTTAAAATTCGCCAACGGCATTCAAAGTGATGTCGTTTTTTCGGTACTTAACGACAAAGCCGACGCCGGTGTAGTACGCACTGACCAGCTCGAACGCATGGCAGAAAAAAATGAAATAGATTTACGTTATTTTCGTATTCTAAATAATAAACATATCACAGACTTCCCGTTTTTTCTTAGCACCGACCTTTATCCGGAATGGCCGTTTTCTGCATTATCTCATGTCAGCAACTCCGTTACTGAAAAAGTCAAAGTCGCATTATTTTCTATTACACCAGACACTACTGCCGCCGTTAACGGCCATTATAACAACTGGCTTGAAGCAGAAGATTACCAACCGGTAAAAAACCTGATGATCAAACTTAGAACAGGGCCATTTACGCAATATTAAAATCATCAAAAATCATCAACTAAAATGAAAATATCACACAAAATTAGTCTAACAATTATACTTCTGGTTTTAATAACCACATTTCTGACTGCCAGTATATTTTATATTGAAACATCAACCATCCTGATCAACAACACACTTGACAGAATAAGCACCTCAATTAATAACGAAGGCCTTAAACTCAAAGAACACATTAGCAGCCAGCGCAAAGATACGCTAATGCTTAGCAAAATCCCAAGCATTAATCAAATCGACAACCAAGGGCTTTCATCAACTGACTGGAAAAAGAACACACAAGAATTATTTATCGCTCTTATTCAGGCAAATCCGGATTATATACAAATCAGGCTCATCAACACAAAAGGCAAGGAAGTTATTCGTGTTGACAATATCCAACATGCAATCCAGATAATTCCCGACAGAGATTTACAGGACAAGTCACAATCGGATTACGTCATTACGACACTGAATCTTTCGGATGAGGAGATATTTCTATCTGAAATAAATTTAAATCGAGAAAGAGGAAAAATATCGACACCTTTTCAAGCCGTTC
>JAOUMX010000177.1 GCA_029881275.1 Gammaproteobacteria bacterium | reverse complement strand
CAGGCCTATCGTCGTGACTTTAATAATCTGACTACCTACTTTAATCTGGAGTCCGCAGATTCAAAAGCGATGTTACAAAAAGAACGTCGCGGAGTTCTGTTTATTAAAGTACAACGTAAACTTAATTTCTATTTACGCGCCTTATGGGGCAGAGACTTTTTCCTGCGCCCAACCGGTGCGGACTACACTGACTTCCGTCCATATATCGAACATCGCGTACTGCATGTACCCGATGCAGTAGATAATATTGGTGAAGGCGATAAACGAGTTGAAGGCCTTGAATTGTACCGTGCAACTGCGGCACATATGGCTTCTCATATGTGTTATTCCACTTCAGCGATTTCTGCCGAACAATTAAGCCCGGCACAAATGTTCTTTATCGGCTTTATGGAAGATGCCCGTGTTGAATATAAAGCCAGTAATGATTTTCCTGGTTTGAAAAGACTGTGGACGTCTCTACTGACACTGGCTGATGAAGATGACGAACCTGAACATCCAACACTTATGGTGCTGGAGCATATTGCCCTAATGCTACTGGATGATGAACACAACATTAGCATTAATGATGAACAGATCACGGCATTTATTAATAAATTCCACGCCGAGATTGAAGAAAAACAGGACGATAATAATTACTCATGGCATATGGGTATGGAATTGTTCAATATCTTTATGGCACGCAAAGAAGTTCCCAGCTTACGTATTCTGGAGCGCATTCGAATCCCTTATCGTGATGACAATCGTTACGTCTGGGAATTTGAAGAGTTTGACTCAAATGTTGAGTTTGAATATGTTTCCGCAAGTCAGCGCCAGGTTCGTAAACAGGTTAGCGTTATTGAAATGGCTAACGAAGTTGACTGTGAACTTGCCGGTGATGATGCCCAGGAAATCTGGACATGCTCAACTAACATGCGTCCATATGAAGATGATTTAACCGATGAACAAATCAGCTTTAATGACATGTGGGGCAAAGAACCGGTCTCTGAGCCTTTCCATTACCACGAGTGGGATTATCAGATTCAGCTGCATCGTCCTGACTGGGTAACAGTGTATGAACGTCGCCAGCCTAAAGGTGACCCGGAAGATATTAAATTGATTCTGGATGAATACAAGCCCGTCGCACATCGCATTAAACAGATTATCGACCTGTTAACACCGGAAGGCGTACAACGTGTACGTGGCCTGGAAGACGGTGATGAAATCGATATAAATGCGGCCGTTGATGCAATGATTTCGATTCGCATGGGCGAGCAACCTAATCCACGCATCACAATGCGTAATGTGGTTAAAAATCGTGATTTATCTGTCGTGATACTCATGGACTTGTCCGAATCAACAAATGAGGCAATGGCTGGCTCAGACAAGACTATCTTGCAGCTAACCCGCGAAGCAGCCACATTAGTATCCACTGCCATCAACGGTATCGGTGACCCATTTGCACTGCATGGTTTTGCTTCTGACGGGCGACATGATGTTCAGTACTACCGCTTTAAAGATTTTAGTCAGAAATTTGATGATGATGCCAAATCACGTTTGGCGGGTATGAAAGGCAACCTGTCTACACGTATGGGCACAGCACTGCGTCATGCAGCGCAGCACCTTCATAAGCAACCGGAAAAGCGCAAATTAATCCTGTTAGTCACCGATGGAGAACCGGCAGATATCGATGAACGTGATCCACAGCATTTGCGTCATGATACCAAGAAGGCCGTTGAAGAGCTGTACAGCACAGGTGTACTGACTTATTGCTTAACACTGGATCCAAATGCAGATGCTTATGTGAAACGTATCTTTGGTGAAAATAATTACACCATTATTGATAATGTGGATAGACTTCCAGAAAAACTGCCAGCACTGTTTGCATCATTAACGTCTTAATGACTGCAACACTTTTAAAAAAGCCCGACTTAAAAATCGGGCTTTTTTTTTAACCACAGTATTACAATATTGTTAATATCTGCTCTGTCTTCACGAAAAAACTTGCCCGGGTAGTATATTAACCCTCTAGCTTCTTTATGGAAAAATGCTATATGAACAGTATGTTTTTATATACACGACATAACGAAGTGCCTGTTCTGCATACCAGAGAAGGCAAGGTTGAAGCCATTTATTACAATGAAGTTCAGACCGCCTTGAAAAAACTGGGTCGTCAAATTCGTTTTCCTATCCCCAAACTAAAACATCTCGACCTGATACTGCAAAAAGACGCATGGATTGTTATAGACCGTGCACTACATGATTTCCCCATTCTTGCCTGGACGGATTTTAAAACTGAGGGCCGTCAATCCCTTTTAGCGCCCGTACAGTGTGAAGTACGAATATTTCATTTTGCAGCCAGCATGATACTCAGGCGTACACTTGAAGCAATGGATTTAATGCTGGGCGAGCAGCTTGCCGAAATCATGAATGATGAGAAAGCGGACGTCCTGCCCTTTAAAAAAGATTAAAATCTGCTTATAGTTACCAAACCACTGCCTAAACCAGCCGAATTTACTGATATCTTATTTTATTCCTTTCAAGGGCTATATCGCTGCACAGGTCGGCTGGCCTTGATAGATGCCAGCGATTCAACACACAGAGCCAGGTCACACATCACATTATCTGGAGATTCAGAAAGCCGATTATCAACTGAGCAAAAACAATGATAAGATATCCAGCTAAATCCATATTAAGACCACTGAGCCTGTTAACATGTTTTTAAAATTACTAAGAGAAAGCCTTGGCCAGCTTGTTGTTATCATTAATTTCATTACGCTTCCGCGAAAAATTAAGCGCCACCCTGATGCTCAAAAGATTGTTGATGAACAGGCCAGAAAAATGAGCCTGTATCAATTTAAGCGCTGCCCCTTTTGTGTACGCACACGCCGTATTATACATCAGCTAAATATACCCATAGAGTTGCGGGATGCCAGTCACGGCTCGATATACCGAAACGAACTAAAAGAAGGGGGCGGAGAAATAAAAGTACCCTGCCTGCGTATAGACGATAATGGCCATACTCAATGGCTATATGAATCGACAGAAATAATTGCTTTTTTAAACGAGCGTTTTGGCGATCACAAATCCTCTACACATAATCCTTAATTCATCTGGTTTCAATCGTTCAATTCTGAACATACACATCAACTCATGAATCACTATTGTGCATACTGCACATAAATGACGCGTACTTACTTTATTATCCTGCATTTAATTTCTCTAAAGACCCTCACAATTTCCACATAAAATCATTCACTTACATACCAGTCGATAGAAATGGCATGGAAGATGCAATTTAATCAAACAAGTTAAATCAATATGGCAAAAGCAGCATTAAATGAACAACAATGCTCAGTCTAATAGCCACTTTTATATGACGCTTAAAGAAACATGCTTATACAAGAAAAGAGCCGTGAACAGTTAGCTACGCAACATGCTTATAATGTACCTGTGAAACAGGTCATCAGAATTCATTTGAGGATCGTGATGAAATTGTTAAGACCTGTATTAACTGTCATGGGGATGAACGTAAAAAACCTTTTGATTCTCATCCTAAACGTAAATTTACTGATCCAAGAAATGCTGATCGTCTGGAGAAAATTAATGCTATAAACTGCATCACCTGTCATGTAGAACACCAGCCTGCTATTACACAAAAAACAGGCCTGACTCAGCCTGTTGATTTTTGTGTCCATTGCCACGCAGATGTTGCCACAAAAAGGCCTAGCCATGAGGCTATGGAATTTAACACCTGTGCCAGTGGAGGCTGCCATAATTACCATAATAACCGATCTCTATATACGGACTTTCTAATTAAACACCTTGATGAACCCGACCTTCTCGATAAACCGGTTTTGCCCAGACGTGAATTTGCCTATCTGCTGGATGAAGTTGCATCATATCCTCATAATCAATACCCGGTTAAACCTCTCACTATAACTGAATCTGACAAACCTGAAGCCATAGTATCAACAGATAAAATTAACAATGACTGGTTAATCAGTAGCCACTCTAGAAGTGGTGCAAATTGCACA
>JAOUMX010000065.1 GCA_029881275.1 Gammaproteobacteria bacterium | reverse complement strand
GGTTTTTTAAAGGCGACGGCGAGAATAATAATGATGAAAAGAACTACGCCTATGCCAAAGGTCTCTAGGTCATGTTGAATGAAAGAAATCGAATCAGCGACAATCATCGGCACACCACCGAGGTAAAGTTTGGCCGTATTTCGGTGCTGGTCCATTAAAGAACGTATTTTTATGATTAAAGATTTTTCCTGATCCTGGAGAATATGGTTGTAGGTTTTGAATTCCCGACTGATATTATCCAGTTGCTTGAGTTCATTGTGATTAAGTGTTTGATGTAACTGTTTTTCACGCAAATTATTACGTGCATTCAATAACTGATGATATTTGTCATCGCGTTTCAGATTGACCTGTAGAGCGGTGGTCCCTGCGTCAGGGCTTATCAACAGATTGTAATAGAGCGGGCTGGCAAGGAATTCTTTACGAGCCATCACCATGTCCATATCAGCTGTTTCCAGTGTGCGGATGCTTTCACTTAATTCACCCAGTGTAACCGGCGGGCTCTGGGTTAAGGGTACATCGAGAATGGTGGTAATGGATTCTGCTCTTTCAAGTTTGGCAAGATTATCTCTTAGTTTTTTTATGTCATTTAGAACAGGCTTACTGAATAAGTCATCATGTATGGGTGTGTAGGTGATAATGAGAAAATCATCTGACCCGTAACGTGCTTTTATTGAACGATAATATTTGAGAGCCTGATCATGTTCCAGAACCAGTGAATCAGCTGATGCATCCAGTTTGAAGTCGGTTGTATAAAAGGCAAAGAAGCATGATATTAATAAGGTGATAAAAATGGTAATAACAGGTTCTTGCAGGATATAGCGGTTGTATAAATTTAAAATAGCCGTTTTCATTCATTAACTCTCGATTTTTATTATCTTTATATATGGCAGTCAGTATTTTACATGTCTTTTTTTTATTACAGGAAAATCATAGCATTATTAATTGTTTAAAATAATGATGCCGGCTCCAGCCATTACCAGTATGCCTCCTGTTATTACACTGGCATTGATATGAAGATGCTTAAACAGGATGAATGAAAACAACGCAACGAATACAGGATAGGTGATTTCAATCAGGCTTGCCAGTGTTGCATTTTTACTACCAATGGACATAAACAGTAAAATACTGGCAAGTAGACTGGTCAGGCCGATTGCAGAAATGGTTAATTTTTGTGTCGTTTCAAGTGCTTTAAATGTTTCATAATCATGTAATAAAGTATCCGAAAATAATGGTGCTATCAGGAGTACAGGGATGACTGTAATCAGAAGCACGCTAAATAATGAAATCTTTTTTAAGGCATGATCAATTAACGGGTAATGAAGACCCCAGATTAGAGCTGCCCCCAGAGCTGTAATGTACCAGGGTATCTGCATGGTGATGTCCCTCTAGTTTGGATGGGTTAATAGTAGGGTATATATTTAATCTTTAATAGAAATTTGTTGAGCATGTTTGTATTATGAGTATATGTAGGTAATTGTTTAGGTAAATGGAAAAGCTCAAATGGAATCAATTCTACATTTTATATTGTTGATTATTATTGCCAATGGTGCACCGGTATTTATGCACTATGTTTTTGGTGATTTCTGTGCCTGGCCGGTTGATTTTGGCAGACCGTTTCTGGATGGCCGGCCTCTATTGGGTAAATCCAAAACCTGGCGTGGCCTGATAGCGGCAGTATTGGTAACCCCTGTTTTTGCAGCTTTGCTGGGTTATTCCCTGGCAACCGGTCTTCTGGTAGCCGTTTATTCCATGCTGGGTGACATGAGTTCAAGTTTTATTAAGCGTCGTATCGGATTGCAGTCAAGTAGTATGGCGCCTTTTCTGGATCAGATACCTGAGGCGCTATTGCCGGCAATTTTTCTTATGGATGCCTTTAATCTCTCTATATGGTCTGTTATGTTGATAGTATTAATTTTTATAGTGATGGAGATTTTATTATCACGCCTGCTGTATAAATGGGGAGTAAGAAAACAGCCATATTAGTCGATGTCTGTCTATTGATTTTATTGCATGGTTAAATAATTATGTTATGAAACTGGAAAATAAAAACATTTATAACTGGCCGAATTTTGTTAGTTTTATTCGGATTCTTCTGGCTCCAGTCATGTTATTGCTTGCTCTGAAAAATGAGCCGCTATGGTTCATTGTGGTTCTTCTTGTTTCGGAATTCACCGATGTACTTGATGGGTTTTTAGCGCGTCATCTAAATCAAATTACTACGCTGGGTTCTCGTCTGGACAGTTGGGGTGATTTCTGTATATACAGTACCCTTGCAGCATCGGCCTGGATTCTCTGGCCTGAGATTGTTATGCAGGAAGTTGTCTTTGTAAGTGTCATCATTATCAGTTTTACGTTGCCGGTACTGATAGGCATTATCAAATTCAGAGCGATTACCAGTTATCATACCTGGAGTGTGAAGATCGCAGTTGCTGTCACTGTGATTAGTTATATTCTTCTATTTATGGATATTTCCGCATGGCCATTCAGGCTGGCTGCGCTGGCTTGCATTTATGCGGCGATCGAGGAAATCGCAATTACCCTGATGATGAAGCACACTCACGTCGATGTGCGTAGTTTAAGGCAGGCATTACATTATCGAAAACAGAATAAATAGCAGGTTTGATCAATAGCGCTGGTTATAAATATTAATCCAGCATATTATTATTTTTATGGCTCAAATACCAAATCAATTATACAGCGTAACTGCTACTCGTCAGCTAGATAAAATAGCGATTGAGGATTTTAAAATACCGGGTTATTCATTAATGAGTAAAGCCGGTGACGCAGTGTTTAAGGTATTGCAGAACGAATTTCCTTTGGCAAAACGTATTCTGGTTTGTTGTGGTGCTGGTAATAATGCCGGTGACGGTTATGTTGTTGCGCGACTGGCACATAAAGCAGGGCTTGATGTTGATCTGGTTAGTTTAACGGACGTATCAAAACTGACCGGTGATGCACAACAGGCATACCGTGACTGGAAATCACTGGGGCACCAGTTATCACGAATTACAGCAGAGCTGCTGGATCATGTCGATGTCATTGTTGATGCCCTGCTGGGAACTGGTGTTGATCGTGAGGTAACCGGGGACTGGAAAAAACTGATTGATCAAATTAATAATGCAACCACACCGGTGATTGCCGTTGATGTTCCATCGGGTTTGAATGCTGATACAGGCGATGTGTTTGGTGTTGCTGTAAAAGCAGATGTGACGGTCAGTTTTATCGCCCAGAAAAAAGGTCTGTTTACCTATATGGGGCCTGAGTATTCGGGCCGATTATTTTTTTATGATCTCAATGTGCCGCCAGCGGTATATAAATCCGTGGTTAGTGATGCAGCATTATTAGACTGGGATAATTTAAAAACACAGTTTGTGAAGCGGCATAAAAATTCACATAAAGGTGATTTTGGGCATGTGCTGGTTATTGGTGGTGATTACGGTATGGCGGGTGCCGTACGGCTGGCTGGTGAAGCGGCATTACGTACTGGCGCAGGCATGGTCACTGTACTCACCCGACCTGAACATGTATCTGTCATTACAGCCGGTTGTCCCGAACTGATGGTTGTTGGTTCTGGCAAGGGCCATATTCCCCAGGATCTGCTAACCAAAATACAGTCTATTGTTATAGGGCCGGGGCTAGGGCGAGATAGCTGGAGCATGAATTTATTAGCTCAGGTATTACAAACCCGTATACCTAAACTGGTTGATGCCGATGCACTTAATTTACTGACCATCGAAGATCCAGCCAGGGACGACTGGGTATTAACCCCGCATCCGGGGGAAGCGGCTCGTTTACTCGAGCTGAGTTCAAAGGATATTCAGCAGAATCGTTTCTGGGCTGTGGATGAATTACAGCAGCAGTATGGTGGCGTTATTGTACTGAAAGGTTGTGGTAGTTTGATCAGGTACCAGGGTGCAGTGGCTGATGTCTGTCCCTATGGCAATCCGGGTATGTCCACGGCGGGTATGGGTGATGTTCTGTCAGGGGTTATTGGTGCTTTGATTGCGCAAGGTTTCAGTTTGGCAGCGGCTGCCCGGACAGGGGTCTGTCTTCATGCTAGAGCCGGAGATCTGGCTGCACAACAGGGTGAACGTGGTATGAAGGCGTCAGATCTTTTTGCCGAGATTAGAACGCTGGTTAATCCGGGTTAATTTAATGAGTCAGCTTAAGCGTCATTTGGTCAATGAAACCGCACAGCTGGAACTGGCGGCCCAAATAGCCCGTTTATCTCCACCAGGTATGGTGATTTTCCTCCAGGGTGATCTTGGCACAGGCAAAACCACCTTTGTGCGTGGATTTATACAGGCGCTCGGCTATCAGGGGGTAGTGAAAAGTCCGACCTATACACTGGTCGAACCCTATGTAATTAATAACAGGTCTATTTATCATTTTGATTTATATCGTCTGGCAGATCCTGAAGAGCTCGAATATGCAGGCGGGCGGGATTATTTCACTCGCCAGGCCATTTGTTTACTGGAGTGGCCGGAAAAAGCAGAGGGTTATCTACCTCAGCCCGACCTTATTTTGCATTTAAGTTACCGGGATTCTGGTCGAGATGTGCTGATAGAGTCAGGTTCCGATCAGGGCGAGCGCTTGCTGATGACGCTTGATTCTTAAGAATAAATTTAGATAAAGCCTCTATCTATATAAAAACATTGAATAATTCTTTTCAAAAAACTTGCATTTTCTGAAAAAACAACGAAACTACTAGATAGGCACTCAGATGGTTTCGAGATGTAAATATGATTAGACATCGTCGTAGATTTATTTCACAACTTGCCGGACTCGGTGGACTGGCCGCTGCACCCTTGATAGGGCGGGCAGCATCAGACGCTGTTCAGGTAAAAGATATCCGCTTATCCCAGGAGGAGAATAACACTCGCCTGGTTTTTGATCTTAACGGACCGGTTGATCATAAGTTGTTTACCCTGCACAAGCCCGAACGTGTAGTTATTGATCTCAAGCAAACCCAGCTGGTGAGTTCCGGCATCATTGAAGAATTGCATAATGATGTTTTGAAAGGTGTCCGTACCGGTATTCGAAATAAAACAGATTTACGTGTTGTACTGGATCTGGCAGATAATTCTCGTCCTAAAAGCTTTTTATTATCACCTTCAGATGGTCAGGGATACCGACTGGTCATAGATCTGAAAGATTCCGACAGGGTCAGCAAAAAAACTAAAAAACATAATAATCTCCGTGAAGTGGTGATTGCGATTGATCCTGGGCATGGTGGTAACGATCCGGGTGCAACCGGCCGTATGGGAACGAAAGAAAAAGATGTTACTTTACAGATTGCCCGCCGGTTAAAAAAATTAATTGAACAACAACCCGGTATGACAGCTGAGATGATCAGAGACAGTGATCGTTTCATGAAACTTCGTCAGCGTATTAAAAGGGCGCATGAAGTGAATGCGGATTTAATGATTTCTATTCATGCAGATTCTTTCCCCGATAAACGTGCCAGTGGTGCATCTGTGTATGCCCTGTCTGTTGGTGGTGCCACGTCTGAAACCGCACGACTGTTGGCTGAGAATGAAAATAAAGTTGATTTACTGTTTGGTAACGTCAATCTGGATGACAAAGATGAAATGGTTAAACACGTCTTGCTGGATCTGTCCCTGACCGGTACGATTCAGTCCAGTCTGGATATCGGTGATGAAGTATTAAAAGAGCTGACACGGGTTGGTCGTGTACATAAGAAAAATGTCCAGCAGGCTGCCTTTGCCGTATTGAAAGCTCCCAACATCCCGGCTATTTTGCTGGAAACAGCCTTTATTTCAAATCCAAGTGAAGAACGTAAATTACGTAGTCCAGCACATCAGACCAAGGTATCCAAGGCTATATTGCGTGGTATAAATGATTACTTCGTTCGCAAGGCGCCACCTGGTACCTGGTTATCCGAAAACAGAAAAACTTATACCATTAAGCATGGTGATACATTGGCATCTATTGCGGACCGTTTTGATACCAGTGTGAAACATATTCGCGCACGAAATTCGATCCATACTGACAGGTTGCAAGTGGGTCAAATGATTTATATACCTGTCACCTAAGTATTACTCCAACAATAATAACAAGTTTAGATTTTATTGCCCGCTTTATGCGGGCTTTTTATTTCCATGGAAGATAGAGTAATGCAGGGAGCAGGTACCGAAGATGTCATGCTCATTGTTCTAAATGAAAAAAGTTTAATTTTGGCTGACTTCACAACGTAAAAAATGATGGTCTTTTTTATTCAGCCAGCTTATTGCCTGAGAAATATGGTTCTTCAGTTCGTCATCCAGACGGGTAAATTGCACGCCTATTTTTCGATAATCACTGGAGTATTTTTCATCAACCCAGATGATGTCGGCGTTTATATTGAAACCGCTGACATTGGATAGATCAGGTTGTAGCACTTTCAAACAAATATTTCCGGATATTGCTTCCTGGGTATTTAGAATCAAAAGTCCGGCGCCAGCAGGGGAGATATCTACGATGAGGCTTTTTTTAGTTGTTTTAAGGTTTGAATCTAAATTGCCTATGTTATTTACACGGTCTTCGCAGCGGCGTTCACTTGGATTTGACATACTTGTCTCCGGCAATATTTTTTATGTTATTTTAGCAGTATCTTATGAATCTGTGGTGTGGAGGTGGGTATATTTCCAGCACAGTTATAATTAGATGCTTCATATAATGCGGAATTATTTTATATTTGTAAAACTAAATGGGAATAACACTGAAATGAGATTGAATTTCTATGTGGCCGCTCACATTTTTTTGTTCGGCGGTTGTGCTTTTCTGTTCTAAAGATCGATAATTGATATTACAGAAAAGCCGTTATTTATAATGGAGTTACAAATAACGGCTACCAGACCGGTTGCTGTAATAACAGATAATCGGGTAATGTGATTTCGCCATCCGGTGCACCAGGCGGATAAAGATCCATGTGTGCTTTTTCAAGTTCAGTAACCGGTTTTATGCCAACGATAAGCTGCATGCCAATTAGCAGGTCACCAACATTAATTATCGTATCGGGTGATCCATAGGGTGCAACGTCGCCATCTTCAAAATTGAAGTTAACGGGAATCGGGTCAACACCATCGAGGTATGCATCACCATCGGTGTTTTGTGATAGTGGATTCATATCAGTAACGGGGTTGTAAGTCGCAATGCCATCAAAATTAACTTCGGTGTAATCACTGACGTATCACTGTCCATGTCCGTTAAAAATGGACTGGTGTTGATTGAGAGTTTAAACGCATCAGTCAAGCTGTTGTTATCATTAGCATCACAGATATCGCCCTGACTATCGTCATCATTATTTAACTGGTCAGCATTGGGAATGTTTGGGCAATTATCCTGTGCATCGGCGATGCCATTGTTATCAGTATCCGGTGGTGTCCAGTTAATACTGGCCATGACATGGGGCGATGCCATACCGGTATTAAGCTATGTCTAATTTAACCAGGTCGAAGACTGTTAAAAAATTCGACATTTCAATGTTTAGTATGGAGTATCTATAAATTTGCAATCTGCATTTGTTGCAGCTGGTTTAAGGCTCTCAGGCTGGCCGTTACCCGTCTTTTTTGGTTACTGGCTGCATTATGTCTTTGCAGGTAAACAGGCCCGGATTGGTGTTATCAGCCAATTTAATTCAACGTTAATTCGAGTCTGGGGGATTATCTGTGGGAATAAAATTAGCAGACAAACAAAACCCCGTTCCAGGACGGGGTTTAAAAAACATAACACATTTTTATTATTAAGAATTATTCTTTTGTCTTGCGTCTGGCAATGCCAGCAAGACCAATTAAACCTGAACCGAATAACCAGAGTGCAGCAGGCACTGGAACAACAGTTGTATTAGTACCTACCCAGGTGCTGGTCAGTAAGTTACAGTCAGGGTTATTGGCATCAAGTGTCACGCCAATGCAGGTGTCCACAGGGTCAAGCGGATTCTGATCGGTAAATCCGGCGATGTGGGCAGCGAAAAAATAGCTGCCATTATCACCCGGGTTTGAACCGGCAATGTAATCACTGATGGTGTCGAAGGCATAAAACTGGTTGTCTATGGAAAACGCCAGGGAAGTTAAACGGCTGCCTGCACTATTAGTATCAATAACGGCATCGAATTTGCCAAAACCATTTTGTGTCGTACCCGCATTGTTTGGTGGAGTGTAATCAACATCGGCTAACCAGTTGCTGGACAGGCCAGTGATATCAGTTGCTACAAGTCCGACTCTTTCTTCGGGATCCAGTACGTTGAAACCAAAAGAGTCGATACCAAAGCCCGTGTCCTGTTTTCCAGTCCAGTAATCTGACAGGCTTACATTGAAATTAATTAAACCAGCGGCCCCTTCATCATCGATTGTGACAGTAGCATAGGTGTTCCCGTTGGGGATATTGCCTGTCACAACGCCTGAACCACTGATATGTGTCAGGTCATCGCCGCTCAGAGTGAGATCAAACGAAACTGATGCAGCCTGGGTAGTGGTTGTCGCTGTGAGGCCTGCGAATAGAGCCAGACCTGATTTAGAAATAATATTCATTTTGTCAAACCTTTCGACATTTAAGGGTTTTTTTTCATTTAGTGTAAAACAGCAATAGTTGTACCAGAAAATAAAAATGTTAGAACAATCAGTTACATACTGATTTATCAGTACATTACTGGTTATTAAAGTGTAAGGCTGGTTTTACAGTATTGTCTGATTTGGGTGTGTGCACTGATTTCCAGACTTGATACACTCTCACCCTATGTCGAATCGTATCCAGCAAATGCCTAACCAGTTAATTAATCAGATCGCCGCCGGCGAGGTGGTTGAACGACCGGCGTCAGTGGTGAAGGAGTTGCTGGAAAACTGCCTGGATGCCGGTGCCAGTCGCATTGATATCGAAGTGGAGCAGGGGGGCATTAAGCTGATTCGTATTCGTGATGACGGCCATGGCATTCATAAAGATGATCTGGCACTGGCCCTGTCGCGTCATGCTACCAGTAAAATCCGTTCGCTGGATGATCTTGAACGTGTCCTGAGTCTGGGCTTCAGGGGTGAAGCTCTGCCCAGTATTGCCTCTGTCAGTCGGTTATCGATTACTTCAAAGCAGCAGGGGGGGGAGAGCTGGAAAATTCAGGGTCAGGATGCGCAAACGGTGGAATTAAAGCCGGCTCCCCATAATGACGGCACCACGGTTGAAGTGCGTGATCTTTTTTATAATGTGCCGGCACGGCGTAAATTTCTAAAGGCGGATAAAACCGAATTTGGTCATCTGGAAGATGTGGTGAAACGCATTGCTTTGAGTCGTTTTGATGTGGATATTCATTTGCATCACAATCAACGAGCCGTTAAACATATGCGTTCTGCCAGTGATCGACTGGCAATGGAAAAACGGATTGCAGAAATTTGTGGCCAGGCATTTATGGAAAATGCTATTCATATGGAGTTTGCTGCGGCAGGTTTAAAACTCTCAGGCTGGATTGCTTTGCCTGCATTTTCGCGCTCCCAGGCAGATATGCAATATTTCTTTGTTAATGGCCGCATGATCAAGGATAAACTGGTGACTCATGCAGTACGTCAGGCCTATCAGGATGTGTTGTATCATGGTCGCCATCCTGCTTATGTGCTTTATTTTGAAATTGATCCGGAACAGGTGGATGTTAATGCGCACCCGACCAAACATGAAGTGCGCTTTAGAGATAGTCGCACGGTGCACAGTTTTTTATTCAAGGCAATTCACGATGCACTGGCCGATATAAAACCGGTTGATCAACTGGATAGCGCTCAGCCTGTGGAGGCAGTTAATCTACAGTCGGATATTGCCAGGCCATTACAGTCTTATTCATATCCATCACAGCAAAATCATTTTTCTCTGGCCGTTGAAGAGCAGATACAGGCCTATGCAAAACTGTCGGCCAGCCAATATGGGCAGGCCAGTAATGAACAGCAAAATGATGAAGCGGGTATTCCACCTCTGGGTTATGCCATAGCGCAACTTCATGGGGTTTTTATTCTGGCCCAGAATGTATCGGGTATGATCGTGGTGGATATGCATGCTGCCCATGAACGTATTACCTATGAACGTTTAAAAACATCCTTATCCCGTGGCAATATTCAATCGCAACCCTTACTGGTACCGATTGTGATTGCGGTGAGTGAAAAGGAAGCCGCGCTTGCGGAAACCTGTAACGACTTATTTACAGAACTGGGTTTTGAACTGGATCGAGCCGGACCCGAATTACTTAAAATACGTCAGTTACCCGTGATTTTGTCGAATGCTAATGTAGAAGGGCTGGTCAGGGATGTGTTATCTGATCTGGTGAGTCATGGCAGCAGTGATCGCATTCGTCAGGCAATGAACGAGGTCTTATCCACCATGGCCTGTCATGGTTCCGTACGGGCCAATCGTAAAATGACGCTACCAGAAATGAATGCCCTGCTCAGGGATATGGAAGTGACCGAGCGCAGTGGTCAGTGTAATCACGGCAGGCCCACCTGGATTCAGTTCACTACAGAACAGATGGATAAATGGTTCCTGCGCGGACAGTAACAGAAGTTGTCAGTCTTGAGTCTTAAGTTTTAAGTCTCATGATTTTCAACTTACCACTTACAATTTATAACTTACGATTCTTTGTTCATGTCTGATTTAATTATCCAGAAATCCGTCATCAAAAATGCCCCGAAAGCGATTTTTATCATGGGTCCAACTGCCTCGGGTAAAACTGACCTGGCAGTGGAGTGCGTGAAGGCTTTTGAGGGTGACATTATCAGTGTTGATTCAGCGCTGGTGTATAAGCACATGGATATAGGTACGGCTAAACCGGATGAGTCTGTCCTGCGTGAAGCCCCCCATCGGCTGATTAACATTATCGAACCGACGGAAGCTTACTCAGCGGCCAGTTTTAGAATGGATGCTCTTAGAGAAATGGCCGCTATTACGGCTGCCGGACGAATACCGATCCTGGCGGGTGGCACTATGCTGTATTACAAAGCCTTGCAGGAAGGGCTTTCTGTTTTACCTTCGTCAGATTCCGGTACCCGGGAGGCAATAGAACAACAGGCCAGGGAAAAGGGCTGGGAATACATGCATCAGTATCTGGCCAGTGTTGACCCTGTCTCTGCCCGGCGTATTCATCCGAATGATCCTCAGCGTATACAGCGTGCGCTGGAAGTTTATCAAATGACCGGGCAGTCATTAACTGAGCACTGGCAGCAACAGCAGCAGCAATCCCTACCATATGATGTCATTAAAATTGCCCTGATTCCCAATGATCGTGAGCAGCTCAGGCAAAGGATTGCAGAGCGTTTTCATCTCATGCTGGAACAGGGGTTTGTTAATGAGGTACGGACATTAATGGCCAGAGGTGATCTGAACCTGAATATGCCTTCCATGCGTTGCGTGGGTTATCGACAGGTTTGGGAGTATCTGGAGGGGAAGATGGATTTTGATAATATGGTCGAAAAAGGCATTATTGCCACCCGACAACTGGCCAAACGACAGCTAACCTGGCTCAGAAAGGAACAAATATGCAATTATTTTGATCCAAACGGGTTAATTTATTCAGAAATCCTGAAAAAATTAAAAAATTCACTATCCTTATAGCTACTGTAATATTAACCACGTGAACCCGTGAATCATTTAATATTAGCAAGATCTAATATTTGGTGTAATATAAAAAACATACCGAAGTATGTAAATAAAAATGGGTAATACTAATAACAATAAGAGTTGGGAGAGGAAAATGCCAAAAGGGCAATCATTACAAGAACCCTTCCTGAATGCGCTACGTAAAGAACGTGTGCCTGTTGCTATTTATTTAGTCAATGGCATCAAGTTGCAGGGGCAGGTTGAATCATTTGACCAGTTTGCTGTTCTGTTGCGTAATACCGTAACGCAAATGGTTTATAAACACGCTATTTCCACCGTGGTACCAGCAAGACCTGTGAAGTGGTCATCGGGTGGTGAAGATTTTGGTGATGATGAAGGGCCGGGCAACGCCTGATCTGTAATCTGATCCTCAGCATATAAACGGCCGCTCTTACAGCGGCCGTTTTGCGTGTATAATGATTTTATAATGTAATTTCACAAGAGGCATTTGCGATTGTTCGATCGTCCAGGTATTGGTGAACAGGCTATTTTGGTTCATATGGATTTCAATGATGAGCATCATCGTGAGAATCTAAATGAATTTGAGGAGCTGGCAGCTTCGGCAGGCGCCAGGGTTGTTCATATCGTTACCACACGCCGTCATTCTCCTGATCCAAAATATTTCATTGGCCGTGGAAAGGCTGATGAGATTCTTCAGCTGGTTGAAGCTGATCAGATTGATCTGGTGTTGTTTAATCACGCATTAAGCCCGTCACAGGAACGTAATCTTGAGGCGCTATTCAAGTGTCGCGTACTGGATAGAACCGGATTGATACTGGATATTTTTGCTCAGCGAGCCAGAACGTTTGAAGGTAAGCTTCAGGTTGAGCTGGCTCAGTTGAGGCATTTATCCACTCGCCTGATTCGTGGCTGGACCCATCTTGAGCGTCAGAAAGGGGGTATAGGTTTAAGAGGTCCGGGTGAAACTCAGCTGGAAACTGACCGCCGTTTACTGGCAGTGCGTATGAAGCAGATTAACAAGCGTCTGGTGAAAGTGCGTAAACAGCGGGAGCAGGGACGAGCATCACGTCAGAAAGCAGAAGTACCGACGGTTGCGCTGGTTGGTTATACCAATGCGGGGAAATCAACATTATTTAATGCGCTAACTGAATCCGATGTTTATGCTGAAGATAAGTTATTCGCTACTCTGGACCCTACTCTGAGACGACTGGACTTAAATGATGCACAGTCTGTTATTCTGGCCGATACCGTGGGCTTTATTCGGCATTTGCCTCATGATCTGGTCGAGGCTTTCCGTTCGACCTTACAGGAAACCGAAGAAGCGCATTTGTTACTGCATGTGATTGATGCTTCTGATGAGTTACGACTCGATAATATTGACGCGGTTGATGGTGTTCTCAAGGAAATTGGTGCCGATGAGGTACCCCAGATACAGATTATGAACAAGATTGACCGTCTTGAATTAGAGCCTCGCATTGAACATGATGACGAAGGCAGGGTCAAACGTGTCTGGTTATCAGCCAAAACAGGGGCCGGGCTGGATATGTTAAAGCAGGTACTGGTTGATATTTTCTGGCAGGATCAGGTTAAAGGCATTTTATGTCTGGCACCGGAACAGGCCAGAATTAGAGCTTTATTGTACGGAATTCATGCCGTTCAGTCTGAACAGGTGGATGCTGCGGGTAATAGTCTGCTGCAAATCAATACAGCTAAACGTGATTTATTACAATTGGCCAGTCGGGAGAATATTTCACCAGATGTGTTATTTCCGGAATCTTTTCATCAATCGCTAGCAAAGGCGGTGTAGTGACAATTAGCCAGTGCGTCCGTATATGGATTTGGATAAGGTGTAATTTCAAATTCAACGGGTTACAATGCGCGTTCTTTTTTTAATCAATATAAAAATCGGAGTCTGCAAATGGCCTGGAATGAACCGGGTGGCAATAAAAATCAGAATCCATGGGGTAATCGTGGAAATGATCAGGGGCCACCAGATTTAGATGAAGTATTTCGTAAATTTCAGGAAAAGCTGAACAGTATATTTGGTGGCAAAGGCTCGACTGGGTCCGGTCGTGGAGCTGGTTCAGCGGGTGGTTTTGGCCTGGGTATTATTGTATTAATTATTGTTTCAGTCTGGATGCTAACCGGTTTTTATAAACTGGAAGATGCGGAGCGTGGCATTATTCTTCGTTTTGGTAAACACGTCGAAACCACGCAGAAAGGCTTGCACTGGCACTGGCCGGTACCGATTGAAAGTGTCACTAAAGTGAATGTCTCTGAACGTCAACAGTTCGCTATCAAAGCGACAATGCTGACACAGGATGAAAATATTGTTGATATTGAAGGTTCCGTTCAGTATCAGATTTCTGATGCATCTAATTATGTATTTAATGTCCGTTTTCCTGAAACCACGCTGGCACAGGCGACAGAAAGTGCATTAAGACAGGTCATAGGTCGCAGTAAAATGGATTTCATTATGACGGAAGGTCGTGATGAAGTGGCTTCCCGGATTAAAGAAAATATTCAGGAAATTATTGACCAGTACGGCACGGGTATCAGTGTTTTCGAAGTGAATATTCAGGATGCCAATCCACCGCAACAGGTGCGTGATGCATTCCAGGATGTAACTCAGGCACGTGAGGACAGAGAGCGTCTGATTAATGAATCACAGGCTTATCGTAATGAAGTTATTCCAAAAGCCCGTGGTCAGGCTGCGCGTCTTCGTGAAGAGGCTGATGGTTATAAACAGGAAGTGGTTGCACGCTCAGAGGGTGAGGCTCAGCGTTTCTCACAACTGTTAAAAGAATATATAAAAGCACCTACAGTTACACGTGACAGGCTTTATCTGGATACGGTTGAGTCGGTGTTATCGAATTCATCAAAAATTATGATTGATGTTGAAGGTGGTAATAATCTGCTTTATTTGCCACTGGATAAAATCATTGGAAATAATTCATCAAGCTTGGAGGGGGCTGACTCGGCGTCAGTTCCTCTGCAGCGTGATCGTCTTCGTTCGCTGATTCCTGAAAATGAACAACGTAGTCGTAGTAACTTGAGAACAAGGGAGACACGATAATGTTTAGATCAATAGCTCTCTTTGCTGTTCCAGCTGTTTTACTGATTTTCTGGTCGACAGTGTTTTTTGTTGATGAGCGTGAGCTTGCCATTAAATTTAAATTTGGTGAAATAATCGAGGCGGATTATGCTCCAGGTATGCATTTTCAGATTCCATTGATTAATAATGTTAAGAAATTTGATAAACGTATTCTGACTATCGATGCTAAAGCTGAAAGTTTCTTCACCGGTGAGAAAAAAGACCTGATTGTTGATTCCTATGTTAAATGGCGCATCAAGGACGTGGAAGAATATTACAAAAAAACCGGTGGTGATGAATTAAAGGCCGGCAGTCTGTTGTATCAGACTATCAAAAAAGGGTTGCGTGATGAGTTTGGTAAACGCACCATTCAGGAAGTGGTTGCCGGTGACAGAACCGAAATTATGGGTGTGATGACTGAACTGGCCAGTGAGAAGGCAAAAACACTGGGCATAGAAGTAGTTGATGTGCGTATTAAGCGTATTGATCTGCCTGCCTCTGTGAGTAACTCGGTTTATAGTCGTATGCG
This sequence comes from Gammaproteobacteria bacterium, assembly GCA_029881275.1. Taxonomy (GTDB): domain Bacteria; phylum Pseudomonadota; class Gammaproteobacteria; order SZUA-229; family SZUA-229; genus JAPHQX01. Next base: position 49 of record JAOUMX010000065.1, on the reverse strand, counting down.
TGCAGAACGTGAACGTGTGGCCAGGGATTTCAGATCCAAGGGTGCTGAG
>JAOUMX010000064.1 GCA_029881275.1 Gammaproteobacteria bacterium | reverse complement strand
CCTGAACATCGTATACCTATGTTGTTAACAAACCGGGCATCAGTGTAAACAGCCCGCTGGATGTGTTGTGAGATAACACGTTTAGAATCGGTTGTAATGAATCATCGTTGATGATTGTCGCTCACGGCGTTCTGCCTGCCGCGACACGTGTTCGTTCTGAACATCGTATACTCGTGTGGTTAGCAAACCGGGCATCGGTGTGAACTGTTCGCTGGATGTTTACTAAGCTGGCTATTTATACGTCGAGAAATTTGAGACCTACACCATCGGCTTCGTGGCGTACCACCACGGCTCTGTTAATGGGGGCTTCTTCACCATCGCCGAGCTGGTTTTTGATGCGTACCTGAACTTCTGTGCCAATGGGGGGGATGCCGCGGGTGTCTATTACCAGGTAGAGTCCGCCGTCGCTGATATTTTTAGTTTGTACAATCAGGACTTCATTGTCTGGAAGCGTGAGTTCAATATCAACCACGATACCAATTCTGAGATGTCGTCTGTTATCTTTGCCTGGCATGTTGCGTGTAATTCCTGATTTTATAAGTGTTTTTTATGAATTAACTATAGATAATAGTAATTAATCTGGAATTTGCACTTTTTTCATAATGTTAACGATGTCTTCATGCCACTGATGAAAAACCTCGTGCAGACGCGGGTCAGGGTAGAGGTCCATGAAAATGGCCGGGTCGGACGTGACTAGCAGGGTTTCGTCGGCTTCAGCAAATATGGCGATTTTTAACGGTAAGTAGGGTATCAGTTCCGGGTGTTTTTTAGTCAGTTCGTGAATCTGTTCGGTCTTGCCAAAAAACACAATACGGTATTTGTCGGTCGGGTAGCCGCTCATGGTCAGGCCGATGTCGACTCGCTGCACACGGGATAAGGTGTAACCCTGTGTTTTAATTGCATCCTGCAATATCAGCATGGCCTCGGGGAAAGTTTTGTCAGAGCGTACCATGATCAGTTCGCCGGTGATGATGGCCTGTGCGGGTAGCCAGCATACCAGCAGCAGTAGAGCGAGCAGGCCTGTTTGACGTCGCATCATCATAAGGTGGCTTCCTCCAGAATCGTGGAGTAGGTGTCATGCATCTTGTCACAGGCTTCATCAAGTTCATTGTTATTGAATAGCTGACTCAGGCGTTTGGGGTTGATGCTCATCGCCTGTACCTGACCGTTCTGTTCAATCACGGTAATACGGCAGGGTAAAAACATGCCGACCCGGGGGTCTACGGCCAGTGCCTGGTAGAGAAAATTGAAGTTACAGAAATACACCATGGTATGGGTTTTTGATTCCTGTTCTTCGGGAACAAAGCCATAGTCCAGCGCCTGATCGCGAATCAGCCTGAAGTTCATGCCGACGGCGGCGCGTTTAATATTTTCGATGGTTTCACTGAAACTGTAGGGTGAGGTATAAACCATGACCGGGGGTTCTTCGAGCATCGGCCTGCCGGAAACCATGGTTTTCTGAAAGCTGCGAATATAACTGACCAGATTATTGATGTCAGTTTCGTTGAGATTAAATTCGCTGGCAGCCGGCATCGGTGTTTCTTTGCGGCCATGGGTAATGATGTTCTTGAGCATCTGGTCACTGGCGGAATTAAGAAAGCCCTGATTGTTTAGCGCGGGTGGTGTGATGGGCAGGTCTCGGGGACGAGAGAACATCATCCCGGTGCCTTTACCGCCACGGCCATTTTCGCCATGACAACTGACGCAATGTTTTTCAAAGAGCTGTTTACCGGTGCTGGCCTCGGCATTGATGCGGGTATTGTCCCATTTGGGAATAGCGGTTTTTTTCCAGCTACGGATATGGCTGATGATAGCGTCAATTTCATGGTCGGCGAGACGATAAAAGGTCGGCATAATACGCCCCGGTCTGCCAACCCGTATGGTGCGGCGTAAATATTCATCCGATGCCTGTTCCAGAAATGATTCCAGTCCCAGTGGTATGCCAACACCGCCGGTGCCTTCATGGCCATGGCAGATGGCACAATTATCTGTATAAAGCTGTTCACCCTTGTCCGCCAGGCAGGGCAGTGAGGTTAAAAATAAAAGCAGGAATAGTGCTGGTTTTCTGTGCGGATAAAACATCGCTGTTTCTGTCTTGGTAATTGTCTGATTAGAATAACAGTATCAGCCCTTAGTTTAAATAGCGCTGATTTCATTCCATAGCTGTTTCAGGCGTTTGCCTGAAACCGGTATTCGGGTTTTCAGTTCCTGGGCAAATAAGGATACCCGGTATTCTTCCAGCATCCAGCGATACTGATCCAGTTTTTCCAGTTCCTGAGCACTGTGACTGCCTGCGCTTCGTCGTTTGATATAGTCATGCCAGAGATTCTGGATTTCCAGTCGTGCCGCCCGGTCACGTTGTGGATTGCTGTGTATTTTATCCAGGCGCAGGCTGATGGCTTTAAAGTAACGCGGGTATTCATCCAGCCATTGATCATCTGTGTATTGTATAAAATGTGGATAAATTAAATGATGAATCTGTTCCTGAATGTCGTTCAGGGTATCGAGCAAATGCAATGGCGGGTTTTTGAGTGATTTTCGCAGCTGGTGATATTCACTCAGGCAGGCCAGCAGTTTGCTGGCAAGCGTGCCGGCTTCATCCATAATCTGAGCACGGTGCTGGTTGATGATGGTTTCGAAATCATGGCGATTGTGTATTTCATGGCGGGTAAATAGTTTATCAATCAGGTTGGCGATAAAGTCTGTTTTGAACTGATCGCAGTCGGCAACAGGTGCATAGTACATGCACATTTTTTGCAGGTCGGGAATATTGTTTTTTAAATAGCGCATCTGTTCTGTTAAGGCATTTATATATAACTGGCGTAAGGCGAGTTTATGATGCTCTGTGGCCAGCTGTTTAGAATCGACTACACGCAGGGCAATCTTGCTGCCTTCTTTAACCAGACAGGGATAGGCCTGAATGCTGACACCGTGACAATTTACATCCACTGTTTCAGGGATATTGCCGAGTATGTCGAGATCAATATTATCGATTTCGACTGGGTGTCGAACCGGTAATGTCTCTGTCGGGTCAATTGAGCTGGTGTGTTGTTCAAGTAAGGCCTTCAGGTCACGACCTTGATCGAGTGTTTTACCTTCATTATCAATCAGTCTGAAATTCATAAATAGATGATCATCCAGCAGTTCAGGACGCCAGGCATCATATGGAATATCAACACCGGTCATTTTTTTGAGCTGACTGGACAGTGCCGAGGTTAATGATACGCTGTCAGCATGCATGGCCTGATGACAGGCGGCTGCAAAGTCCGGTGCCGGTATAAAATTCTTTCTTAGCTGTTTTGGCAGTGAGCGAATCAGTCCGGTTATTTTTTCTTCTAACATCCCCGGCACCAGCCATTCACAGTACTGGGCGTTAATGGCTCCCAGGCCTGCAACGGGTGTAATCAGTGTAATGCCGTCGCGTTTGTGATCAGGTGCAAAATGATATTCCAGCGGATACAGGCTGCCGTTAATGTCAATGATGTCAGGAAACTGATCGTCAGTAATATGGGCAGCATCGTGTTGCATTAAATAATCACGTTGCAGATAAAGAATTTTAGAATTTTTCTTTTCCAGTTCTTTTACCCAGTGATTGAATGCCGGGCCATTGTAAATGCCCTGTGGAATTTGCTGGTCATAAAAATCAAATAACAGTTGTTCATCGATGAGAATGTCCTGGCGACGTGACTTGGCTTCCAGCGTTTCCAGTTCATTAATTAATGACTGGTTGTGTTTGAAGAAATCAGCTGTGCAGTTAAAGTCACCTTCTACCAGAGCGCTGCGAATAAAAATTTCACGGCTTTCAACGGGACTGATCGGGCCGTAATTAACTTTTGTTCTGGCGTTAATAATAAGGCCGTTTAAGGTGGTTTTTCTAAAGGCGCTGACCTGCGCCGTTTTTTTCTCCCAGTGAGCATGGCTGTAACTGTGTTTCACCAGGTGTCGGCTTTTGTCTTCTATCCATTGCACATCCACCCTGGCGACGGTGCGCGCATAAACCCGTGAGGTCTCGACGATTTCCGCCGCCATAATCCATTTCGGGCCTTTTTTAAATAAAGCCGAGCCGGGGAAAATATGAAATTTTCGATTATGGGTGCCAAGGTATTGCTGGTCTTCATCTTTGAAACCCAGGTGCCCCAGGAAGCCGGTTAATAAAGCACGGTGTATGGCGTCGTAATCCGCCTGCTGTTGATTGAATTTTATTTTCAGCTCATGCAGCATTTTCTGAATCTGTTGATGTGTGTCCTGCCATTCACGCATGCGCATCCAGGAAATAAAATGCTGTTTACACCATTGGCGTAATTTGTTCGCGGAGAGTTTTTCTTTTTGCCGCTGAAATTTTTGCCACAGGTTTAAGTAACTCATAAAGTCAGAGCGGACATCCTGTAATGTGGCGTGGGACTGATCTGCGGCCTGTTGTTTATCCATAGGGCGTTCCCGTGGATCCTGTATGGCCAGGGCAGAACAGATGATTACGGTTTCGGCTAAAGCCGATTCTTTTTCGGCTTCAATAAGAATACGAGCCAGTTTCGGGTCAACCGGCAGGCGCGAGAGTTTTTTGCCGATTGGCGTTAATGTATTTTTGTTGGTGATGGCACCAAGTTCAAACAGTAATTTGTAACCATCTTTAATCAGCCGGCTATCGGGTGGGTCTATGAAAGGGAATTTTTCCACATGGCCGAGTTGCATCTGTTCCATTTGCAGGATAACGGCTGCCAGGTTGGTGCGCTGTATTTCGGGTTCGGTAAATAATGGCCTACTGTTAAAATCATCTTCATCATAAAGACGAATACAGATACCGGCACTAACACGGCCGCAACGCCCTTTGCGTTGATTGGCCGATGCCTGGGAAATTTTTTCAATCGGCAGACGCTGCATTTTACTGCGCCAGGAATAGCGCGAGATGCGGGCATAGCCGGCATCAATGACATATTTAATACCTGGTACGGTGAGTGATGTTTCTGCAACATTGGTTGCCAGAACGATACGGCGTTGCGATGAAGTGTGAAAAATTTTATTCTGTTCCTGATTCGACAGGCGTGCCAGCAGGGGCAGTATTTCTGTGTTTTGCAGTTGTGCCTTGCGCAGGTAGTCTGAGGTTTCACGTATGTCCCGTTCACCACTGAGAAATACCAGCATATCGCCGCGATCAAGTCGTGACAGTTCTTCGATGGCCGAGAGTATGCCCTGTTGTAAGTTCTGTTGTTGTTCGTCATCATCATCACTGAACAATGGGCGATACCTGACTTCAACCGGGTAGGTGCGACCGGAAACTTCAATGATCGGAGCATTGTTAAAATGCCGGGCAAAGCGTTCTGGATCAATGGTGGCCGAGGTAATAATCAGTTTTAGATCTTTGCGTTTTGTGACCAGTTGTTTTAGATAGCCGAGCAGGAAATCAATGTTCAGACTGCGCTCATGGGCCTCATCGATAATTAAGGTGTCATACTGGTTTAGATAGGGGTCCTGCTGGATTTCGGCGAGCAGAATGCCATCGGTCATTAACTTGATGTAGGCATCTTTACTGGTTTTATCAGTAAAGCGGACTTTATAGCCCACATCGCTGCCGAGCTCGGTTTTTATTTCTTCTGCAATGCGTGATGCGACAGTACGTGCTGCCAGACGTCTGGGCTGGGTATGGCCAATAAAGCCTCTAATGCCGAGGCCCATCTGCAAACAGATTTTAGGTAGCTGTGTTGTTTTTCCTGAACCGGTTTCACCGCAAATGATGATAACCTGATTCTGTTTAATGGCATGGGTGATGTCGTCTTTTTTCTGACTGACCGGTAATTCTTCTGGAAATAATATCTCGGGCCGGTTCAGTTTTCGTTGAGTGGCCGTACTGATGGACTGTTCCAGTTTGTTACTGAATGTCTGTAGATCCTGTTCTGTCAGCGTATTTTTAGAAAGCTGCTGCTGTAGTTGATTGAACTGTCGATACAACTGGTTGCGATCGACAAGCATACAGTTATCGAGTTGTGATCGGTAATGGCCAAGTTTTTGTTTAATAGTCATGAATACGCCTGCTGCAGGCCTGTATTATGCGCAGCCTGCGAAAAGATTCAACTTATGAATCTTAAATCCATTGTTTACCTGTTTGGGTGAGCGTAAAATTAAAAAACAAAAAAATCTGCAATTTAATCTATAACATAACTATTGTTGCCTTAAATCAGGTAAGTTTTTTTAAGCTCGATATTACAAATCGGGAATTTTATCTGTATTTGATTGTGTTAAAGGTATTTTGACTAATATGAAGAATTTAGTAATAAAAGTTGTTCTGCCACTGCTAATTTCCACATCCGCACTGGCGGATACCATGTATCCCGTCATTACCTACACCTGTGATACCGCGGCCGATGTTATCAAAATAAAAAATGAAGTGAAATGGAATGAAGAAGGCAAGGCCGTTAGTTATGCAGATGGTGATGAAATAGCCGTGTTTAATCCATGGGACTGGGTCTCGATAGAGGACCGGCCTCCCCGTAAGTTGATTCGTGAAAATAAAATTATAGAGAAAAGCTGTCAGTTAAGCAGTGGTCTTTTCAAAGTGCTTTTGCGGCCGCATATTTTTAATGTTGATGCGCTGGCCAAATGCGGCGATCAGATTTCTGTCAGAGTTACCGTACTCAGAGGTGGCTCTATTCTACTCGACAGTCAGCCCATGCAGGAATTCTGTCACGGCAATTCACCCATTATCAGGGGGATAAAAATAGCCGGTGAGAGCGGAGACATTAAAATAGTTAATGTTCCACGGCACAAATTCTTTTAGCTTGATAAGCAATCACCCAGGTTTATAAAATAAGTACGCATGTTTATCGAGTGTGCGCACCTGATTGCCTGAACTTAACAAGTCCTGGCTTATAAGGGTGAGTCTGCTGCAGGTTGTTTAGGGTTTTACCAGACCTAACCGTAATGCCTCCAGTGTTGCCTGGGCACGATTGGATACATTCAGTTTCCCGTAAATACTTTTCAGATGACTGGCCACCGTATTGGAGGTGATGCCCAGAACTTCTGCCGCTTCGTTACGACTGAGTCCTTTGGCAATAGCGCCAAGAATTTCTTTTTCACGATGGGATAACTCAGGTTTGTCCGATGGGCTGTTATCACTGTGAAAATGCTGAATCATCTTGCGTGCAATAGAGGGTGAAATAGGTGGTTCACCTTTGATGATGCCCTGCAGACTATGAATAAATTCATCACTGGTCTGTTCTTTTAGCAGATAACCCTGGGCACCGGCTTCCAGTGCTGGAAACAGGTAATCATCATCATCAAAGATAGTGGCGACAACGCAATAGGTTTGCGGTGATTCATGGCTGATTTTACGAATGGTATCAACGCCATTGCCATCGGGCAGATTAAGATCGATCAGTGCCAGATCAAATTTCTGTTCATCAAGATGCTTAAATGCCTGCGCCTGACTGGATGCTTCGGAAATTTTTACTTCCTTGAATGCCTGATGCAGAATATCAATTAACCATTCGCGTGTTTCTGGGTGATCCTCAAGTACGAGTACAGATTGCATAGTGTTACCTTTGGTGTCGTATTGTTATTATTCTGTTTGAGTTGTCAGTGGAAAGCGGATGTTAATGGCGCAACCACTGATACCGGTTTCCGGGTCTGTATAGTTGCTCCAGCTAACACTGCCGCTCAGTTCGGCAACTCGATTTTTTATATTATTAATGCCTTTACCGGGTACACATCCATTGATGTCAAATCCATCACCATCATCAATTGCCGATATATGTATCAGCTCATTTTCCAGTTCAATATCAAAGTGCACATAATTTGCATTAGCATGACGTATGATATTGGTGACAATTTCATGTGATATTCGCTGTAAATTAATGTGCTGTCTGGGGGTAAAAATATAGCGTTCTAAATGTTCAGCCTGTTGCCAGAACAGCTGAATACCCAGGGAATTCAGTCGATCCTGAATCTCTGCGCGAATATCGGTTATGGCATCAAGTATCGTAGTTGTTGATTTATTGTCAAGCGTATAAATAGCATTCCGGAGTGATTTAAGGATACTGCGGGTCAGTTCAATGGATTTCTCGTCCTTAACCTGATGAATCAGGGTAAGCAGTCTGGCGGCGACATCATCATGCAGGTCGCGTGCGATGCGCTGACGTTCTTCATGGGCACCCCGTTCTATCGCTTCCCGGGTGCTGACGAACTGCTCTGTTAAATGCAGCAGGGAATCAGCCAGATCCAGGTCATGAGGGGTGAATGTGTGTGATCTGTCTGTAAGGGCTAATTTAAAGTGGGCGTTTGAGTTGATAATGGGTACCAGCATATAGCTGTTATCATTGCTGAGCTGGCTTGTGTCAATGGATGAGGTTTGTTTCTCTATCAGTGAGTGGGGGAAAAAATTAGACAGTATTTTTTCCCAGCATTCATCAACCGATCGAGTTTGATCCTGATTATAAAAAGTGTTGACCAGAAATTTTAAATGTTGATCAAGGCCGTCATGCACTATAAAAATTCTCTAATCCTGAAAATGGGCTTATTCTAATAATAGTCAAAATAAGTCGATTTATCTGTGTGCTAAAGACGTCCCATGACTGAGAATCCCTTGATAAAGGATTTTTTGATGGTGGGGTTCTTGACGATTTGCCAGTAATCACCGGAGAGGAATTTTAATTTGCCGGTGGTATAGGCAAGACCAATGCTGCTGGAACCTACTTCGCGGTTCAACCAGTCTTTCCAGTGTAGTTCTTTGGCGCGTAGATCCCAGTCCAGTGTTTGACCATGATAAAGGCCGGCTTCGGTGATGTGACCGTTTTTCATAATAATGCAGCCCCGTGGTGCACCTTCTTCGGGAAAACCATAGCCGATAGTCAGGTTCCAGCGGGATGTTTCAGTATTATTGTTTAAATTGATATCTTTATTCCATTCCGACTGGAAGCGTTTCATCCAGTTTTCATTAAATAATTTGCTCATTATTCAATTATCCTAATTGAGTGTTTTCATTTTATAACGCACTCAGGCGCTAATTAATTTTTCAGTTCCATGGTCATGGCATGAATATTATTTTGTTTTAATGTATTCAATGTTTCATGCAGCTGGTCAGTGTTGTTAAACGGGCCAATGCGTACTCTGTGCCAGGTATCATTTTTGATGCTAACGGTTTGTATCGCTGACTGTACGCCGAGCAGCGCCAGGGTGGCTTTGAGTCGATTAGCATCTGCCGGATCGTTGAATGAACCGGCCTGTAATAAATAATTTTTTCTTGGAGTAACCGTCTGATTGCTGGAAGGTATTGGCTGTTTTATTTCATTTTTACGGCTAATTTCTGATTCGGGAATAAACACTTCCAGTTCAGGCAGAATGGTATAGAAATCGAAACGGGGTTCTTTGCTGTTTTTTTTGTTTGTAACCTCGGCTGCTTTTTTGTCTGTGGCAGGTGAGGGTTTCACTTTTTCCAGTTCCTGCAGCACGGCATCGGTAAAGCTGATTTTTTCTTTTGGCTGTTTCTCAAGGTAGATGAGTAACGAGGCAAACAGGCCGATAGCCAGGCCGGCGAGTAACCAGATGTATCCTGGTATTTGTTTTTTATTAGACATATTAGGTCGACGTTTAAGGTCTTTTCCAGTAGTAGACATAATAAATAAACTAAAACGCAGTTACATGCTGTCCGGTGCTGAGACACCGAGCAGTTTAAGGCCATTGGATAATACCTGTCGTGTTGCACTGATTAAGTTCAGGCGTGCATTACGCATGACGGCATCATCAACAATAAACTGGTGGGCGTTATAGTAAGTGTGTAATTCATTGGCCAGATCGCGTAAGAAGTGTGCCAGTAAATGGGGTTCTTCATTTAATGCCGCGGCTTCTACGGTTTCGGGGTATTTCCCAAGGCTGTTAATTAACTGTACTTCGTGTGTTTCGGTAAGCATATGCAAATGCTGGTTGCCGGCAGCAATATCATGGTGCAGATTTTTGTCTGCCAGTTGACGAAACACGCTGCAAATACGCGCATGTGCGTATTGAATGTAATACATCGGGTTTTCGTTGCTTCTGGATTTTGCCAGATCAAGATCAAAATCCATGTGCTGTTCGCATTTGCGCATCACATAGAAGAAACGGGCGGCATCGGTACCCACGTCTTCGCGCAGTTCACGCAAGGTGACAAAAGAGCCCGAGCGTGTCGACATCTGTACTTTTTCACCATGACGATAAAGCACGGCAAACTGTACCAGTAACACATCCAGTTTATCGGCATCATCACCCAGCGCTTTTAAAGCGGCTTTTACACGGGGAATATAACCGTGGTGATCTGCACCCCAGATATCAATGACACGATCAAAACCGCGTTCCATTTTATCCATGTGGTAGGCGATGTCCGATGCAAAGTAGGTGTGCTGGCCATTATCACGGACCACCACACGATCTTTTTCGTCACCAAAGTCGGTGGATTTGAACCACAGGGCGCCATCTTTTTCATACAGATAGTTGGCTTTCTGTAAACGGTCGATGGCCTGTTTGATAAGGCCGTTTTTGGCCAGGCTGCGTTCTGAAAACCATTCGTCGTAGACAACACCAAATTCTTCCAGGTCCTGACGAATATCATCGAGTATGGTGTTTAGGCCAAGGTCAAATACCTGCAGGTAGCTGTCGTCACCGAGTAATATTTTGCAACGGGCGATGAGGGCATCAATGTGTAATTCTTTGTCGCCACCCTGGGGTTCATCGGCAGGAATTTCATCCATAACCGCGGCCAGAGGGTGAAGTAGATTTTTATCATGTTGTGCCAGTAAGGTTCTGGCGATGTCGATGACGTAATCACCCTGGTAACCATTGCTGGGGAAGGGCACGTCGATATCGCAGAGTTGTAAATAACGTAACCAGACACTGGTGCCGAGAATATCCATCTGACGTCCGGCGTCGTTCACATAATATTCTCGATGTACATTGAAACCCACCGCTTCCAGCAGGTCGGCAACGGTTGCGCCATAGGCAGCACCACGGCCGTGGCCAACATGTAAGGGCCCGGTAGGATTGGCAGATACGAATTCCAGCTGAATTTTTCGGCCGGCACCAATGTTACTTAAGCCAAAGGTATCCGCCTGGGTGAGGACAGTATCAATAATGGATAAGGCACTGGACTGGCTGACAAAGAAATTAATAAATCCAGGACCGGCAATGTCTACTTTGTCGATAATTTTGTGTTTGGGCAGGGCATCAATTAACAGTTGTGCCAGTTCCCGCGGGTTTTTAGCGGCCGGTTTGGCCAGCATCATGGCCAGGTTACAGGCAAAGTCACCGTGGCTCTGATCTTTGGTGCGGGTAATCTGGATATTGACGTCAATATCGGCAGGAAGATGACCGCTGGTTTTCAGTGATGAGACTGCCTGAGTTAACAGAGTTTTGATTTCGTGTTTCAAGTTGTACCCGATGCCTGGTTCAAAAGTGTGCGAATTTTACCCTTTGTTGACCAGCTTATCTATTGCCAGTGCCGTTTATTTGAAATCGATACCGTTTGGGTCGATTGTATAAAAGTAGAAAATTGAGTTCGCAAATAAACGCGACTTAACGCAAATAAAAGCAAAAACATTAATGGGGATGCAGTGGGCCGCTGGCGCTCAAACAAAATATTCGCGTGTATTTGCGTTCATTTGCGGACTATGGCGTTTAACTTTATAAAATAACAACATGATTTAATACATATCCTGAGGGTCTATATCCAGTGACCAGCGTACCCGGTTAGCGGATTTCTGTTTGCTCAAGCCGGGTAACCATTGTTTCAGTACAGGGTGTAGCGCCTTGCGTTCGCTGCTCTGCAAAATCAGCTGGGCACGGTAACGACCGGCACGTTTTTCCATCGGTGCGGGCAGGGGGCCATAGATGTTGATCGCCGAGGATGATAAGGGTAGTAGCGTGTTTCGGGCCTCCTGCAGAAAATCCATACAGACGTCCTTGCGACCGGCTTCAGTGCGCAGTACCACCAGATGGGCAAAGGGTGGAAAGCTGGCCTGCTTGCGTTCTGCCAGCGCGGCCTGGGCGAAACCTTCATAACCCTGATGCAGCAGCGTCTGTAATAACGGGTGATCAGGGTGATGAGTCTGGATTAAGACTTCACCGGGTTTTTCGGCGCGTCCGGCACGTCCGGCGACCTGAATAATGAGTTGTGCCATGTGTTCGGTACCGCGAAAATCGGCACTGAACAGGCCCTGATCGGTGTTCAATATACCCACCAGGGTGACATTGGGGAAATCATGCCCCTTGGCCAGCATCTGGGTGCCAATCAGAATACGGGATTCACCACTTTGTGCTTTGACCAGTTTGTCATTCAGTTCACCCTTGCGCCGTGTGGTGTCACGGTCGATACGACTGATGGCAATGGCTGGAAACAGCGCCGTGAGTGCCTGTTCAATGCGTTCAGTACCTGCGCCGGGGCTGAACAGCTCTTTATGACCACAGTCCGGGCAGACGCTGGGGGCCTGTCGCTCATGCCCACAATGGTGACATTGCAGACGGCTATTGTGATGATGCAATGTCATATGGGCATCGCAACGTGGGCATTCGGTAGTCCAGCCGCAGGCATGACACATTAGTAACGGGGCATAGCCGCGGCGGTTGAGAAACAGCAGTACCTGTCCCTGCTGTTCGATATGCTGTTTTATTCGGTCGTATAAAATATCCGAAATGCCATGTTCAACCGGGCGATTGCAGATATTCAGTAATTCAATTTTAGGGGGTCTGGCAATACTGGCCCTGCGCGTCAGTTTTAAATAATGATACTGGCCTTTGAGGGCATTATTTAAGGATTCCAGTGAGGGCGTGGCTGAGCCGAGCACAATCGGAATATTGGCATTTTTGGCCGCCACCATGGCCAGGTCGCGGGCGTTATAGCGAAATCCCTCCTGCTGTTTTAACGAGCTGTCATGTTCTTCATCAATAATGATCAGTTTCAGATGGGGCATGGGGGTGAACAGGGCTGAACGGGTGCCAATCACCACCTGTACTTTATTTTCGGCGGCCAGAGTCCAGGCGCACAGCCGTTGCCGGTCATTTAAACCTGAGTGCAGTGCGGCAATCGGAACCCCCAGTCGTTGCTGGAAGCGCCGGGTCAGTTGGGGAGTCAGACTGATTTCCGGCACCAGAATCAAGGCCTGGTGGCCGCCCTTAATAACGGTGTCTACTAGAGATAAATAGACTTCAGTTTTGCCGCTACCGGTGATGCCCTGTAGCAGAAAGGCATTAAACTGATCCAGTGACTGCCTTATGGCGCTGACCGCCTGCTGCTGTTCGTCATGAAGCGTGGGTGCCGGTATGGCCTTGCTGAGATCCATATTCAGGCAGGGCAGTTCGTGGCGGGTCACCAGTTGCTTGCTGTCCAGTGCCTGCATCGCCGGGCGCCAGTTGTCGATAATGGCATTCAGGTGTTCAACAGACGCCGGGGCTTTCATTTGCTGGAGTAGCTTGAGCAGTCCGGCCTGTTTGGGGGCGCGTTTCAGTTCATCCGGGTTAAAGATGTCACCCGTGGTGGTTAACTGCCAGATGATCTCGCCCCCGACCTGGGTGCTTTGTCCCTGTTTGAGTAGATTGGGCAGGGCGGTAAACAGAACTTCACCAATGGGATGATGGTAATAATCCGCAGCCCACTGCAGCAACTTGAGTTGTGCCTCAGGTAGAACCGGTTGTTCATCAATCACCTTATCGACGGTTTTAATTTTATCGGCAGCAAAGCTGCTGGACGGGTTCAGGGCCATGACCAGGCCGGTCAGTGATTTGCGCCCAAAAGGAACCTGTACCCGGCAACCCACTGAAACTGGCCGGTGGTGTTTTTCCAGGCGGTAGTCAAACAGACCATACAGGGGAACAGGAACGGCAACACGGGCATATTTGGCTTCGGACATCCCGCCTATTTTGCCAGTGATAACGGGTACGATGCTACTGAATATAATAATTTGTTTTGCACAGAACAGGCTAAATAGGGCTTGCTTAATTCGTGTTTTTGATATTCCTCAATTGTTTTCCACAGAAGCTGTGGATAACTTTGTGGATTACTCTTCTGAATCAGCCAGAAATATTGATTATATGGTGATGTGTGACAATTTGATTAAAAAGTAATCATTTTATTTTTTGTTTTAGAATCAATAAGATACATCTTTTGTGATGCTTAAACGCTATAAATACAGGGAGTTTATTAATATTAGTGTTATTGAATATAAGACATGTGTATAAGTAAAAAAAATTAAAAAACTATTGCCATGATTTTATGAATTTGTTAGTCCGGGTTTTTCTTAACTTAAGGCCTTATGTTAATGTTGATGTCTATTATGATTCTGCAAGCCATTGTAAAATATAAGAAATTTTGTAAATTTTTTGACTGCTTCGTTTGGGTGACCAGGGGTTATAGTGATTTTTTCGATATAATCGATATTAAAATGAACAGGATAAAGTTATCAACAGTTTAATTTTAAATAAAAATCAATAAAAACAGTTAGATATTATTATTTGGTTAATTTTTAGTCATGTTGTGTGATGTGTGTAAGGGGGCTTTTGGGGTATGTTCTGTTTAAATAGTGATCAATTATGCGATTTGCGTGGCTTCCCGATGGTGAGTTGCTGATTAATTGGGTGTCATTAGGTCATCGGGTTTTTTCTGTCATTATTTCGGTTATGCTAGCTGCCTGTGTCAGTGTGATGTTATTAAAGTAATAAAAGACCTTGAATCATTATGTCTCTTTGGCAAATCATTAGTCAGCATATTTCTGTCACCACCGGTGAGTCCTTTGATATCAGTAAACAGCAGGGTGTTGGTGGTGGCTGTATTAATGAGGCCAGCAAAATAAGTGATGGCAAACGCAGCTATTTCGTTAAAACCAATCACCTGTCTCACGGTGATATGTTTGAAGCAGAGGCCGAGGGGTTGCGTGCACTGGCCAGCAGTCACACGGTGAGGGTGCCGGAGCCTGTCTGTTATGGTGATGATGGGCACAGGTGTTATCTGGTGCTGGAGTATCTGCAAATGTCAGGCCGTGCCGATATGGACTTGTTTGCCCAGCAGTTTGCCGCCATGCACCGCGTGACCGAACAGCAGTTTGGCTGGTTCAGGCATAACACGATCGGTTCAACACCGCAGATCAATACACAACAGACTAACTGGGTGCAGTTCTGGCGTGACAATCGTCTCGGCTTTCAGCTCAATTTAGCGGCACAAAAAGGTTATGGTGGTGAGTTGCAGCGTCTGGGTGAAAAACTCATGGCGGATCTGCCGCAATTGTTTTCCAGTTATCGGCCTGTGGCTTCGATGCTGCATGGGGATTTATGGGGCGGAAATCTTGCCGGCCTGGCCGATGGTACACCGGTAATTTATGATCCGGCATTTTATTAT
>JAOUMX010000063.1 GCA_029881275.1 Gammaproteobacteria bacterium | reverse complement strand
GAAGGCAAAAACACTGGGTATAGAAGTAGTTGATGTGCGTATTAAGCGTATTGATCTGCCTGCCTCTGTGAGTAACTCGGTTTATAGTCGTATGCGTGCAGAACGTGAACGTGTGGCCAGGGATTTCAGATCCAAGGGTGCTGAGTCTGCAGAGCGTATTCGAGCTGATGCGGATCGTCAAAGTAAAGTCATACTGGCAGAAGCCTATCGTGATTCTGAAGTGGTTCGTGGTGAAGGCGATGCGCTGGCGACTGATATTTATGCCAGGGCTTATGGTAAGAATCGTGAGTTCTATCGGTTTACTCGCAGTATGGATGCCTATAAAAATACCTTTGCAAACAGGGATGACGTCATGTTGTTAGAACCTGATTCTGAATTCTTCCGTTATTTCAAGGATGCTTCAGGTAACGCAAAAAAATAAAGTCGCGATTTTCTGAAATATAATGCCGGATAAGTTATTTATCCGGCATTATTTTGACTGGGCAAGGTAGATATTGTGTGGGATGAGTTTTTTATAGCATTGGCACTGGTGCTGGTGATTGAAGGTATTATGCCTTTTGTAAGTCCACACAGCTGGCGCAATGCGATGTTACAGGCCAGTCAGTTACCGGATAAGGTTTTGCGTATTATTGGATTGGCCAGCATGTTGTTTGGCGTGTTTTTACTTTATATGTTGCATTGAGTTCAGTTTATATGTCTACAAATGAACGTTGGTTGTTACCCCAGGGTATAGACGAGTCTTTGCCAGCAGAAGCGGCGAGACTGGAATCTTTGCGTCGTAAACTTCTGGATATGTATGCCTCATGGGGCTATCAACTGGTGATGCCGCCCTTTATTGAATACCTTGAATCATTATTGACCGGCACCGGTCATGATCTTGATTTACAGACCTTTAAATTAATTGATCAGCTCACCGGGCGTTCTATGGGCGTACGCGCTGATATGACACCGCAAGTAGCGCGCATTGATGCACATCGCTTAAAAAAGGATGTTCCCAATCGTCTCTGTTATATCGGTACCGTATTACATACCCGTTCAGATGGTTTTGGTGGCAGTCGAAGCCCCTTGCAGGTCGGCGCTGAAATTTATGGTCATGCCGGTGTTGAAAGCGATGTTGAAGTATTGTGCTTGATGTTGGAAACATTCAATACCGCAGGTATAAAGGATGTGTTTGTTGATATTGGTCATGTAGGTATTTTCCGTGGCCTGGCAAAGCAGGCAGGACTCGATGAAGAGTCTGAAGCGCGTTTATTTGAAATGTTGCAGCGCAAGGCAATACCTGAAATCGAACAGTTCCTGGCAGAATTGGCGATAGATAAAGATGTTGGCGGCATGTTACGGGCACTTGCTGATTTACATGGGAATGCGGATGTTCTCAAACGGGCTGAACAGGTGTTTGTCAAAGCCGATCCTTTGGTAAAAGACGCATTGCAGTATCTTGTGACAACCGCTAATCAATTACAGCGGCGCATGAAAGATGTACGTTTGCATTTTGATCTGGCAGAATTACGCGGTTACCATTTCCACACGGGCATAGTGTTTGCTGCCTTTGTTGCAGAACAGGGTCAGGAAATTGCACGCGGTGGTCGTTATGATGATATTGGTAAGGTATTTGGTCGTGCGCGGCCTGCGACAGGATTTAGTACGGATCTGAAAAGTCTGGTGAATCTGTCTGCGGGCGTTAATCAGGTTATTTCTTCTTCAGCAATTTTTGCACCTGGCAATAATGATGATTCATTGCACAAGGCAATCGCTGAATTAAGAGCAAAAGGTGAGCAGATTATTGAGGAGTTGCCCGGTCAAACGGCAGGTGCGGCGGAAATGAACTGTGATCGGGTTTTTGTCCAGCGTGATGGGCAATGGTTAGTAGAGAAGGCATAAACTTATGGGTAAGAATGTAGTTGTTCTTGGTAGCCAGTGGGGCGACGAAGGTAAGGGTAAAATTGTAGACCTGTTAACTGATCGTGCAGCGGCTGTGGTTCGTTTTCAGGGCGGTCATAACGCAGGTCATACACTGGTTATAGGTGACAAGAAAACTGTATTGCATCTGGTGCCATCAGGTATTTTGCGTGACAACGTCATGTGCCTGATTGGAAATGGTGTGGTGCTGTCTCCGAGCGCTTTATTCGAAGAAATCGAAATGCTGGAGAAAGAGGGTGTTCCCGCCAGTCAACGGCTGAAAATTTCAGAGGCCTGCCCATTAATCATGCCTTATCACATAGCTCTTGATCAGGCGCGTGAAATTGCGCGTGGTAATAAAGCCATAGGAACAACAGGGCGTGGTATCGGTCCTGCTTATGAAGATAAGGTTTCTCGCCGTGGTCTGCGTGTTGGAGACCTGCTCGATGTAGGCGCATTTACAGAAAAATTAAAAGGGGTTATGGAATACCATAACCATGCACTGGTGCATTATTTCAAAGCAACAGCGGTTGATTATCAGACGGTACTGGATGAAATCATGGGTATGCGTGAGCGCATTGTTTCCATGATCGCTGATATACCGGCAACGCTTTACAATTTGCGTAAAGACGGTGCCAATATTATGTTTGAGGGTGCTCAGGGTACATTGCTGGATATCGATCAGGGTACTTATCCTTATGTAACATCATCCAACTGTACCGCCGGTGGTGCCTGTACCGGTTCTGGTGTTGGTCCCCGCGATCTGGATTATATTCTGGGTATAACCAAGGCTTACACAACACGCGTGGGTGCAGGTCCTTTCCCGACAGAACTGTTTGATGATGTGGGTAAGTATCTGGGTGAAAAGGGTCATGAATTTGGTGCCACCACAGGACGTAGTCGCCGTTGTGGCTGGTTTGATGGTGTGGCTTTAAGACGTGCTGCCCAGGTTAATAGCATCAGTGGCTTATGTATTACCAAACTGGACGTGCTTGATGGTCTGGAAAAACTGCTGATCTGTACAGGTTATGACTATGAAGGCAAAACACTGGATCTACCACCCGTGGGTGCGGATGCTATTGAAAAATGTAAACCCATTTACGAAGAAATGCCTGGCTGGACTGAGGCAACCGTGGGTGTGCGTTCACTGGATGGTTTGCCGGCAAATGCCCGGTCTTATCTTAAGCGACTGGAAGAAATTGTTGGCGTACCGGTGGATATTATTTCTACAGGTCCAGAAAGGGATGAAACCATTGTTCTAAGAAATCCTTATGAATAATTAGACAATGGCATGATCCATAAAAAAGCCCCGATTTCGGGGCTTTTTTATGGGATATGAAAAAAGATCTGTCTGTTTATTTGTCTTTGATTATGCGGCTAACGTCGTATTCCATACTATACTAATACAGTGGGTTTTTTTGCAGTGTATAACAATTTTCTGAATATTAGTTGGGTTTTTAAATTACATGAAGTTTAAAAATAAAGAATATCTTTTATTGGCCATCTCATTTGTCCTGTATGTAATAGTCATCAGTGTTATTGCCTATGTAAGTTTTAGGGAACATGCACTGCATGAAGATGTTTTTGTGGATATTCGCAACGTTCATGAAGTGTCAGAGAAAAAAGGTAAATTGATTGGCGATTTTTATCACAATATCGGTTACCTGGGTATGATTCACAATTTTAAAAATGCAATACTGAGAAGGGATGCGGAATTTCTTAATCATGCTGAAAATAATATTCTAAATGCGCTCAGTATTGTCGAAAAATATAAGCAACTGAGCACAGATAAGGAAGAGCTGGATTCTTTATTGGTTGTAGAAAAAACAATTAAACAATATCAGGAAAAAATTTATGTGGTGAGAGAAATGCTCAATACCTCAGCGAGTAGTGAGCAAATTGATCGGCGTGTCCGGATTGATGATCTAAATGCCCTGGTTGCGCTGGGTTCATTGCGTCACATATGGGAGCATGATTTTAGTTTATTGGAAAAACAGCAGGAGCAGGTGCTTGACGAGCTTAAGGAATTATCGGCATTTGGTGCTCACAGTTTTCCTTTGTATTCTGTACTGGTCTTGGGGTTTGTGTTTTTTTTATACAGGTATATCGGTTTATTTCATAAAAGCAAATCTAAAATAAGTAAAAGTGAAGAGTTTATTGCTGATATTTTAGCCAGTAGTGCAGATGCAATTATTACCATTGATAAGGATGGCAAAATAGTTTTTTTTAATGAAGCGGCTGAAAACTTATTTGGTTATAAGTCAGATGAAATTATTGGCCAGGATGTTTCTATATTGATGCCTGAAGATGAGCGCCAGCAACATCAGCAATATGTTTCAAATTCGGAGCTCTATGTCACGCGTGTTATAAATAAAGTTCGAGAACTGGAGGGCTTGCGTAAAAATGGTACACGCTTTCCTCTGGATTTAAATGTTTCACGAATGAAGCATCATACGGAGCCGCATTTCATTGGTATATGCAGAGATATTACTGCGCGCAAAGCAATCGAGGAAGATAGAAAAGCAGCCTATATTGCCGCAGTACAGGCAAGAACGAATGCAGAAAAAGCCAGTCAGGCGAAAAGTCAGTTTTTATCCAGTATGAGTCATGAGTTGCGCACGCCGTTAAATTCTATTATTGGATTTTCGCAAATTGTAAAGATGGATGGTAAAGACAATTTAACAGATGAACAGATAAAACATATATCTGAAGTTGAAAGGGCGGGATTTCATCTTCTGGAATTGATTAACGGGGTGCTTGATTTATCTAAAATTGAATCAGGTTATCTTGATTTGAAAATAGAGACTATCAATCTTGGTGATCTCATGAAACAGTGTGAAATGATTATTCACCCGTTACTGGACAAATATCGAGTTAAATATAAGCAACTTGATAATTCATGTGATGCTATTGTTTTTAATACAGATCATTTGCGTTTAAAACAGATTGTATTAAATTTGCTAACAAATGCCTGCAAGTATAATAAACCCGGTGGTACAGTGGAAACCCGTTGTCAATGTTTAAGTGATTCATTGCGTATTAGTGTAATCGATACGGGTATAGGTATTCATAAATCAGAACTACAGGATTTGTTTGAGCCTTTTAATCGTATGGGTGCAGAGTGTGGGACAGTAGAGGGCACCGGTATAGGGTTGAATATTACGCTTAAACTGGTTGAGGTCTTAGGTGGTAATCTGGGTGTAGAAAGCACGCCGGGTAAGGGCAGTCATTTCTGGGTTGATTTGCCGTTAGATTATTATAATGATGCGGTTCATAAACATTAGTGATTTATCACTATTTATTTAGCATTAATTTTAGATTTAAATCTTTCCACATATAGATGCTGCTGGCAAAAAAAAGTGTTAGTAACAGTGAATAATTCCATTCAATTATATTTTCACTTTCATAACTTCGCAGTCCTGTATAGGACATAACGACATGAGTGATACCCATGATCAGGATGAGTATTACTATAAGTGTCTGGTAAGTCAGAATATTAAGCGTAATGGGTGTATCAGGTTTTGTTATTTTCAGCTTTCTCAGGTGATTAATCATCAGCATATGGGCGAGAGGGGTTAGTGAAAAATAGATAATCACACCATAACGACGCATCAATCGATAAACAGTGCCTGAGCTACCCAGGTAATCCACATAAATTACCAGAAATAAGGCAGCAATAATGCCCAGCCAGGAGATTATCAGCGCGATCCTGGTGGCCTGTCGGTCAAGACTGTTTAGCCAGAGTTTAACTATCCACCAGTACCAGATTAACAAAATGGCATAAAACATCATTATGGCGCGAAAAATAAACAGAGCATTACCGTGACGTGCAGCCTGGCTGATCGTGGTGCAGCCATCAATATAGGGAAGGCACCAGGGAACGTATCCAGCTGTTGCGCTCATTAGATAGGCGAGGTTGGCAGCAATTGCTGGTAGTAAGGTCACCAGTAGAGCTATGACAGCTGGCTGCATGGCTATTTTTTGATCGATTTCCAGGTCATGAATGTATTAATTGATAGATTAATGCATTTGGTTGATTTCATGTACTAATATAAGTTTCTAAGATTTGTGACCGGTTTATTGTTTAATAAATATACAATTGTTAAGTTGTTGATAAATAAATTATTTTCGAATATTCTTATGGCCTCTTTTGGCTAGAATAAATTCATGAAAATTGGATTCAGATTTACTTGCGCTAGCTCAAAGAAAATAAGAGTATTCTAATATAATAATTAACTATAGTGCCATTCAAAGAATTTTGAATGGGTTATTAATTCCTTAATAGAGGAGATGTGCCATGTTGAAAGCAGTGGTTGGTTTCATAACTGGTATTGTATTTATAGGCATTGTAGGCTGGAATATGGCTGATGTGATGATGCTCCGTGAAGTTGAAAGTCCTTACGGGGTTGAAGAAACGGCAGCGCGTATACAGCGAAACATGCAATCACTTTCTGCCAATGGTTGGACACTGTCGGGATTGAGAAATCCTGCAAAGGCTGTGGCTAATTCTGGCATGAATGTTCCACCTGTTTTACTGGTTGAAGGCTGTAGTACCAAGTACTCAGGCCCGATACTGAAAAATGATGCAACCCGTATATTATCTATCCTTATGCCCTGTACCATTACTGTCTATAAGAAAGACAACGGTAAAACGTATATTGGTTTAATGAATGCGGGACTCATGGGTAAGATGTTTGGAGTAGGTGACATCATGGCTCAGGTTGCTAAAGATCAGGAGATCTTTATAACCTTTGATCCTAAGAAACCTGCACCTCCATTGATTAAAACTAGTCCTGGAGGCGGCGGTGGAGCTGGTGGTAAAGCATCCGATGGTTGCTAAGACTAATCAGTTTTAACCCCCAACATATATCCCCATGAGGAGGCAACATGTTGAAATTTAAATACAAGGGCTCATTGCTTGCTCTGACCTTTGTTCTGAGTATAGGTATGATCTGGCCAGTACACGCCAATGATGCCAAAGCTCCAGAAAAGGCAGTAGTTAGTGGTGCAGTTGATGTTTTCGGTATTGCCGTTGATGAGCAGAAAAAGAAATCCACCGCAGATCATTCCAAATTCAAGGAATTGCAGGTTGATTTTAAAGATGGTCCAGCGGTAACCAAAGCCTGTATCAGTTGTCATACTGAGGCATCAAAGCAGTTACATAAAACCAAGCACTGGAACTGGGATTACATTAACGCAGATACCAAACAGCATCTGGGTAAGAAAAATGTAATCAACAACTTCTGTACTTCAGTACCTTCAAATTACAAATTCTGTACGGCCTGTCATATCGGTTATGGCTGGGAAGACGAGAATTTTGATTTTACGGCTGAAGAAAAAGTGGACTGTCTGGTTTGTCATGACACTACCGGGAATTATAAGAAACTTCCTGGTCTGGCAGGACATCCCAACTACAAGACGATGGAGTGGCCTCCCCATTCCGGTAAGTTCAGAGCACCCACTGATTTGAAGCAGGTTGCCCAGGCTGTTGGTAAAACCAGTCGTGCGACCTGTGGTGCCTGTCACTTCCGTGGCGGCGGTGGCGATGCTGTTAAGCATGGTGACCTGGATAGTTCATTAACTACGCCTGATCGTTATCTTGATGTTCACATGGATGCAAAAGGACTGGATTTCTCCTGCTCCAAATGTCATACCAGTGATAGTCATGAAGTAGCCGGTAGTCGTTATCAGCCTACCGCGGTTGATGATAAGGGTACGCTGATTCGTGGTAGTAAAGAGGAGCGTAATGCCGCTACCTGTGTTGCCTGTCATGGTAATGTGCCTCACTTCGGTGAGTTCGCAAAAATGAATGAGCATACTGATAAGATTGCCTGTCAGACATGTCATATTCCTGCTTATGCACGTGGTAACAAACAGACCAAGATGAGCTGGGACTGGTCAACGCTGGGTAAGATGGATGATCAGGGTCACGCTATGAAGATCAAAGGTAGTGATGGTTCTGTGATTTATGACAGTAAGAAAGGCGACTTTACCTTTGACCACTATGTTGTTCCCGAGTATCAGTGGTTCAACGGCGAAGTTGAATTTACCCTGGCAGATACCAAAATTGATCCAACAAAAGTTGTGAAGATCAATTCATTCAAAGGTAGTTATGATGACGGTAAGTCTCGTATATGGCCAACTAAAGTATTCCGCGGCAAACAGATGTTTGACAAGGGTAACAATACTCTGGTTGTTACCAGTTTATCAGACGACCCTGAAACAGCCCTGTGGAAAAACTTCGATATCAATAAAGCTGTTGAATACGGTATGAAGTATGCCGGTCGAGACTTTAGTGGTGAAGTTGGCTGGGTGGAAACCGAAATGAGCTGGCCAATTACTCATATGGTTGCGCCTAAAGAGGATGTTGTTGAATGTCATCAATGTCATACCGAGAATGGCAGACTTGCAGGTATCGAAGGTATCTATATACCAGGCACCAATACTACACCTTTACTCGATAAGTTAGGCTTCATAGTTGCCTTCCTGACACTGATTGGTGTATTGATTCATGGTGCAATTCGTTACTTCATGCATAAGAGAGGAGGCTAAGACAATGGCTGAAAGAATTTATATATTCAAACGTTTCGAACGTTTCTGGCACTGGTCTCAGGCCCTGCTCATTATTTTCATGATGCTGACCGGCTTTGAGGTTCATGGTGTGTACAACATATTCGGATTCAAGGCGGCAACGGAGTTACATACCATTGCTGCCTGGACTCTGGTTTCTCTCTGGGTGTTTGCCATTTTCTGGCACTTCACCACAGGTGAGTGGAAACAGTACATACCTACACTGGAAAAAGTGGATGCAATGTTAAAGTTTTACCTGACCGGTATCTTTACTGATGCGCCACATCCATTCAAGCAAACCACAGTGAGCAAACATAATCCATTGCAACGTCTGGCTTATCTGTTTGTACTGGCTATTATCAACCCATTGATCTGGACAACAGGCTGGTTCTACCTGTTTTATGGTTCATGGGAAAACTGGGGTTTTGGCTGGTTAAGCCTTGAATGGGTTGCCTTCTTCCATGTGATTGCTGCATTTATGATGTTGATCTTCTTTATTGCCCATATTTATCTGGCAACAGCAGGTCATACTGTAACTGCGCATATAAAGGCTATGATTACTGGCTGGGAAGAAGTTGAAGATTAAGAAGTGATAGTCATTACTCATGTTTTCAAGGCTGAAAACAATGACTTAAGGTTAAATAAAGATTGTGCTTCTTAAATTAATAAAGGATTATACATAATTAAACAGGGACGCAACCAACCACAAATGGCAAGCATTGGGGGTTCTGGAAACAGGACTCCCTTTCTTGCGTATGAAATAGAATGAATATTTTATTTAAATTCTTATTATTTTTTGTATTAGCTATCGAGTCTTTGTCTGCAGGGAGTCTTGATGTAATACCGCATGTCAAACAAAAGGCACAGGACAGTTTTCAGTTTGATTATGCTTATGCAAATCAGCATCGTGCTTTTGCAATAGCGCCTGGTGGTGCCTGGTCCTGGCAATCAGATAAATCCACAGCCGATGAAGCGAAAAAAGCAGCATTAGATGCATGCTCAAAGTATACGCAACAAAAATGTGTTTTATATTCTGTGGATGAGAAGGTTGTTTTTAATAAACAGGAATGGCCTGGTCTCTGGGGGCCATACAAAACAAAACAGCAGGCAAAACAATCCGAAACGGGTAATAAAGTAGGACAGTTATTTCCCAATCTGATTTTTACCGATCCCAAAGGTATTAAAAAAGCAATATCTGATTTAAGGGGTAAGGTTGTTTTTGTGCATTTATGGGGTTGTTGGTGTCCATCCTGTCGTATCGAATTTGTGACCTTAATTGATATGTATAGAATATTACAGGACACAATGGGTGATCAGATCGAGTTTGTGGTCCTGCAGTTGCGAGAGCCAATATCACAGGCCAGGAACTGGGCGAGTTCCAATGGTCTGGATGTTCTGCCTTTATCAGATTCTGGTGTGAAAAATTCGGATGATAAATTTCTGACAGTAAAAACGGGCGATAAAATTCCTGATCGTCAATTAGCGAATGTTTTTCCTGCCAGTTATGTTGTTGATAAACATGGTGTTGTTGTTTTCTCTCACATGGGTTCTATTGATGACTGGTCTGAGTACATTTCATTTTTTAAGCATGTGGTAGAAAAGTCAGGTAAGTAAAAAAATTAATATTTTTGATATATCTGGTCAATAAGACTGGCGAGTTGAAAATCTCTTTCAGAAATCCCATTGGCTTCATGTGTTGTTAAATTAATCGTAACTTTGTTATAAATATTAGACCATTCTGGATGATGGTTATGTTTCTCTGCCAGAATAGCAACCTGACTCATAAAGCTAAATGCTTGCTCGAAATCCTTGAATGAAAATTCCCGGTGTAATCTATTATTTTTAAAAATCCAATGATGATTGTTTTTTACAAATTTATTTATCTCATGGTTATTGGCAGGTGAAATCATGGCTAAGTTTCAGAACTACGGGAAAGGTAACGATTGAATTGGTCATTACGATACCATAATCTAATCATATATTGTCCTGATTTGGTAGATTTATAAATCAGATATATTCAATCCTGTTTAAGCCGGTTATCGAATAATGGGTTCGGGTCGTGAAAAATAGAAACCCTGAGCGTAATCAATTCCAAGTTCCCTTAAGATGTTAACTGTGTGTTCATCTTCAACATATTCGGCGATTGTTTTTTTGTCCATGACTTTGCCGATTTCATTAATAGACTTGACCATGGCACGATTCACCTTGTTAGTGGTTATATCCTGAACAAAAACACCATCAATTTTTATGAAATCAACTGGTAATGCTTTTAAATATCCAAATGATGAGACACCACTGCCAAAATCATCCAGTGCGAAAAGAAATCCTGCTTTTTTTAATTCACGCATAAAATAACTGGCTTTGATCAGGTTTTTTATGGCAACTGTTTCTGTTATTTCAAAACAGATGATATTGGCAGGTATTTTATGTTCTTTTACTTGCTCATTAATGAAAGATATAAATATAGGGTCAGTTATCGAATATCCTGATAAATTAATGCTGCAGAGATTTATTTTGTCCTCAGGGTTAGAGAGAGAAGCTAGCCACTGAAATGTGTTACTGATAACCCATTTGTCAATTGGCAACATAAGGTTGTAATGTTCTGCAGCAGGAATAAACTGATCAGGTCCAATGATACCTTCGATGTTATCTTTCATTCGTAATAGAATTTCACAATGTATCTTTCCTGTTTCCTGTGTGTTTAATAAAGGCTGAATATTCTGTTTGTATAATTGAAATTGATCATCTTCCAGGCATCGCTGAATTTTATTAATCATGCCCAGTTCACCACGTCTTTCGGCAAGTTCCTGATCGTCAGGTTTAAAGACGTGGAAACGGCCACCGCCTTCTTCTTTGGCCTTGTAGCAGGCAGTATCAGCTGCTGACATTAATTCGCCATAGTTAATATTTCGACCCACAATAGGAACCATGCCAACGCTGACACCAATATTGAAGATTTCATTATCCCAGTAAAAACGGAACTGCCTGATAGAATCAATTAATTTGTCAGCAAGCTCTTTTGCTTTCTTTATTGAGCAGTCATCCAGCATGATGGCGAATTCATCACCGCCAAGGCGAGCCAGTATGTCTGTTTTTCTAATTTTATCGTTTAATATCTGGCCCAGCTGTCTCAATAATTCATCGCCGGCCATGTGGCCATGGCTGTCGTTAATGATTTTAAACTGGTCAAGATCAAGATAAAGTAAGCAGCGGTAATCATCCGGGGCTGCTCTTTCAATGAGCCTGATAAGCCGTTCTTCAAATTCGCGTCTGTTTATAAGTCCTGTCAGGCTGTCATGACTTGCCTGGTAGGTAAGTTTGTCTCTAAGTTCATGAGCTTCAGTCAGATCACGTAAATAAGCAGTGAAGTAAACTTCGTCGCCTACATGAATACTGTTAACAGCAAGTTCAATCGGAAATTCATGTCCATGTGCATGTAATGCCTGGGTTTCAACACGTCTGCCTAATATCGTAGATTCTCCTGTTTTGACATGTGTGGCCAGTTGCTGATGATGACGCTTTCGCATGTTGGTCGGGATGATTAATTCTGCCAGGTCATGACCAATCATCTGTTCACGGCTGTAACCAAACGTGTTGACGGTTGCAGGATTTATTTCAGTGACAATACCATTTGAGTCAACGGTAATAATGCTATCCAAAGCAGATTTCATAATGGCGGTGTTTCTTAATTCGCTGGATGTGAGTGCACTGATGGCCATATCTTTTGCATTAACTTCACGTCGTAAGTAAAAATAGCCGGTTATTATGCCAAACACACCTAATAGCCAGATGGTAAGAAAATCTTTTACACTGGTATTAATTTCTTTTTCCTGTTTAGATATAAGTTCTTTCGTCGGTAATGATACGCCAACACCACCACCAATCTGGCCGAGCTTAAAATCTTTATGGCAGAGTATGCAGCCTTGCTGAACGCGAATAGGTTGCATGAGTCGTAGATAGGGTTCGGTATTAATTTGTGTAAATTCAAAAACCTCATTTATGCCTTTGTTTAACTGGTGAAGCGCCTTTGTTTCCCATTCATCGGGTTTATTTTCTGGGCGTAATGGCATCAGGCTGGTGACCCGGCCGGAGATCCCGAATAAATGACTAAATTCTTCATCCAGTTCACGGACAATACGTGCCGGGTTGATTAATGATAATTGAATCCCCGAGGGTGTAGTAATGTCTCTATCAGTAATATGCTTGAGATAAGGGTCGGGTGAGTAATTCTCGTTGACAGGTACATAAATTCTTCCATGGCCTGTTGCCCATAAACGAAATGCGGTGTCTTTATTGAAATTTGCTCTGGCCTCTCTGGTTGCCAGGTCTTTTGTGCTCGTTGTAATATGATTTATATTCTGAATTAAAATCCAGTAAATTGCGACACTCCAGAACAGCAGGAGAAGCACGGTGAAGAGTGTAATTGATGTTTTATAATTATATTTCACTTGGGATGACGGGCATTAATCAGTGATTAGATTATAGTCACTAATTTTATGGTTTTATGTGATACAGATTTAAATAATTGTATATCAGTAAATTGTAACTTTATGAATTGATGATAAGGCTGGGCTGATCTTATTTATCCAGGATTGTCCGGCATTAAGTTTGCCACGCGGTGTTAGCAGTGTCTTTATCGGGCAAGCCCAGTAAGAGACGAGTGCCTGTGTCCATGGTGTTTATTATCTCGACACTGCCATGGTGTTGCTCCATGATTTTTTTGATAATGGGCATGCCAAGACCGATGCCATAGTTTTTTGTACTGAATAAGGGCTCAAATACTTTTTCAAGGTATTCATCAGCTATTCCCGGTCCATTATCCTGAATTTCTATATATAAGGTATTATCGGATGTGTAGGTGAGAAGAGAAATTACCGGCATCGATAATTGATTTTTATTGTTTATGATGGCCTGGGCTGAATTATCCAGGGCATTAATAATGACACGTTGTATTTTTAGTCCATCAACATATGCGAGTTTATCACCAAGATTGAATTGGCATTTGAAAATAATTTGTTCAGGCATCTCGTACTCTTCGATAATGGATTTAATTAATTCATCCAGATTCTGAAGGCTTAATTTAGCGTTTTGATTGCGCGAATAATCGAGTAATTCATCAATAATGTAATCACAGCGTTTTATATTGTGTTCAATTTTATGCAAGTATTTACATACTGGTTCACTGGTGTTATCAAGTTTGTTTTTTAGTAGATACAGCGAGGCATTAACAATGCTAAGTGGGTTTCTGAGTTCATGGCTCACTGTAGCTGTTAGTTGTCCAAGGATAGCCATGCGATTGGCCTGCATAAGTCTGGCCTGTGTTTTCTCAAGTTCAGCTGAGCGCATGGCAACCATGTTTTCAAGATTCAAGTTCATATTTGCCAGGTCATAATGTGATTTTTTTATTAGAAGAGTGGTAAATGTCGTTATCCAGATGGCCAGTAGTGCCAGCAATCGGTTAGTGAAAACCTTCCATTCTTCTCCGCCAATAGGGGAAGCAAATAAGCCAATAACAGTAAGCATAGATGTTACCAGTGCAAAAAAAATGGTAACTTTATTATTCGGAATATAAAGGCTAATCATAATTACAATGATATAAGGAACGCCGGCTGCCACACCGAGGGGCGTAATAATATCAACTGTAAAAAATAAAATGCATAATAAACAACAGACTACCACTAATAATTTAGGTGGTATCATGGCCATTTTTTCTGATGAGTTTGTTGATGGGGTTTAATTATTATCATGGTGTAACTAGTAAGCTTTTAAATACTATAGCAGATTTATGGTTTTTATGTCATTGCCGGCTTATGTAATTGAGGGATGTTTTTATCTGACAGTGGTGGAAAAAACATGAATAATAATGACACCTGAAATAATCAAGGTCATGCCAATGATTGCCGCAAGGTCAGGTATCTGTTTATAAATTAAAGCACCCACCACAGTAATTAGTACAATGCCAACCCCGGACCAGATCGCATAAGTAATGCCGACTGGTAGTACTTTAAGAACCACGGCGAGAAAATAAAATGCTATAGCATAGCCAGAAATAACAATTAAGCTGGGTATAAGTTGAGTGAATTCCTGAGAGGCTTTTAAGGCGCTGGTGGCAATAACTTCGGCGAGAATCGCCAGTGCCAGATATAGATAAATCATGATTCCCTCTAATGGATAAATTGATTAAAGATCACTGCGAAAAATGGTTATCCAGGTGGCAGTGATGTTGGTTTGGTGGTGATTTAAATAACGATAGTGCCGGTAAAAAATGGGCATGTTAGTGAGCAGAGGCGACATAAACTGGCAGTGTTCCAGGTCTTTTTCAATGTATTGTATGTATGTGTTTAACACGCTCGTAATCTGTGGCTACGTGTATTGTACGACAGGAAGAAAGTCGCGGATTAGCCCGTTCTAAAACACAATATTTATCTACGCTTTAGTTTATTCGGCCTGGTCCTGAGTGATTTGTTATTCTTTTTCCTGTTTCTGTTTTTCCTTTATCCATTTGTCATAACATTCCAGTCCACAAAAGTGAGCGATATAATCGATGCCTTCCACGCTCTTGGCTTCGCTTGCGGGAATTTCCTTCAGGCATTGCGAGCACTCGATGACTTCTGTTTCATTACTGTTATTCTGATTGTTCATAACAATGGCCTCCAGATCATGATGGGCTATCTCTTTGTTTATTATAAGCCTATCCCAGACTATTAAAAGAGTGTTTAGGTCATGTTTCTGGCAGGAATTCAGAGCTGTTTGACATGCTGCTGTTGTTCCATTTCCGATAAACAAGATGCGGTATGGTTATCGATAGTGTGGGGTTAAAGTTTGTAAGTATGCCGCTATGTCGTTGCCCCATCCTGATGGTCGTCTGAATGCTGTTACTAGATATGATTTAACCGATCCATTAGCTAATGCTTATTTAGTGGCTGTTAGTGGCCCGCATATTAAGGTGTTGATATTGTTAGGTTGCCATTTACCATCTGGTAGCAGAAGGCATCATGTTATTTGTCGTGAATGACGATAAGCCAGTAGCGCGGGTGCCAGTGCCAGGAATGCA
>JAOUMX010000062.1 GCA_029881275.1 Gammaproteobacteria bacterium | reverse complement strand
AGTGATACTCATACCACCCACAGCGGTACGAATAACCTCCTGAACATCCGCTATATTCAAGCCAAATCGCGAAGCTGTAAGACGATCAATATCGACTGTCACATAACGGCCACCCGCAACACGCTCAGAATAAACAGAAACGGTACCCGGCACTTTATGAACCACATCTTCAATCCGTTTACCTATATCCTGAATAACAGATAAATCAGCACCCGCCACTTTAATACCCACAGGAGTTTTAATCCCTGTGGCCAGCATATCAATACGCGTTTTAATTGGCATTACCCACGCATTCGTCAGACCAGGAAACTGAATCAATTCATCCAGTTCTTTTTTAATCTTATCCATTGTCATACCATCACGCCATTCACTGCGTGGTTTCAACTGGATTGTGGTTTCAATCATGGTTAAAGGCGCGGGATCTGTCGCCGTTTCAGCACGCCCTACTTTACCAAAAACACGTTTCACTTCGGGCAATGTTTTAATAAGCTTATCTGTTTGCTGCAACAACTCCTGAGCCTTACCCACTGAAACACCTGGAAAGGTTGTTGGCATATACATTAAATCGCCTTCATCCAGATCAGGCATAAATTCAGAACCTATTTGTGTTACCGGCCAGAACCCAATAAGCACAATAATAAATGCCAATGCCAAAATTGCTTTGGGAGAATTCAGTACTGCATTGATGAATGGCTGATAAATAGTCACCAGCAATCGATTAACCGGATTTTTATTTTCAGGCGTAATATGCCCCCGAATAAAATACCCCATCAAAACGGGAACCAGTGTAATAGATAATCCTGCTGCCGCTGCCATCGCAAACGTTTTAGTATACGCCAATGGTGCAAACAATCGGCCCTCCTGCGCTTCAAGTGTAAATACAGGAAGAAAACTCAAGGTAATAATTAATAAAGAGAAAAACAATGGTGGACCAACTTCCGTTGATGCCCTGGCTATTAATGACCAGCGATTTTCATCGGTTAACCCTTCTCGCTCAATATATTTATGCACATTTTCAATCATTACAATAGCCGCATCGACCATGGCACCAATAGCAATGGCAATTCCACCTAATGACATAATATTGGCATTAATACCCTGTTGATGCATGATAATAAATGCGACAAGAATCCCCACAGGTAAAGACAATATAACCACCAATGATGACCGCATATGAAACAAAAATACTGCACACACCAGTGCCACAACCAGAAACTCCTCCACCAGTTTACTGTTAAGCGTATCCACCGCCCTGGTAATTAATATCGAACGATCATAGGTTTCAATTAACTCAACCCCCTCTGGCAACCCTTTTTTCAATGTCTCAAGTTTTTCTTTCACCTTGGTAATAACAGACAGTGCATTATCGCCCCAACGCATCACAACAATACCGCCAACCACTTCACCTTCGCCATCAAGCTCGGCAATACCACGTCGAAGCTGCGGCCCAAGACGCACATCGGCAACATCTTTCAACAATATAGGCGTTCCGGTTTTATTTATATCCAGTGGAATATGTTCAAGACTTTGTTTATCACTCAGGTAGCCTGTCACGCGCACCATGTATTCTGCTTCACCCATCTCAATAACCGAACCACCCACTTCCTGGTTTGATCTCTGTATGGCATCGCGAATTTTTCCCAGTGGCAAACCATATGCACGCAAACGATCAGGATTAATAACAACCTGATACTGTTTAACCATACCGCCAACTGTTGCAACCTCTGAAACACCTGGAACCGTTTGTAACTCGAACTTCAGAAACCAGTCCTGCAACGAACGCAATTGTGAGAGATCATGTTTGCCGGTTTTATCTATCAGTGCGTATTCATAAATCCAGCCAACCCCGGTTGCATCAGGACCCAGTTCCGGTTTTGCCTGCGCTGGTAAACGACCTGAAACCTGACTCAGATACTCCAGAACACGAGAGCGTGCCCAGTACAGGTCTGTACCATCTTCGAAAATAACATAAACATAAGAGTCCCCAAAGAATGAGTAACCACGAACAGTAACCGCCTTGGGCACAGACAACATAGCTGTCGTTAAAGGATAAGTTACCTGGTCTTCTACAACACGTGGCGCCTGACCGGGATATGATGTTTTAATAATGACCTGCACATCAGATAGATCAGGTATGGCATCCAAAGATGTCTTGCTGACAGAGTAAGCACCCCAGATAGTTATCAAAATTGTTAATAATAAAACCAGAAAGCGATTTTTTACTGACCATAGAATAATGTTTTCGATCATAGAATCACTCCTGCATCCTGATCAAACTTGCTTTCA
Organism: Gammaproteobacteria bacterium; assembly: GCA_029881275.1. GTDB lineage: Bacteria > Pseudomonadota > Gammaproteobacteria > SZUA-229 > SZUA-229 > JAPHQX01. The sequence goes on along the minus strand of JAOUMX010000062.1, from coordinate 13,276 downwards.
GACTGGCCTCTGAATCAATCAAAAACTGACCCGAAACAACCACTGTATCTGCTTCATTCAATCCTTCAATGACTTCTATCCAGTCACCAGACTCTATTCCAGCTTTAACGTTTCTTGGTACAAAACGACCATTACCCAGATTCATTATGACTCTCTGCTCATGACCTGTTCGTATTAATGCTTCACGAGGCATAATCAGAACATCTTTTTTTGCACCACCATAAATACTGACATGGCCGTACATATTAGGTTTTAAAGCCTCATCTGGATTATCAAACTGCAAACGAACTTTTAAAGTACGTGTTTTTGCATCCAGCGTAGGATAGATATATTCCACTTTACCTTCCCATTGACGCCCAGGTAGATAACTAAGACTAACATCAGCAGACTGCCCTAATTCAACCCAGTCAGCCTGAGTTTCAAACACTTCCGCCAATATCCATACACGAGACAGATCAGCCAGTCGCATGATCTCAGTATCGGGTTTTACGTACATGCCTTCACGCACCATCAGACTCACAACAACACCATCCTGCTGCGCATAAATAGAAACTGTCTGCGGTACCTTTCTATTTTTTTCCAGCACATCAATTTGTTGATTAGATATACCCAGCGATCCGAGACGATCTCTTGATGCATTCACGAGACGGCGATTATTGCTTGTCAGTGATTGCACATATTCTTCCATGGCATTTACCAATGTGGGTGAATAAACGTTAAATAAGCGATCACCTTTTTTAATCCGCTCACCTTCAGATCGAACATTCAAATTTTCAATCCAGCCATCGGTACGCAAATGAATATGACTAACTTTTGATTCGTCATAATCCACTGAAGCAACCGTATCAATTCGTCGCCACAATGGTCCCCGCTCAACTGTTGCTGTCCGCACACCCATGTTATTTATAACTGCAGGCGAAATCTTCACTACCGGACCATCATCAGTATTTTTATCTTCACTTTCCTCATAAACAGGAATCAGATCCATACCCATAGGTGACTTACCCGGTGCATCTCGACGATAATTCGCATCCATTGGAGCAACCCAGTAAAGTATTTTTTTATCTTTATTTACGCTTTCTTTCTCTTCTGCTTTAACCGCTACAAGATCCATTCCACAGATAGGACACGAACCTTCTTCATCTCTGATAATCTGCGGATGCATAGGGCAAACATATTTAGGATTCAGATGCTTTTCTGCATGCTGCAAGGCATTTTCATTAACAGTTTCACCTGTTTTTTGTGAAATAAACCAGCCCAGTGCCAGCATAACAATCATAGCAACAACAATATTGAATGATTTTTTCATTTATATCTCCCCAACCAGATATCGAATCTCTGCAAAAGCTATTGCCTGCTCAACAATAAGATTCAGACGCTGCAATTCTGACTTTAGCTCTGCACTGCGCGCCCGTGTCAATGTAGAAAACGTAATCACGCCTGACTGATAACCATTTAGAGCAGCCGTTGCATTCTGCCTTGCCTGTTGCAATACCTGTCGATCATACAGATCAACCCTGCTTTTTAACTGCTGATAACGTTCAAAGGCTTGCTTTAACTCCGAAACAGTCTGCAAATAAACATCCTGTTTTTCATATCGACTGGCCAGTAACTGTTTCTTTTTACCCGACAGGACTTTATCCTGCTTCTGACTGGTAAACACAGGCAAATCAACATTAATAACGGTACTGAGAAAATCCGATCTATCTGACCCATCCATATTCTGACCAGACCGCTTACCATAGGTAACATCAAAACCCCACTGTGGACTATAACTCTGCCTTGCCAGATCGACCTGCGCCCTACTCGCCGATTCTTTAGCCTCATATTTATCAATAAGCGGATTATCATCCAGCATATCAATCAATTCAGCGACATTAAAATTCATCAATGGATCCAGTTGCTGCTCGGTAATTTCCAATGGCCGACCTGAATCCTGAGATCCAATCCACCGAAATAGTAACGCACGGGATTCTTTGATTTTAGAATTCATCTGCTGCAATTGATCATCCAGTAAAGACAATTCTAATTCTGCCTGTAATACATCCTGCTGCTGATTACGCCCGGAGGCATATAGAGACTGGCTAACATTTAGCTGCTGTTTGAAAAGCCTTCTATTTTTCTTAATTATTTTTTCTGATTGCTCATGTAAATAGACGCTTAACCACGCCTTGCGAACACTATTCCTGACTTTGCGTTGTCGCAACTCAAGTTCTGCACGCTGTTCATCTGCTTTTGCCTTTAGATGCCCGGCCTCATGCTCAGCAGTATTACCTCTCGGCAAACTCTGCTGATAACCCAGTATTACCTGCGTCATTGGCTCCCGATCCAGCTCCATTGAATCTGTCGGCAGAGAAAGAACTCCAAGTTTGATTTTAGGATCTGACCAGGTATCAGCCGCAACTGAGTATTCATCGAATGCCTGGACCTGCTGTGAATTTCCCTTCAGCATAGGATCTGCCTGCAATGCCAATTGAACAGCGGCATCAATGGATAGTATATTCTCAGCATATATATTTGCTGGCAGCCAAACTAGATAGAGTAGAACTAATCTAAAAATTTTTGAGGTTTTCATACCCACATACCAAAATAAGGATTCATAAACTGTGCACCATGTTACCAATTAACTGACACACGAAACCAACAATTAGCAGGGATAAATCAAATCAGAAGAATAGTATTAAGAAGTATAGGGGGCGGACTGGTATCTCTAAACACCATATCCGAATGAACCAAACCAAGCTGAGATAATGTGCCCAGATTTTCTTTTATGATCGATACAAAAATACCAGTAAATTCAAAATCTGCTGCATTGAAAAAACTTACTCCATCCATGGACTGATCATCAAGCGATAAAATGGTATCGCATAATGCCGGCGGACAATGACAGTTCATACCACTCATATCCATCTGACTGCTAGATGCTTTCTGCTGCATCATGGCCGCATGAACCGGAACCTGAAAGGCTATATTTAACCAGCTAATAACAAACACAACGACAAGCCAGCGACCTAGCTGCCTGAGTTGATGATGTTTATAGCGAATCGTACACATAATGCCCTTTAATATTAGTAACCACCAATACACTAATGACAGTATAGAACATACCAAGTTCAAAACAAATAGTTGTACACTGACTGAAAAATCACCATAAAGCATGCAGCCAGCTCATTTACATGCTATGTAACATATATCACATACAGCAACTAAGTGATCTACCTATTATTTAACTGCTTCTCCCCCGGTTAAAAAAGAATGACCTAACAATCCACTGATTTTGTATTTAACATGAACGCAATTAATAATCATATCAATAAGCTGCCACCTCATATTGCTACTGATAGAGAACCTTATCTGTCAAAGGCTTATCCTGTTCTCAACAGTATTTCTGACATTGCCTGGATTGATGCCATCAATCGCGCCAAATTAATGGAGATTCCAGCCAATATGGAACTCTTCAGTGCCAATACGACCTGCAATAACTTCATATTGATGCTTGAAGGCCGAGTAAGAGTCTACCAAACCGCTTCCGATGGTAGAGAACTGACCTTATACAGAATTGAACCCGGCGGTATATGCGTACTCAGCCTCAACAGTATGCTGCAAGGACAGCCATTCAATGCCATTGCCGTCACCGAGACACCATCCAGGGCACTAATAATGTCGGCAAGCGACTTTAGCCTGGTAATGAACGCATCTGAAACTTTCAGAAATTATGTTCTGACGACCCTGACCGGCAGACTATGCGAATCCATGTATATCATCCAGACAACGGCATTTGATAACCTAAATATGCGACTTGCCTGCATGCTAGGTGGTCGCTTTGAAAGAAATCATGGCCAGATATTAGAAATCACTCACCAGGAACTGGCTCATGAACTGGGCACTACACGCGAAGTGGTTAGCAGAATCCTTAAGGAGTTTGAGCGCCAGGGATGCATAGCGCTATCACGCGGCAAAATTGAACTGGCCTCAGCACAGGGCCTGGAGTGGTTTTCCTCAAAACACTAATCAGTTAGCCATCTTTTATCGATAAACCGGAAGTATCCGGTAATGGCGGTACAGGTTTATCTCTATGCTCAACCAGATCACTCCCCGGTGGCGCCATATCCATCCCGGTTAAATCAATCTGCACTTCCGGAATTTCAGCTTTAGCATCCTGCATATCACTACCAACTGGCGCGAGAGACGCCGATAAATCACTAATCTGATCACCGGTAATATCCAGTGGCACTGTTTTTGGAGCAGGGGGTATATCTTCAACAGGCGTATTCGTGATGACTTTAGTAACCGCAGGCTTTGGCTCTACCGGCACGGTTACAGCAGCCTCAACCACAGGGGGTTTAGTTGCCGATAAATTAGCAACTTCACACAAAGCACCGGCTTTTGTTAACGCCGCCTGATATTTCAATGCTGTCTGCTTATCGATATCTTTTTTTATAACAACTCGCTTACCCGAAAACAATTGTGCCAGTTTTGCATCATCCGCCTTAAACATCTGTGCAACATTTGCTTTTACCTTATCAAGGTCAGCACCCTCGGCTATTTGACCACTAAAAGCCACTTCATACATTTCAGTACTCATAAAATACACACCCTTTCAACACACCGTCATCACAATAACATAAATGTCCGACTATACTTTCATGGACATCAATAATTAAATACCTTATCAATCTCAGCATACATTATTTATAGAATAAAATTATTAAATAACAATAAGATAGACTATGGAAAAAAAACATAAAATAGCTCGCGTCAGCCCCAAGGGGCCAATGGAAACACTTTCACAATATGAAGTTAACCAGCTAAAAAAAAGCACCAGCGCCGACGGCTGCTATGATATTTTTCGCCGTTGCTCATTGGCCGTTCTAAACGTCGGCAGCCAGATGGATGATGCCAAGGCAGTTTTAGAAAAATACCCGGATTTTGACATTAGCGTTATTCAGCAGGAACGGGGCGTTAAACTCGAAGTTGTCAACGCACCAGAAAGCGCTTTTGTTGATGGCGAAATGATAACCGGTATTCAGGAGCATTTATTTGCTGTATTGCGCGATATTGTTTATGTAAAAAACGAAATTGAACTCAGAAATAAATTCAAACTTGAAACAAAAGAGGGCATTACCAATGCAATCTTTCATATCTTACGCAATGCCAATATTTTAAAAACAAGACGTGATCCTAATATGGCAGTTTGCTGGGGCGGACATTCAATTCATCGTAATGAATATGATTACACCAAAGAAGTCGGCCATGAATTAGGACTGCGTGGAATAGACATTTGTACAGGTTGCGGACCGGGCGCAATGAAGGGCCCAATGAAAGGTGCAACTATAGGCCATAACAAACAACGTATCTACAATGGACGCTACCTTGGCATTACCGAACCTGGCATTATCGCTGCAGAATCACCCAATCCAATCGTCAATGAACTGGTTATCCTACCTGATATAGAAAAACGACTAGAGGCTTTTGTACGAACAGGACATGGCATTATTGTTTTTCCCGGTGGCGCAGGAACAGCCGAAGAAATTCTGTATTTCCTCGGGATTCTATTACACCCTGATAATTATGAGATTCCTTTTCCATTTATCCTTACCGGACCCAAAAGCAGTGAAAGCTATTTCCGCCAGATCAATCATTTTATTGAATCAACTCTTGGTTTTAAAGCTCAACAACGTTTCAAAATAATTATTGACGACCCTGTTCTTGTCGCACGAGAAATGAAAACCGGCATGCATGCTATTAAAGAATTCAGAAAAGCAAATGGTGACGCATTTTATTATAACTGGGTATTAAATATTGATCATGAATTCCAGAAACCATTTATACCCAGCCATGAAAATATGTTGCAACTTGAAATACATAAAAACCAGGAACCACATTTATTAGCCGCAAATTTACGACGTGCATTTTCCGGCATTGTTTCCGGCAATGTAAAAGCAGATGGCATTAAATCCATTGAAGAACATGGCAATTTTGAAATTCGTGGCGATAAATCCATAATGAAACCACTTGATGCATTACTTGAATCATTTGTGCAACAACACCGCATGAAACTCCCCGGAAAAAAATATATCCCCTGTTATAAAATTATTACGTAATAAATACATATATATTGATGAATAACAATCAGAATAACGTGCCTGACTGGCGTTATCGATTATTCATACTATAATTGATTAAAATATTATAAATTCAAGAACGAAATAATTTCTGAACTCAGGGGCTGATGATGGATACTTCACAACCCATACCTTTGATCCTGACATTAGATAGCGCAGGCAAACCTATCGACTGGCTTCATTGGCAGGAAGCGGTCAATCTTTATGTTAGAGAACAGATAGCATGGGTTGCCAGTGAATCATTCATACGCGTGTTTGGTGGCATCAGTCATTTAACCGGTCTTCAATCATTCATTGATCTCAATACCATTATTGCCGTTAAAGGCGCAAAAGCTAAATACAATCAAGAAGTCACACCGTCACTTACCAATCGAGCGCTCTTCGAACGCGATAGACATACCTGCCTTTACTGCGGCGATACATTTAAACATTCTTTACTGACAAGAGATCATGTAAAACCAAAAGCACATGGTGGTAGAGATACCTGGACCAATGTAGTGACGGCCTGCAAAGCATGTAATGTAAAAAAAGGCTGTCGTACACCCGGTGGCGCACATATGCCACTACTGGCATTACCCTACGCACCCAACAAAGCAGAGGCCATGATTCTTGCCAACAGAAGAATACTGGTCGATCAAATGGATTTCCTCAGAGGCCATGTACCCAAGGACAGACGCAGTAGTTTCAACTAACTTATGCAAAATTATAATGTTTTCTGACGGATCTAATTATTTTCCAATGACATGACAGTCCGGCAGGAAAGACCACAAGATCACCTTTTTCTATTTTCACCGAGATACCATCATCCGATGTAACAATGACTTCTCCTTCAAGGAGATAACAGGTCTCTTCAGCATCATATAACCAGGGAAACTCAGACTCTTCTTTTTCCCAGATACCCCATTCAAATACACCTAGCGCTATTAATTTTGCCGGATCTGGCTGATGTTCTACTTTTATCTTATTCATACTTAATTCTGTCATCATAATTTGCAGATAATTATTATATACATGCCAAGCAATATTATTAATCAGGCAAAAAAAAGCCCGATCATTTGATCGGGCTTTTCCATTTCTATTCGAAAGACCGTCTTAAAAATGGCTATCACATATCCGTACACGTGCATCATAATAACGTTCACAGGTATACATATTATTACGCTTGGCATAACACTGATTTCTCTGTGTATAAGCATGTTCACGGCAATTACCCCATGTATTAGCCAGTTTATCTGACTCAGCATCAGCCTTTTTCAACTGGGCTTTCTTGGTATCCCATGGGTTTTTATTCAAATCCTGTTTATTGTAGTCTTCCTGAGAAAACTTACTTCTAAACTCGGCATTGATAGCGCTCTCTTCTTTACTATTCAATAAGTGCTGTTGTTTAAGTCTATCTTTAAAAATATTGGGTTCAACAGCCTGTGCAGCTGATAACTGAAATAATAGCCAGAAGGCCAGAAAACCTGTAGTTATGACACGAATAATCTTCATTGTTAATTCCTTAAATTACTGATAATCATCACATTTCCACAGACATAAAAAATAAACTCAGTCTAATGATCTTAAGTTATCAGCAGGGAAATGCCGCTCTGCCAGTGAAAACCGGCAATGACTTTATTCATTTGATGGCTGCGAGACTTTCCTGGCATGAAGCCATTAATACGCAAACCAGAGGGAATACCATATTATCTATATTAGAATATGATAATATTCTGTTTAAAGTATATCATGCAAAATAAATATTTCAAATTTTTTTCCTGTATCGGTAACTATATGAAAGACTTAAAAAAACTAATACCCGGGTATAAACCCCTGATTGGATGCCTTTCCTGATAAAGGGTATTATCTGCAATCTACTCAACAATCTTTAAAACAGGCACCATGGAACAGATTCTAGAAATTCGTGACGGCTGCAATACACCCGGCCAACTATTAAGAAGTCTCGCCTTCTCAAGATTCCTTAAGTCATACAAGCGGGCATTCATTAATGATCTTAAAAATCGGCCTGACGACCGCAAACAGGAAGCCGCGCATAAAATTGAATTTATAAAGACTGTCCGCACCCGTGATCTAATTTCAATTCTGGATACCGATGGTTTTAAGACACCTCAAGAGGCTGAATATGCCCGAGAACTAATACGCTTTATGGACGGCGCATTTCATCATTATCGCGGCTCAGCCTATTCACGTCTGGTACGCCTGCAAAATGATGTTGTATCTACCGGTCTGGAAACACCTGAAACAGTTAAAGAAAAAGTCACTGACAAGGCACAGGATCTGGCAGATTTAATTCTTGATACACGCCGCTTGTTACTAAAAAAAGTAAACCTCGAAGAAGGCGTTCGTCGCACACCCGGCATGGATGCATCACCTAATGTAACGGCGGGTGAAATCTCAGGTCACTATTTTAATTACTCGGGCGATTACCACCTGCTGGCACATGTGCCGTTAACCATTGCCGCAGATATGAAAACCGGCGTTGATTATTCTACACCCTCAAACAAACGCGCCAAGCCGTTTTACGAACTACAACATAACCCTTTACAGCTCAGAAAATTCGTTGTCGAAGACTGGGTTTCAGTACCTTTACGCGTAGGCACCTCATTAATCATTGCTTTTATTCATAAATCACGCGGCTGTATTGAAATGGAACCTGGCCTGCTCAATTTATTCCCGTTCGCCAAAGTAGAAGACATTATTAATCAACGCAAAGCTGATGGTATTTTCTTTTTTGGCGATCCAAATGCCGAAGAGAAAGATCTTGGCTACTACTATGATAACGATAATAAAATACTAATCGGAATGGTTCCCAATATAGATGAGTTAAAATATTTTGGTTATTGCAAAAAACCAATTTTAACATTACATAATGTGCTGGCCATTTTGGATGGTGATCTGCCGCTGCATTGTGGCTGTACACGTTATGTTGTGCGCTTTGATAAAGAAGAACCCTATATCGCTGAAATGCTAATCAAAGCAGATGACATGGGTAAAATCAGTTTAATTAAAGATGCGCATGATAAAATAACACGACCTATTTTCTTTGGTACAGAAACCGGAGCATTTGCCTGCCTTGATGGCTTTAGTGAACAGGCAAAAATGCAGATGGCCGGGCGAGAAGTTGGATACAACAAAGACACAGGCAGCAATGCACGTCAAATAGTACCGGTTACCGATGTTGGTGAGCTCTTCCGTAATGATCCACTTGATGTTCTGTTATACATGAATAACTTCACGCTTATCGAACCTGGCGTCACCACTATACAGGCTGACATGCACATCGAACAAGCACTGGAACATTTCCGTCTTGGTGAACGTGTCGCTGCAGGCTCAACCCAAACACATCGAGGCTCCAAGGAAAGCAGTTACTGGGCCAACCCATTCCCTCTTCTAAAGGGCAATGACGGCACCATTATCCACCCTGATCTTTACGAGAAATTCTCAGAAAATGAGAAGGGTTTCATTGGCGACATGAATATTCTGATTAATCGAGGCGAACTGAAAGTTGGCGTTGCTCACAGTCAGCTCATGGCAGGCGCGTATGAAGGCAACAAAGATGATGATATTACACGCTGCGGCTTTACTAATCGTGAACAGGTTGAACAGGAAGGCCCGGTTCGCCTGGCTAAAGACCTGATCAATCTGATCAAGTCGCAGGCAAAGGAAAAACGCAGTCGTATGAATGAAAAACCACAGGAAGTCAGCATAACCGTTGCACTGGTTGGCGATAGTCGTACAGGCAAATCAGAAACAGCTGAAAAAATGGAAGGCATACTTAACCTGCAACTAATCTAAACAGACACTATAATTACATTTTAAAACTAGCCCGGCATTAAAATGCCGGGCGCCAGGAAAATAAAAGCCACACCCCAGGAGGCTTAATGGTAACTGTTTCCATAAATGATAATGGCTACAATGGGCATATTCTACTTGAACCCAACCTGTCCTTAAGCTGGAAAACAAACACTCGTATATTCTATATTATTTGCATCATCACCTTTGCCATAGCCATTCACTTTTATCGCCTGGGCGGCTGGCTGGTTCTTCCCTTCTCTGGTCTTGAACTATTACTTATCAGCATTGCTGTTTACCTGTTTTTTAAACGCAACAACCATTGTGAAGTCATCACATTTACAGATGACAAAGTCGTTATCGAAAGAGGAAAAGCATCTCCGGAAAAATCATGGGAATACCCACGTCACTGGTCAAAAATTTATATACATGAGCATGGACTCTATGACATACCCAAAGTCAGCATAAAATCTCATGGCAAAGAAATGGAAATGGGATCATTCCTGGGTTATGACGAGAAACTATTATTAATTAAAATACTTAAAGAAGTAACCCAGAAATTTCAGTTATATCATTGAGAAAAATAAGCTTTTAAATAATCATCAAAAGACAAATTATCTTCCACCTCAATCTGCTTCTGTTTTTTCAATGAAATTTCAGCCGCTTCAGAAAAAAAGCGCTTTTTATCTTCACTCAGATTAATACCCTTGAAATATTCATAATGACTTTGCGACATACGTTTCGCAAAATAATAAAAACCTTCTTTATTTTCTCTCATGGCATTCAGCATTCTTGCTGAAGGTGTCAAATCAGGATCTTTTACTTTTTCTATCTGTTCCCTGAGCGCCCGCGAATAAACATCACTATCATGTGTTACATCAAGATAATCACAAACACCCTGCATCACATCACATAACTCTAAAGCCCAGTCCTTTAATGAACATTCTGATGCATCCCGCTGTAATTTCAGCTCGGGATCTCGACCTTTATGCGCAACATCCAGCTCATTCTGGTCTATCTCCTCTCTTTCACTGAAACAGATCTGCTCACTTTCATGCAATAAACAAAACAGCATAAAAGCTTCCAGAAAACGCAACTGGGTTTCATCTATGCCTAAAGGCTCAAAAGCATTAACATCCAGTGATCTAAGCTCTACATATCGAACGCCTCTTTTCTTCAACGCAACTGATGGCTTTTCATTACCCTGCAATATCTGCTTTGGTCTTACCGTGCTGTAATATTCATTTTCGATTTGCAGAATATTAGCGTTTAGCTGCCGGTATTCGTTATCTACTTTAACGCCATAATGTTCATAATCTTTATACGGTGTTGTAATCGCAAACTGCAATGAATTCACATAAGCATCCAGATTACGGTAACAGGCTTTAATTCCAATTTCATTTTCTTTATTGTTCTGATAACCAATATCACCCATGCGTAATGAAGTTGCATAAGGCTCATAATAGGTATTCACATCAAACTCTTCCAGAGTCGTTGGTTTGTCGCCCAAAAATGATTTACATACCGCAGGGGATGCGCCGAACAAATAAGGTATTAACCAGCCAAAGCGTTGCAAATTTCGAATCAATGAAAAATATTGTTCTGAAATAAAATCCTGTAGTGAATCAGTATTTTCCTCCATCTGCTGATAAGCCAGCCAGAAATCATCGGGGAAAGAATAATTAAAATGAACCCCGGCAATCACCTGCATTACACGACCATATCGATAGCCCAGGCCACGGCGATAAACCGTTTTCATAAGCCCCTGATTTGACGATCCGTATTGTGCGATAGGAATACTATCATCGCCAGCGACCACACACGGCATGCTGGTGGCCCAGAGAATTTCATTGTCCAGTTGGCTGTAGACATAGGCCTGAGCATCCCGCAAAAACCCAAGCACTTCAGCAGTATGATTCACAGGTGGCGTTATGAACTCCAGCAAGGCTTCGGAATAATCGGTTGTTATGTAGGGATTTGTCAGTGCAGAACCAAATGCAAGCGGATGTGGCTGTTGCGAAATACTACCTTCTGGTGAAACTCTAAGACATTCTTTTTCGACCCCAATCAGTCTGCCATCAAGAATATGCCTGTCACCTGAATCCAAAAGGCGTTTTAATCGGCGTTCAACAAGTTTATACAAAACAGATCCCTGGAGGTTAGTATTTTTAATCCGCTTATAATAACCAGATCAACACCTCAAGGACAGCAAAATCAGAACACCCTGACCATGACAAAAATCATTCTTTGCAAAAAATGAAACCTGCTAAAATAGACCCAACCTTTCCTGCAAATACATCATCACCAGATGAAGATACACTTCATCCTGTATTCTGGAGTATATTTAGTGATACTTTTCAATAAACCGGTTTTAACTGCACTAACGCTGACAACACTCTGTGCTATCTCGTTAAATAGCAATGCCGCCTGCAGTCGAGATGACGTAGAATTTTATCTGACCAAGGGTTTCACACCCACTCAAATTACCTCACTCTGTGAGACAACCTCATTACCTCAACCCAAAAGTCCAGTAACCGGTAAAGACTCTACAGTACAGACCAGAGACGCCGCCGTTAAAACACCGGCAACAACGACTAATGATACTGAGTTATTTCTACGCGAAGCGATAAAAGGGCGCCATGTTTTGTTAAACCATGACATTTTATCCTATACCCTGAAGGTCTGTATCAAATACGGCGCTGAAGACCTTTATGGCTTTGCACCCAAAGCCTGCCCAAATGTCAGATTTACTATTTCCCTCGATAACCTGACGGTAAAAGAACCCGAGAAAAAGCTGTTCTTTGCACCCGATGGAATCACAGTCAGCGGCCGCATTACCCGTGAAATTATTGACGGCCTTGATCAGCACGACACTAATGATCAACAGTCAATTCGTAACAATCTTGAATCCGGCAATGAAACCACTATCCCGATCAGAGATGACATCTCCATCGATCAGGCCTTCCGGACTCTGGAACAACTGTCCATTCAAAATTAATACATAAAAAAAGCCCTTTCATTATGAAAGAGCTTTTTTATTACGATCTGGTACACAAACTAAAGGCCCCTGACTTTACGCCAGGGCCAATAGCTATGACACAAACAACATCTTAGAACTTATGAATAGCACCCACTGAGATCACTGAAGGCTCAGCTGCTGCATTATCCAGACTTACCATACTGGTTGAGACAAACACCTGTGTGCTCGGCGCAACTGTCTGGAATACACCGGCGGTGATACCAGAACCTTCGGCTGCAGCCGCTGATGAACCCGCATCAGCACTGACAGTACCGAATGTGGCAGCGACTTCAGTTTTATCAGAGACTTTGAATTTGCCGACCAGGAAAGGATAAGTAGC
>JAOUMX010000176.1 GCA_029881275.1 Gammaproteobacteria bacterium | reverse complement strand
CGTTATCAATCACCTCAATAAATTCAGCAAGATTATCATCTGGGTTAATGACATCACTAACTTCTGTACTACCATCTGAAATCGATGCCGCCATGATCTCTGCTGTCTGTTCTGCACGTAACTTCCCACTATGAATAATTCTGCCGGGTCTGATACCACTACGCGCAACAAAGCCAGCTATTTTATCCACATCTTGCTTACCCTTATCCGATAAAGAACGTTGTGGATCATCCTGTTTGGATCTGGCTTCACCGTGCTGCATAAGATAGATTTTCACCTCATCACCTCCATATAACTCACCACCTGTGCAAGTTTATGTTCATCGACAATCAGGTAAAATGGTGAGCCTGACAGGTTATGCTCATATCTGCGTAGCCAGTGACACATCATTGCCTCATCACCGTCAAATCGGTCATATAAACGGTTGTAAAAACGCACAAACATGCTTGCCTGATGCCATGCATGGGAATTAATCTGAATAACTTTTTTTGCCGACGCCATTTCACCTATATCAGAACACTGCATACCCAGTATTCGGGCCAGCTCTGCCTGGTACATACCCAGCAAGCTAATAATCTGCAAGACTGCCTGAGTCAAATACCTGGCGTCAGTAATAGGCGTTACAATTTTATGCATAAAATTTATATGTCATAGCCATTAAAAAAATCAATTACGGATTATAACAAAAGAAAATCCATTAGCTTTTGTTGATCAGGATCATAGTAAACAAAATAATTTAATAGCGATAATGCTATGCTGAAACTAGATGTTGTTATAGACGAAAAAACGTTTACATATTTTTAAACTATCGCAAGATGGTTTAACAGGTTGAAAGCATAATCTGAATTGAACATTCTGCGGTAGTTATAGAGTTATAAACCGCAACGACTCCTCCAGATCGCTGCCCAAAGCAAAAAGGAGAGAAATCATGAAAGTACGAGACATAATGACCACCCGGGTCGAATCCGTAAAACCCACCACCGTTCTCAGACATGCTGCGCGTAGAATGAGCGAATTTAATGTCGGCTCAATGCCCGTGGTTGATGATAATGGCAAATTACTGGGCATTATTACTGACCGAGATATTAGTGTCTATGCGATTGCCATGGGACATGATCCACAGTCCACTGAAGTTCAGAAAGTCATGACCAAAGACGTTATCACCTGTATAGCAGACATGGATCTTGCTGATGCTGCCGCACTGATGAAAAACAAGCATATTCGTCGACTGGCAGTCATGGACAATGATCTACTGGCCGGTTTTTTATCTGTTGATGACCTGGCAAGAGCATCATACGATCTGGCCGGTGCGGTACTCGAAGCCGCAACACCGATTCACTAAACGGGTATACCCGTGCTAATAAGACAGGGGAAAAGCCATGAAAGTTAGCGAAATTATGAATTCAAAAGTGATGTCAACAACACCGCTGGCCACAACCAAAGAAGCAGCCCGACAGATGCACGATATTCATGTCGGTTGTCTCACAGTGATGGATGGCGACCAGTTAGTTGGCATACTGACTGATCGTGATATCTGTTGCAAAGTCACTGCCAAAGGTCGTGATGCAGGCTGGACCAAAGTTCATGAAATCATGACCCGTGAAGTCACTACCTGCTTTGCAGATCAGACCATTGAAGAAGCCACAGACATTATGATGAAAGCACATATTAGACGACTGGCAGTTGTTGACCGCAACAACAAGATTAATGGTTTTCTGTCGGTCGATGATCTGGCACGTGCATCACATCAACTGGCCAGTCATGTACTGGAATCATCAACCACCTACCATTAAAGCGGTAGTTGATGACAATAGAACTGATAAGTTTTAAATAGCAGTTCTATTATAAATACTTGTTTAATGGGTTACTGTTGATAACCGGGGGAACAGTATGTCCATAGCAATACTGGACTGTTCATCCACCTCAGATTTTATACTCGCCATTTCATGAACTGACAGATCCGTTATTTCCCAGCAGACAGGATCAATCACAAGAGTCTCAGGAGTAATCGGGATATCCGCAAGTGCTGCTTTTGTGATAGCAGTTGCGATATGCAATATGGCGGTTTCCAGTTGATATTTACCGGCTCTTGCCGGTTCATTTTGACAACCAATAATTTCTACCAGGCTCTCTGGTAAACCCCAGCCACGTAATAAATCCGCACCCACCTGGGCATAGTCAAACCCCAGCAAATCACGCTCAACCAGAAACAAAGGAGAGTGTTTTTCTTTAGCCGCTGCAATCACCGGACGGCAGTCATCTGGAATTTCTGAATACATAATCAGATGACCTATATCATGTAACAAACCTGATACAAAGGGACGCTCGGTATCTATATCATCGCAGTTAAATGCCAGTAACCGCGCTGTAACTGCCGAATAAACACTGTTAAACCAGAAATCATACATATTCATTGTGTCGTTACTGAAACCGGTCATGGAATTAACAATGGTGGTTGCAAACACCAGCTCTTCTACCTGTTCAGTACCAAGTAAATTAATAGCATGGGTAACGGTATCAATATTGGCTGCAAAACCATAAAACGGGCTATTCACCAGTTTTAATAACCGAGCGGTTAATGCCGGGTCATGGCCTATCACCATGGCGATATCAGACATGGATGAATTGGGTGTATTAATGACCGATTTCAATCGTACATACACATCGGGCAATGAAATTAATTTAACTGAACGGGCAACCAGCTCTGCTGATGTAATCATATCTAATTCTTCTGATTATTATTAGTATTGTAAATAAGGTATATAGCTGACAACTATATAAAGTAGCAGAATTATCGGTGATTGTAACAATATCCGAAAATTGATTATTCACGTCTGTTTACGAGAAACAGAAGAGCCACCGATCAAATCATCCCTGACAAAATAGATACTATATAAAAATAATTTTCAGTGACAGATGCATTAAATTTAAAATCAGGACGGTAATTATTTTCTGAGTCTAAACTCAGTTTCGCCAAACAGCCTGCCAAACAGGGCAGTAAAAATCATTAATGCAGGAATGCTGATAAAAACAACAAAAACGATACTCACAACGAGTCCTACTGACAGTGTGACGGCAAGTCCCACCAGGGGTAAAATAATAAACAGAAACAATAAAGTGCTGACAAAAGAAAATACAAGCGCTGTCAAAAATAATAAAAACTTGGCAACCGGATTGGTAACTTCTTTGCCATTAATCACTAGATAGGTACGCATACACTCCCCTGTTTACATCGGCTATAAAAGTTAATACGGAATGCATTATCCATTATTCAGCCACTATAACCCTGTGGTATTCATATTTTCTGGAAATTAAGCCTGCATGCATAAATATATCCAGCAAGTTCTCATAAGCCTGTTGTGATATCCGTGTGTCATTCTGCCAGCAACCAAGCTGTTGATAAGCTCTAATGGTTTCTGCAAGTACATTCATATTAATATTCGGGAAGAAACCGGCCTCATATTCCCGTGCAGCAATTTCATCTGCAGGGGCATTAATAACATAAGCCAGTGATTTACCATAGGCACGTTTAAAAGCAACCGCCATGTCGGTCTTCAACCACTCCCTTGATGCACACAAACTACTGAATGCAACCGGACCTACCAGTTCCCCCACTGAAGCAACAACATGCCCTATACCCTCATGAGCTAATTGTTGTGGTGCCGGCCCCTGTTGATGTACATAATCAGCCACGCCATTACGAAAAGCCAGATCCATCTGCTCAATATTACCGGCATCAATAATATCGAGATCTTCAATATTAATACCCTGTTTATAAAGACCATACTTCAACATGGCATAAGGCTGAAAGAAATGATCAACTAACACCTTTTTACCGATTAATTTATCCCAGGTAAAATCTGTATCCGCTTCCCTTGCAGCAATAAAAAATCCATCCCTGCAATTGATTTGTGCAAAATGAACAATGTTTATATCTTCACCGGCTTCAAGTGATGCAAAGCTGGTAGCCACAGCGGACTGCGCCAGATGACAATCACCGCTATTAATATTATCCACAACAGTATTATCAGGAGATGCCAGAACATAGTGATAATCCAGTCCTTCATCACGTAAGAAACCACCTGCCATAGTCATCAGCAAGGGGCTATAAAATGCGGAATGGCGTAATGCCATAATATTCAGTATCGACATAATCAGGAATAATTGATGTTATATTTCAAATGAT
>JAOUMX010000003.1 GCA_029881275.1 Gammaproteobacteria bacterium | reverse complement strand
GCCCAGTCATTGCCTGATTTTGTCGAGCTGGTGGAACAAAATAGCCCTGCTGTTGTGAATATCAGTACGGTACAGAAAAAATCCCCTGATCAATGGGAGCACCTGGATATTCCTGAACATTCACCTTTTGGTGATTTTTTTAAAAAATTCTTTGGTGAAGATGGTATGCCGCAGATGCCTGAGGATTCTCAATCCCTGGGTTCAGGTTTTATTCTTTCCAAAGATGGTTATGTGATCACCAATCATCATGTAGTTGCCGATGCCGATGAGATTTTTGTCCGTTTGAGTGATAAGCGTGAATTAATAGCCAAGGTTATTGGTACAGATAAATATACTGATATTGCCTTGTTAAAAGTCGAAGCCAGGAATCTTCCCGTTGTTAAGACCGGTAGTGCCGAGAAAATAAAAGTCGGTTCCTGGGTGCTGGCGATAGGCTCGCCTTTTGGCTTTGATCATTCAGTGACAGCAGGCATTGTCAGTGCCAAGGGACGCAGTTTACCAAGTGCTAATTATGTGCCATTTATTCAGACCGACGTGGCGATTAATCCGGGTAATTCCGGTGGTCCTTTATTTAATCTGGACGGCGAAGTGATTGGTATCAATTCGCAGATATACAGCCGTACCGGTGGTTTTATGGGCTTGTCATTTGCTATTCCTATTGATGTGGCTATGGATGTGGTTGAGCAAATCAAAACTAAAGGCTCGGTGAGCAGAGGCTGGTTAGGTGTCTATATCCAGGAAATTACCCAGGAGCTGGCCGAGTCTTTTGGTCTCGATAAGCCTCAGGGTGCGCTGGTGTCTCAGGTAATTGAAAATAGTCCGGCGGAAAAACACGGCATCAAGGCCGGTGATGTGATTGTCGCGTTTAACGATAAGGCCATTATTGATTCTTCAGATTTGCCGCCAATGGTCGGGCGTGTGCCTGTTGGCTCGACGGCGGAGCTAAAACTGTTGCGTGAAGGCAAATATAAAACCTTGAAGGTGGTTATTGATGCCCTGCCTGAGGAGGAAAAGCCCGTGGTGGCCAAACAGCAGTCGACCAGAGAGAATCGTATAGGTGTTGCTGTGGTTGAACTGAGCAAGTCCGAAAAATCAGATCTGGGACGCGGTGTGAAAATTGAAAGAGTGGCACCCAACAGTATTGCCCAGGCCGCCGGGTTGAAAGAGGGTGATATTATTCTGCAGATTAATCAGTCCAGCGTTCAGCATGTGGCCGACTTTAAAAAGAAAGTGCTGGGTCTGCCGGAAGGCAAGAAGGTGCCGGTTCTGGTGCATCGCGATGATGCAGATCAGTTTATCGTCATCAGCCTGCCTGAGGGTTAATGGTTACGTTCAGGGTCTATATTCGACAGGGTTGCCACTTATGTGAGGATTTATTGTGGCAATTAGGGCAATTACGAGGAAGTTATGCTTTTGAAATAGTGCCGTTAGATGTAGACTCCGACACCAAATTGGTAGAGCAATATGGCACAGAAGTGCCTGTTGTAATGTATGGTGACAGGAAGGTTTGCCATTATTTTCTGGATATGGCTGCCATAGAGCAGATTCTGAGTAGCACGAACAACTGATGCAGAACATTCGAAATTTTTCCATTATTGCCCATATAGATCATGGTAAATCCACATTAGCTGACCGATTTATCCAGATTTGTGGTGGTTTAACTGAGCGCGAGATGGAGTCGCAGGTGCTTGATAGTATGGATATCGAGCGTGAGCGCGGTATTACCATTAAGGCACAAAGCGTTTCTCTTCAATACAAAGCCAGAGATGGGCGAGTCTATCAGCTGAATATGATTGATACACCGGGACATGTGGATTTTTCCTATGAAGTTTCCCGGTCTCTGGAAGCCTGTGAAGGTGCATTGCTGATTGTCGACGCATCACAAGGTGTTGAGGCACAAAGTGTGGCCAACTGTTATACCGCCCTTGATCTGGGGCTGGAAGTGGTGCCTGTACTAAATAAAATCGACCTGCCAGCCGCTGAACCTGCTCGCGTGATTAAAGAAATTGAAGATATTATCGGCATTGAGGCCAAGGACGCCTGCCTGGTAAGTGCAAAATCCGGTATTGGGGTTGAGGATTTACTGGAACAGCTGGTAACACGCATCCCGGCACCTGAGGGTGATGCAGATGCGCCATTACAGGCATTAATTATTGATTCCTGGTTCGATGCCTATGTAGGTGTCATCATACTGGTCCGTATCAAACAGGGGCGAATTCGCAAGAGTAACAAAATGCTGGTGATGTCCACGGGACGGGGTTATCACGTTGATAATGTTGGTGTTTTTACACCAAAACGCACGGAAACCAGCGAGCTTTCAGCCGGGCAGGTGGGTTATATTATTGCCGGCATGAAAGAAATTGATTCAGCCCGTGTTGGTGACACCATAACGCTGGTGGATCGGCCAACAGATAAGGCCTTACCCGGTTTTAAAGAAGTTCAGCCCCGCGTATTTGCCGGTATGTTCCCGGTGGAAACCGATGATTACGATAATTTCCGGGAGGCATTGTCGAAATTACGTCTGAATGACGCCTCTTTGCAGTTTGAACCTGAAACATCATCAGCACTGGGTTTTGGCTTCCGTATAGGTTTTCTCGGTATGCTGCATATGGAAATTGTGCAGGAAAGGCTGGAACGTGAATATGATCTGGATCTGATTACCACAGCACCGACAGTGGTCTATGAAGTGGAAACCACCCGGGGTGAAGTCCTGCAGATTCATAATCCTGCTGATTTGCCTGAAGTGAATCTGATCGAGGAAATCCGTGAACCCATTATTCAGGCAAATATTCTTCTGCCTCAGGATTATGTCGGTAATGTGATTAGCCTGTGTATCGAAAAGCGTGGCGTGCAGCTGAATATGCAATATATGGGTACTCAGGTTGCGTTAACCTATGAAATGCCCTTGAGTGAAGTTGTGCTAGATTTTTTTGATCGTCTAAAATCAGTGAGTAGGGGTTATGCTTCCTTTGATTATGAATTAAAGCGTTTTCAGGCGGCAAATCTGGTAAAAGTTGATATTTTAATCAACAATGAAAAAGTGGATGCCTTAGCTGTTATCATACATGCGGATCAGTCACAGCGTCGTGGTCGGGAGATAGCTGAAAAAATGCGTGAGCTAATACCACGGCAGATGTTTGATATTGCGATTCAGGCGGCTATAGGCCGTAATATTATCGCACGTAGTACAGTAAAAGCTTTACGTAAAAATGTAACCGCTAAATGTTACGGTGGTGATGTTAGTCGTAAACGAAAATTACTGGATAAGCAAAAGAAAGGTAAAAAGCGTATGAAGCAATTTGGGAAAGTAGAAATTCCACAGGATGCCTTCCTTGCAGTGCTTAAAGTCGATAATAGCTGATTAAATATAAGAATAAATAGAGAATTTCTATATGACGTATGATTTTGCTTTTTTTCTTTTTATGGGGACACTCATCACCGGTGTGATCTGGGCGCTAGATGCCTGGGTATGGGCACCAAAAAGAAAAGACAATCCATTTGAATACAGTGTTGAAGGCGCGATGTCGGGTGGCCGTAAAGGTGAGCCAGTTGTTGTTGAATACGCGAAATCATTTTTTCCAGTGTTGTTAATTGTGTTTTTGCTAAGAGGTTTTCTGATAGAGCCTTTTAGAATTCCTTCAGGTTCAATGATTCCTTCCTTGTATATTGGCGATTTTATTCTGGTCAATAAGTTCTCTTATGGGATTCGTTTACCAGTACTGAATGCTAAAATTATTGAGATAGATAATCCGTCACGTGGTGATGTGGTTGTGTTTCGTTACCCTCGTGACCCATCAGTCGATTATATAAAACGGGTAATCGGTTTGCCGGGCGATCATGTTGCTTATTATAACAAGGTTCTTTATGTAAATGGTAAGCCTGTGAAACGTGAATATGTTTCTACTTATGATGGGCCAGGTGAAGAGAACACGGCAAAAGAATATATTGAAAAACTGGAAGATAGAAGTCATGCCATGTTGCTGATTCCTGGGCGTCCAAGTCTCGATGCGGAATATATAGTACCTGAAGGCCATTATTTCATGATGGGTGATAATCGTGATAATAGTAATGACAGTCGTTATTGGGGTGTAGTCCCGGATAAATATCTGGTAGGTAAAGCATTCATGATCTGGATGAACTGGAGTTCAGGTATTGAGTGGAAACGAATTGGAACTTTTATTAAATAACCGGAGTTCAATTATGTTAAAAAAACAGCGTGGCTTAACGGCTATTTCATGGATTATTGTTATAGCATTCTTAGGCGTGCAGGGCATGATGGCATTACGGATAATTCCTTTATATATGAATTATAATTCTGCAAAATCAATAATGGATAACTTGGTCAGAGATCCAGACGTTGCAGGTAAATCACCAAAAGAAATTAAAGATATACTAGGCAAAAGGCTGGATATTAATAATCTTTATATTCTTAGAAATAATAAAGACGCCTTTAAATTTGAAAAGGCCAAGAAAGGTTTGGTTCTAGTTATGAATTATGAAGAACGCGGGCCTATTTTTGGGAATCTTGAATTTGTCGCTACATTTCAACATGAGGTTGTTCTGCCATTGCGCCAGAATTAGCCTATTTATCTAGATGAAACTGTCATCAAGTCTTAGTGGTCTCATCAATATTCTGGGATATGAATTTGGGAATTCTGAGCTTTTAGTTGAAGCATTAACACATCGTAGCGTCGGAGCGAAAAATTACGAACGCCTTGAGTTTCTGGGGGATAGTATTCTTAATTTTGTTATCGCTGATCAGTTATTTACCCGCTATCCACAATACCCTGAAGGTGACTTAAGTCGGTTGCGCGCATCGCTGGTTAATAAAGATAGTCTGGCTAAAATTGCAAAAATTCTAAATCTTGGTGAATATCTTATTCTTGGTAGCGGTGAGCTGAAAAGCGGTGGCTTTCGACGTGACTCAATTCTGGCTGATACCGTAGAAGCTCTTATTGGTGCTGTTTATGTTGATGGCGGTTTTGAACTAAGCAGGGAACTGGTGCTCCATCTTTATGAAGAACTGTTGGGTGATGTGCCTGATCCAGCAACATTAAAAGATCCTAAAACACGCCTGCAGGAACTGCTACAGTCGCGGAAACTGTCTTTGCCTGTTTATGAGGTTACTGACATTTCCGGTAAGGCTCATAGTCAGACATTTGTTGTGACCTGTTCCATTAATGAGCTTGATATCGAATCACATGGTAAAGCTAATAGTCGTAGAAAAGCTGAGCAAAAAGCGGCTATAGAAGCTATTGCGGCAGCTGAACTGAAAATTAATTTGAGCAATAAATAATTATGAATTCAGCAAATAATTTTAGATGTGGTTATGTCGCTATAATAGGACGCCCTAATGTAGGAAAGTCTACATTATTGAATCATATTCTCGGCGTTAAACTCAGTATTACATCACGTAAGCCACAAACAACACGGCATCAGATACTGGGTATAAAGACATCTGCCAGTAGTCAGTTTATTTATGTTGATACACCCGGCATGCATTCGGGTGGTAAAAAAGCCATTAATCGTTACATGAATAAAGCAGCCAGTTCGGTTATTTATGATGTTGATGTGCTGCTTTTTGTTGTGCAGGCAATGGTCTGGACAGATGAAGATCAAATGGTGCTGGATAAACTAAAGGATCTTGATAAGCCGGTTATTCTAGTGGTCAATAAAGTTGATACTGTAAAAGAAAAAGAAGCGTTATTTCCTTTTTTGCAGAAGTTGAATGATAAATTTGATTTTAAATTGATTATGCCGGTGTCGGCGATGAAAGGTGATAATGTTAAACAGCTGGAACAGGCGATTGCTGAGTTGTTGCCAGAGAATCCACCTTATTATGATGAAGATGATTTTACTGATCGAAGCTCAAAATTTCTGGTTGCAGAATTAATCAGGGAGAAACTGGTCAGGGAGCTGGGTGATGAATTACCGTATCAGTCAACAGTTGAAATTGAAAGCTATAAAGAAGAAGAAAAGATAACTCGTATACATGCAGCCATACTGGTCGAAACAAAAGGTCAGAAAGCTATTATTATTGGCAGCAAAGGTGGTCGTCTGAAAAGTATCGGTACAAAAGCTCGAATAGAGATGGAAGAGTTATTGGGGCAGAAAGTGTTTTTGCAGTTATGGGTTAAGGTAAAAGCAGGTTGGTCAGATGATGAGGCCGCCTTGCGCAGCCTTGGTTATATCAATGATGATTAATAGTTATGAGGATACAGGACCAGTCTGCATATATACTTCATCAACGACCTTTTCGTGATAACAGTTTAATTCTTGATCTGTTTACAAAGGATTATGGTCGTCTGACGGTTGTCAGTCGTGGTGGTGCTGCACCAAAATCAAAATTAAAAAGTATTTTACGGCCATTTCAGTTATTGTTTTTGTCCTGGAGTGGTAAAGGTGAAATGCCGCTGCTTACTGCTGCTGAGGTGGCATCACTAAGCGGGCCAGTGCTGGCTGGTGATGCTCTTTTAAGTGCTTTTTATGTTAATGAGTTATTAGTAAAATTACTTCATAAACATGATGTTCATGATGATGTTTTTTTATTATATCAGCAGGTACTGGATTGCTTATCCGGATCTAATCAGATAGAGATTTGTCTGCGTCTTTTTGAAAAAAAATTACTGCAATTGCTGGGTTTTGAAATTAATCTCACTGAGGATGCTGATTCAGGTGAATCTATTTCAGTGGAGAAACAATATATTTATTTTCTTGAGCATGGTCCGGTCGAGTTATCATCTAATAATCAGTCTGGCAATCAGATGGTTATTGATGGTTCCAGTTTGCTGGCCTTTTCACAGGATGATCTGAGTAGCGCTCACGTCAGAAAGCAGATCAAAATTTTAACACGCTATGTACTGGGCCATTATTTGGGTGGGAAACCACTGAAGAGCAGGGAACTGTTTAGATAATTTCAGGCACGGGTATTTGTTATTCGTGCATTTATTCCTTTCTTTAAACTTTCTGGGCTGTAGGTTATATCCGCATTGTTTGTATTGCCTGTGAATATATCGAGAGTTTCTCGAGTAATTTGATTAAATCTGTTAATTAATCGACCATTTATTTCATTCTGATGATGGCACTGTTTTATTTTTTCAACAATTGAATTCCATTGATTAGCCAGGGTTTCGCTTTTATCAATTTGGTTTAGATAATCTGTATAGTTTCTGTCTGCTACCAGAGACTGTCGTTTTTTCTCCAGGTCATCCAGTATTTTAACCAGAGTCTGTTTTTCACATGCAATGGAGACAAGCTCTTTATAATCATGAGCGTTAAGAGTATCAAGCTCTTTATACAGGCATGTCAGTAAATGGTCTGTATGTTCTGCAATCTCTTCGTGAATATTTAGAATATCTGTTTGCATGCTGTTTCCAGTTTATTGTGATAAGGCTTTTTCCAGGCTAATCAGATTTTCAGCGATTCGTTCAGGATCGAGAGGGTAGTTGCCCTTGGCAATTTCACGCTTGATAGCGTCTACTTTTTCTATATCAACTTCTGGTACTGCATCCAGTTGTTGTTGTAAGCTTTTTATCTGGCTGCTTTCCGCCGATAAACTGACCGTGTCTTCCGATGATGGACGAGTCTTTGTAGTACCGGTCTCAGCGGAAACAGTGGCCTTGGTCTTGGCGTTACTGTTGCTTAACGCATCAGTCGCTGTACGATTTATATTATTTATGGGGTTAGTCATGGTTTTTCCCTGATCATTCTCTCTCTTTGTCTTTATCGGCAATCCCGTATAAAACTTTAATATTTAGTTTAATACAGTAACTTCACCGGCACGGGTTACTTTACCTTCAATTATACGCTTCGAAGACATGTTTTTGACGCGAATATGATCGCCCAATGCACCATTCATCAAGGCTTTACCTGGCATTCTCACAGCAAATCGACTGCTTTTGGCCACTAAAGCGACCTGTTCACCCTGTTTAACCAGCAGCGTTTCCTTAACCTGATTGGGTTGTATGACCTTACCTTTGATCAGCTGGCGTCTGGTTTCCTTGCCAATCAGTGATTTTTTATCCGTGAAATAGCCCTGATTCAGTTTTGCCAGGTTATATTCGACTGCCTGAACATCCCCTTCGGTAATGATATGTCCCTTGTTCAGATGAGCAGCGGTCTGGTAGACAGTGGCGAATTTGTTGATCGTTGCCGTGACATAGAGGCCCCAGGGGCTATCTGATGGACAGCGTATATTGACTGTTGTTTTACCGGTTGTGTCGCTGCCGGGCGCCAGACTTAGCTGAAGAGACTGTTCACAGCGGGTTAATTTGAGTCGCGGGTCAATTCTGCCCAGTTGAATATTAACTTTTTTATATTGCTGAAGTTCGTTCTGTGATTCCAGAAATGTTCTTACTGCCGAAAGGATGGATTCATGGCTCTGAAATGTCTTGTTGGTGCTCGCCATCGTAATGCCACCGATTAAACAGCTGTTTAATAGTGTTAGTGTCATTATTATGGAGCGTAGATTCATGTTTTATGTACTTCTTCCAGTAATTCATCAATGTATAAAAACAGTTCACGATTAAAATGAGTGAGGTCATCAATTTTTTGACGGGCCAGCTCAAATTGCCTGTTTTCAGATAATTCTGCAATTTCTCTGCCAAGTTTATGAATTTTGTCATGTGGAGTGGCCATTTTCTCGAATGACTGAAAATGTCCATAACGTTGTTTACCAATAGAGTCATACCAGCGCGATAGTCGACATTGACTCGATTCATGCTGACTATCGATGGTTTGCCCCAGGGCCAGCATGGAGAGTCGTGTTTTTAAGGCAACATGATCGGCTTTGACAGTCTGCAGTAATATCTCATCCTGATCGAATGAGGTCAGAATGTTAAACTGGCTGATAATGGTGTCGTTTAGTTCATTTGTTTTACGGGTAATATCCATCACTCGCTGGGTTTCTTCTTCAACAGCCAGTGTTATTTCACTTAGTTTTGCGGCCATTTCCATGGAAACAGACTGCTGCTCTGTGGCGGATGCCGATATGGTTCTGACCTGATAACTGACATCATTAACAACGGATGTTACTTCACCCAGGGCCATGGCAACGGTTTCCAGACTGTCTGTGCTTTGTTTTAAGCATTCTTTACTGGAACCGACCGATTGGCCAATCTCTTCCATTAAAGTGTTCATGGTGTTGGTGACGTTTTCTATTTCCAGTGTAGCTTTTTCTGTTTTAGACGCCAGCTGTTTGACTTCATCTGCAACCACGGCAAAGCCGCGTCCTGCTTCGCCGGCGCGAGCAGCTTCAATTGCTGCATTCAGTGCAAGTAAATTCGTCTGGTTTGCAATATCCCTGACACTGGCGGTAAGACTGTTGATTTCACTGGTAAAGCCAGTGAATTTGGTGACCCCGTTAAACATAGCCATAATAGCGGTTTCAAGCATATCCATATCACCCATCATGGAGGATATAGCAATATTGCCCTGTTCCGTTTTTTCATAACTTTCCAGTGCGCGAGATGATGTGTTTTGTGAAGAATTTGATATTTCTGTGGCTGATGCCGCCATTTCTTCAGTTGCCGCGGCTACGCTGGCCGTTACACCACCTATTTCGGCAACATGATTTTGTAATTCGAGAATTTTAGTTTGTATCTCATAGGTTTGTTGTAATGACCAGATACCACTTTCAGCAACTGACACCAGTTTTTTATTATTATCCACGATTGTATTCGTGGTATTAATAAGTGCGGATGAAGTTTGGGAACATTCAGCGGTAAGTTTTGACAGGTTTTTGTAATCGGCTTTCAATGCCGCCTCAAGAATGGGAAGTGCATATTTAGTAACTAATAGGTGCTTTAACATCGCTATTCCTGGTGTGAGGTCAATTGTGTACTAGACTCTAATCTATAATTCTGAGGTAAGGGTCAGAATCCTGTCGTAATATAAGGCATAAATATTTTTATTATTCGAATATCATGCAATTATAGATGAAGATAGATATATCGGAAACAGATGCTCTGATACTCAATTAAGATTATAAATTATGAGGTTAAATTAACCATGGCCGGTGTACTTGATAGTGTTGATAGTAGAACACAGTTAGCAGGCACAAATCGCCTTGAGTTGCTATTGTTCAGACTGGGGGGACGCCAGCTCTATGGTATAAATGTTTTTAAAGTACAGGAAGTCATTCGTTGTCCGCAATTAACCCGTCTGCCCAAGTCAAATAACCGGGTTGTCGGTGTTGCACATCTGCGTAATAAAACCATACCTGTTATGGATCTTTCTTTATCTATTAATAATAAAGCCATAGATAACATTAAAGAAAGTTTTGTCATTGTCACTGAATATAATCGTTACACCCAGGGGTTTCTGGTTAAGGCTGTTGATCGCATTACTAATATGAACTGGAAAGAAATTTTGCCTCCCCCTCAGGGCAGTGGTGCCAGTAGTTATTTAACCGCGGTTACCCACGTTGAAGGCGAACTGGTTGAAATTATTGATGTCGAAAAAATTTTTGCTGATGTCATGGGCTTGCCTGAGGATGTGAATCAGGATTTAATTGATGAGGCGAATGCTATTGACTCTGAGCGTCCCAGACGCGTCATGATAGTGGATGACTCTTCAGTCGCCCGTAACCAGATGAAGCGTGTACTGGAGAAAGCGGGTATAGAATGTATAGTTGCTAATGATGGCCAGCATGGATATGAGGCGCTCAAGGGACTTGTAAAGGATGGCATTCCACTTGAGGAACAAATAGCAATGGTGATATCTGATATAGAAATGCCGCGCATGGATGGTTATACGTTGACTACCAATATACGCAAAGATCCAAATCTGCAAAAAATATTTGTCTTATTGCATACATCTTTAAGTGGGGTCTTCAATAATAGTATGGTTGATAAAGTAGGAGCTAATTACTTCATTCCAAAATTTAAACCCGATGATCTGGTGAGTGCTGTATTGTCAGTTATCAATAAAGGATATATAGATAAAAAACATTAACCAAGATTAATATATCAAAGTGTCTGGTGTATGATTGCATGCTGGATCTATTATTAAAACAAATTTTAAGTAGTGAATGAATGACAGCCAGTTTTAATCCTGACGAGTATAAGAGTTTTCAGGTCTTTCTTGAAAAAGCTTGCGGCATTGTCTTGGGTGAAAATAAACATTATCTTGTCTCCAGTCGACTGACACGGTTGATGCGTGATCAGCATATTGCCAGTTTGCAAGATCTGGTTAAAAAACTGGAAAGTCCGGGTTCTCAGAAATTACGCATCCAGGTCATAGAAGCTATGACCACAAATGAAACTTTGTGGTTTCGTGACACCTATCCATTTGAAGTGCTCAGTCAAACTATATTGACAGAGTTTAAAAATGAAAAAAAATCCAATGTGCGTATCTGGTCAGCAGCCTGTTCCAGTGGTCAGGAACCCTATTCAATCAGTATGATTACGGATGAGTTTTCACAACAGAATCCGTTTGCACCTAAGGTTGAAATAGTCGCAACGGATATATCTCAGGCTATTCTTGCCGAGGCGCAGAGTGGAAAATATGATGCCCTGGCTCTGGCCCGTGGATTATCAGAAGAAAGAAAACGACGTTACTTTTCTTCCATAGGCAATCAAAGTCAGGTCAATGCCAATATTCGTGCGCGAGTGACCTTTAGAGAAGGTAACCTGCTGCAGAGTTATGCTGCATTAGGCCGGTTTGATGTTATTTTCTGTCGTAATGTTTTAATTTATTTTTCTGCCGAATCGAAAAAAGATATTATCAGTAGAATGGCCAAAGCATTGAACCCCAGAGGTTATCTTATGCTCGGCGCATCTGAATCCATTGCCCAGTATTCAGATGCTTTTGAAATGGTCCGTGCCAGTACCGGTGTGGTCTATCGTCTCAAGCATTAACAGGTTTGAGCGGCAAGTTTCCTGTTTAAGGCGGCAATCTTTGCCGCTATCGTTTTCAAAAACACCCATCATGTTTTCTAAGTCTTTGAAAAACAATACATAATAAATCTGGCACGCGGTTTGCTCTGTTACTGACAGAAACGGAGAAACAGATGCCTATAAATTTTGACAAAGCTTTTGGTGTACACGATAACGCTTTACTGTTGTTTGAGCGTAGAACCCAGTTGCTGACATCGAATATCGCTAATGCGGACACACCTGGCTACAAGGCACGTGATATTGATTTTAACAATGTCCTGCAGAATGTTCAGTCAGATCAGTTACGTTTGCAGGTCACCAGTGAAAAGCATATCCCCGTATCTGCTAATGAACTGGATCATTCTATCAAATTCAGAATTCCAGAGCAGAGTTCTGCTGATGGTAATACTGTCGATGTACAGAAAGAGAAAGCAGCCTTTGCAGAAAACACCATTCGTTATCAGACCACATTGAATGTTTTGTCCCGACGCATAGACGGGTTAAGAAATGCCTTTAAAGGTGAGTAATTATGTCAGCGCTTAAGATTTTTGATATTGCCGGTTCAGCGATGAGTGCGCAGATGCTGCGCCTGAATACTGTTGCCAGCAATCTTGCCAATGCAGAAACCATGGCTACAAAACCGGAAGATGTGTACAAGGCACGACATCCTGTCTTTGAAACGGTGCTTAGTGAAATTAACGGTGGTGATGCAACTGTTCATGTAAAACAGATTGTTGAATCGGATACACCGGCGATTCCCCATTATATGCCGGGGCATCCAATGGCAAATAAAGATGGCTATGTATTCAGCTCCGGCGTAAATGCCATTGAAGAAATGGCAGACATGATTTCTGCTTCACGTAGTTATCAGAATAATGTTGAAGTGTTATCAACCGCAAAAGAACTGATTATTCGTACTTTATCGTTAGGACGCACCTGAGGTGATAAACGATAAAATTGTTTTGCATAACGTAACAAGTTTGAGTAGGAGTTAACGGATGGAAGTCGATTCAATCAATGCGCTTGGTTTGCGGTCATATCGTGATGCTGCCGATGATGCGATTAATGATAAATCATCACTGGGTCAGGATGCTTTTTTAAAACTGATGACAACACAGTTAAGCAATCAGGACCCGTTTGAGCCAATGGATAATGGTGATTTTCTTGCCCAGATGGCGCAGTTTGGTACCGTTAATGGTGTGAATGAATTACTCACATCATTTAAAAGTATGGCTGCCAGTTTGCAATCCAGCCAGGCTCTGGAAGCCTCAAATTTAATCGGTCGCAATGTGCTGATCAAGCATGATGAAGCATATCTGGAAACGGGTGGCAGTGTTAATTCTGCAGTTGAATTAAGTTCAAGTGCTGAAAATGTTGTCGTCAATATTTACGATGCAAATGACTCATTGATCAATCGTGTTGATCTGGGTGCACAGTCCAGAGGACTTGTTCAGTTTAACTGGGATGGCACCACACTTAATGATCAGCGTGCACCGGCAGGTACTTACCGAATTGAAGTTGAAGCCAGTCGACATGGTGAAGCCGAATCCGTTACCCCGTTAGTGTCTGCAAATGTTATTAGTCTGACACTGGGTGGTGTTGGTAAAGAAATGAAAGTTGAACTGGAACATCTGGGTCAGATTGGTTTCAGTCAGGTCGTTAAAATTTTGTAGAGCGAAGTCCGAGGAGACAACTATGTCGTTTAGTATTTCATTGAGTGGTCTTAATGCAGCATCTTCGGATCTGTCAGTAACCAGTAATAATATTGCCAATGTCGGTACCACCGGTTTTAAAGGATCACGTGCCGAGTTTGCCGATATCTTTGCTGCTTCATCACTGGGTTCAACCAGCAAAGCTATTGGTGATGGTGTGGTGCTGGCAAATGTTTCTCAACAGTTTACTCAGGGTAATCTGGAATTTACCGAGAATACACTTGATCTGGCCATTACCGGTGAAGGTTTTTATGTCATGCGTGAGCAGGGCACTAATGATCTTATCTATACCCGTGCAGGCGCATTTAATGTTAATCAAAATGGCATCATTGCCAATAGTGCAGCTCAGGTATTACAGGTGTTTCCTGTGGATGCTGTCGGTAATGTAACGACCACCAGTTTATCCGGCACTGTGCCTTTACAGGTACCCAATACAGTGGGAACGCCACAGGGAACCACGCAGGTGGATATCAATTTAAGTTTTCCGTCAGATATACCGGTAGCATTATCTACGGCGGCGATTGATGCTGAATTTTCCCTGGCCTATGGCGGTGGTGATGTGAATGGCCGTGCCCTTGCACAGGTGGCACCTAATCCTAATAATTACCATACGTCAACCTCGGCAACGGTGTTCGATTCGCAGGGTAACTCACACATCTTAACCATGTATTTTGTCATGAATGATGACCTTCAGAATACCTGGCAGGTGCGTTCAACCATGGATGGCTATCCGATGCCAAACACGATCGGCCCTGGTGTGCCAACACCCGATATTGCTGAGGTATATACAGGTACTGCGGCGATTGCTTTTCCAGTGGATTACTCGGCCCCCAACACACTTTCGTTTGATGTAACAGTCGATGGTGTTGCACCTGCTATACCTGTCGTTTTAAATGCACCTTACCTCAACGCTGCAGCACTTGATGCTGCAATTAACGCGGCTCTTGGTGCTGCAGCGACGGCTGATTCTACCAGTGGTAATCTTGTGATTACCAGTAACACTCCAGGTGCTACCAGTGATATAGCGATTAGTAATATTATCGCCAGTGGTACAGCTGTTGATATCGTCACAGGCACAACAACCATAGCCGGTGCAGCTGCCACCAATCCACTTTTCACTCCAACCTGGAATGCAGCACTGGATTTTGATGGTGCCGGTGTATTGCAGGCAGCAACTTCGACTAATGGTGGTAACGTTCAGTATGCACCTTTTAATCCATTGAATGGTGCCAATCCAATTGGGTCTCCCAATACCACTTTTAATATCGATTTCACTAATCAGGGTAATACCATTACCCAGGAAGCACAGGGTTCATTTTCAGTACAGTCATTGAATCAGGATGGTTTTGCTACCGGTCGTTTAAGTGGTCTGGAAATTGATGATGAAGGTCTGGTACGGGCCAGTTTCACTAATGGTCAGACAACAGCACTGGGTAAAATTGCGTTGGCACGTTTTGATAATCCCCAGGGTTTGAATCAGATTGGTAATACGTCCTGGGTAGAAACGGTAAGTTCAGGTCAGGCTGTGTCAGGTGAAGCCGGTACCGGTAACTTTGGTTTAATTCAGGCAGGTGCACTGGAAACATCGAATGTGGATTTAACCGCACAGCTGGTGAAACTGATTACTGCGCAACGTAATTTCCAGGCGAATTCAAAAGCCATTGAAACGGCCAATACAATTACGCAAACCATTATCAATATACGTTAGGGCTGAACAGGTAACAGGTACATAACCCATGGATAAAATGCTTTTCATAGCCATGAATGGTGCCAAGCAGGCGATGCAGGCGCAAACCAACATCAGTCACAATCTGGCTAATGCGAGTACGCTTGGATTTAAGGAAAACCTGGACAGTTTCAGTACCTGGCATGTTGAAGGTCCCGGTTTTAATAGCCGTGCCTATAACAGGCATGAAGCATCCGGTATTAATTTAATGCCGGGTAGTTTTACCTCAACTGGACGTGATCTGGATATTGCCGTTAATGGCGAAGGCTGGATTGCCATACAGGCACCTGATGGCTCGCAGGCGTATACCCGTGCCGGCGATTTAAGAATTAATGCTAATGGCATGTTAACCAATGGTGTTGGTCATCCCGTTATCGGTAACTCGGGTCCCATTGTTATTCCTCCTGCAGACAAAGTTGAAATTGGTGCCGATGGTTCTATCAGTATTATTCCTACCGGTCAGACCGCTGACACCATGGCTATTCTTGATCGTATCAGGCTGGTAAATCCTGATCAGTCGTTAATGCAAAAAGGGCCTGATGGTTTATTGCGATATATCGATGGGAATTTAAACACGGCAAATCCAGATGCCAGCGTCAGCCTGGCGTCCGGTGTACTGGAGCAAAGTAATGTAAATGCGGTTTCTGAACTGGTGAATCTGATCGAGAACGCCAGACAGTTTGAAGCCAATGTAAAAATTATGAAAACAGCACAGGAATCCGATGAGGTTTCTGCGCGGTTATTACGTAACAGTTAATGTGGAGTAATTTATGAACCCGGCACTGTGGATTTCGAAAACAGGTCTTGATGCGCAACAAACTCGCCTGTCAGTTATTTCAAATAATCTTGCCAATGTTAATACCAATGGTTTTAAACGTGATCAGGCGGTGTTTGAAGATTTAATGTATCAGACACACCGACAGGTAGGTAGTCAGTCTTCAGAAGATACTCAGTTGCCATCAGGTAAATCGATTGGTACGGGTGTGCGTGTGGTGGCAACAGAAAAATTACATACTCAGGGCAACATTGTGCAAACCAGTAACCCGCTGGATCTTGCCATTGAAGGTCGTGGTTTTTTTCAGATTTTAAAACCCGATGGTTCTTTGTCCTATTCCCGTGATGGTTCTTTCCAGCTGGACTCTCAGGGGCAGGTGGTTACCGCCAACGGGTATCAGCTGCAACCAACTATTACTGTGCCATCAGGAGCACAGGGCTTAACCATTGGTGAAGATGGTGTCGTTACTGTACTGGTGGGTAATGCCTCAACACCTACACAGGTTGGTAATATTCAGACAGTGGATTTTGTTAATCCAACCGGTCTTCAGGCCATAGGTAAAAATTTATTTAATGAAACAGCTGCCAGTGGTTCACCACAGGCAGGTACACCGGGATTAAACGGTCTGGGTTCTTTAAGTAACGGAGCACTGGAAAGTTCAAATGTTAATGTGGTTGAAGAACTGGTTAACATGATTGAAACCCAGCGTGCTTATGAAATGAATTCCAAAGTAATTTCAACAACGGATAGCATGTTGCAATACGTGACTAATAATCTGTAATGATTAAACGTCAATGAGAGATGTATTTATGTGTGATTTTAAAATAATAAATATTTCCGCAGCATTTATTCTGCTGGGTTTTTTAACAGCCTGTTCAACTATTCCACAGGACCTGGCAGATTTTGAACCGATCGTGCGACCTGTTGCGCCACCGGCGCCGGTCTATGAAAACGGTTCTTTGTATCAGGCGCGCAGTATTTCATTATTTGAAGATCCAAAACCGTTTCGTATAGGTGACATACTCACCATTATGCTGGCGGAAAGTACCAGTGCCAGTAAATCCGCAGCAACCAGTACTAAAAAAGATGACAATATTTCACTGGGTGCACCGACTCTGTTAGGTCGCTCGCCAACTTATAATGGAAACCCGGTTGATTTTTCAATGAATCCAACTCGTGAATTTCAGGGGGAAGGTGATAGTACTCAGAGCAATAGCCTGAATGGTGAAATTACTGTCACGGTGGTGGATATTCTGCCTAACGGTAATCTGGTTGTTCAGGGTGAAAAATGGTTCACTTTGAATCAGGGTAAAGAATATATCCGTATTGCAGGTGTTATCAGACCGCAGGATGTTAAGGCGGATAATTCAGTTGCTTCAGCAAAACTGGCCGATGCCCAGATCGCCTATAGTGGCGAAGGATTTGTTGCGGACAGTAATAATCAGGGCTGGTTGACTCAGTTCCTCAACAGCAAGTGGTGGCCTTTCTAATCTGTATACGAAATTCCTGTTTTATTGGGAAAGCAGGATTACAGATTCTCTCACACAATCACTACTTGTTTTGTTAGCCCGCCCAGTGCGGGCTTTTTTTATGGTCAGGATGACCTGTATGTCGCGGGCGCATGGATGCGCAGGAGCGACGTGCTTAAGAGTAATAGAAGTACTAAACCAGAGCAGCCGAGAGCGGCGTGCGCAAGATCATCAGACAAGTTATGCAAAGTCATGAGAGTTTAGGGGTCGGAGTCAAATTTAACTCCGACCCCCGGAAGTTAAAAACTGGCCTCCGATTTGCATTGATATAGGAAATAGCAGAGAGATTAATTATGTTGTGGCGAATACTCATTACAGTAATAACACTAAGTGCCCTGTTAGTTGCGCCTGTACAGGCGCAGCGTATCAAGGATATAGCTTCTGTGGCTGGTGTGCGAAGCAATCAGTTAGTCGGTTACGGACTGATTGTCGGACTTGATGGTACCGGTGACCAAACCAGTCAAACACCGTTTACCGTACAAAGTTTCAAGAACATGTTATTACAATACGGCATTAACTTGCCGGCTAACATGACCTTGCAGCTGAAAAATGTTGCCGCTGTGTCTATTCATGCCGAACTGCCGCCATTTAGTAAACCGGGTCAGCAAATTGATATTACCGTTTCGTCACTGGGTAATGCCAAGAGTTTAAGAGGTGGCAGTTTGTTAATGACACCACTCAAAGGTGCCGATGGCAATATTTATGCCGTGGCGCAGGGTAATTTAATTGTCGGTGGCTTTGGCATATCCGGTAGTGATGGTTCCAAGGTAACTGTCAATGTGCCCAGTGTGGGGCGTATTCCCAATGGCGCGACAGTTGAACGTACCGTACCCAATCCATTTGATCAGATGAAAAAAATTGTTCTAAATTTGCATCGCAGTGATTTCACTACTGCCAAGCGTGTGGTCGAAGTAATTAACCGTGCCCTGGGTCCAGACAGTGCTGAGGCGATTGATGCTGTTTCAGTACAGGTTTTAACACCACCAACGACAACACAGAAAGTTGAATTTATTTCCTTCCTGGAAAATCTGGAAGTCGCACCGGATGATGCACCGGCGCGGATTATTATAAATTCCAGAACCGGCACGGTTGTCATCAGTTCAACGGTTCGCGTTAAACCGGCGGCGGTCAGTCATGGCAGTTTGACGGTGACCATTACTGAAGATTTACAGGTGAGCCAGCCAAATCCATTAGCGGGTGGTCAAACCGCAGTGGTACCGAATACTCAAATTAATATCGAGCAACCTGAAAGTCGTATGTTCATGTTTACGCCGGGTGTTTCATTGAATGAAATTGTGCAGGCTGTCAATCAGGTGGGTGCAGCGCCGGGTGATCTGGTCGCCATACTGGAAGCATTGAAACAGGCGGGTTCATTAACGGCAGAATTAATTGTTATCTAGCGATGATTTCAGATACATCAACATACACTGATTTTCAGGGTTTCACTGCTTTACGTAATGAAGCAAAAGGACAATCACCTGAAGTTATTAAAAAAGTGGCCAAACAGTTCGAGTCTCTGTTTGTGCAAATGATGTTGAAAAGTATGCGTGACACCATGCCGGAAGACGGTTTGTTTAATAGCAAGCAACAACGCATGTATCAGGATATGTACGACAAACAAATCAGTTTGAATATTGCATCGGGTAAGGGCATTGGTCTGGCGGCGGTGATTGAACGTCAACTGGGTGGACAGTCAACGGAACCATTCACCGAAAAAACAATGTCAGATTATCTGGCACATCCTGTGGTGACACAGAAAATTGTGGCACAGGTATCCGCTATTGATCATCCCTATACAGAACAAAGCCGTTCGTTAAATGAAAATAACCTGCTCTGGGATGATCAGCAAAGTTTTATTCATGATATCTGGCCACATGCGGTTAAAGCAGCCGATGAGCTGGGTGTCGAGCCTGAAGTCCTGATGGCACAATCCGCACTGGAAACTGGCTGGGGTCAGCATGTGCGTCAGTTTGAGAATGGTGATAACAGTTTTAGTTTGTTTGGCATCAAGGCGGATCAGCGCTGGCAGGGTAAAGCGATTACGGTGGCAACGCTGGAATTTAAAGACGGTGCCATGCAACGCGAAAAAGCACAGTTCAGAGCTTACGACTCGATTGGTGAGGCATTTAATGATTATGTGGATTTCATCCAGTCGAACCCGCGTTATCAGCAGGCGCTGGAAAAAGGTTTTAACCCGGTAGATTACGCACGAGAATTACAGCAGGCCGGTTATGCCACCGATCCGGATTATGCCCGCAAAATAGAACGAATCAGAAACAGTGATCTGTTAAAAACGCAGGTCTCAGAATTAAAGAATACCCGTGAGCTGCCGATAATTTAATGAAGAAGCCGAAAAATCCTGATTGTTTGCGGTGCTTCGGTTTTTGAGGGAAGACGATGCCTGATATTTTAACTACATCTTTAACTGGCTTAAATGCCTATCAAGCTGCGCTTGCGACCACATCCCATAATATTGCTAATGTC
Organism: Gammaproteobacteria bacterium; assembly: GCA_029881275.1. GTDB lineage: Bacteria > Pseudomonadota > Gammaproteobacteria > SZUA-229 > SZUA-229 > JAPHQX01. The sequence goes on along the minus strand of JAOUMX010000003.1, from coordinate 35,642 downwards.
GGCACTGAAGGTTATTCCCGTCAGGATGTCGAGCTGGCAACACGCACCCCCCTTCGAGTGGGTGATGAGTTTATTGGCCAGGGTGTACTGACCGATGATGTTCGCCGTATTGTTAATAATTATGTTACTGCGAATATTCGTGAGTTTACTTCGACCACATCGCGCATGGGTATTTTCGAGGAGTTTGCTACCCGGGTGGAGTCTCTGGTAGCCAATGAGTCGGGTGGTTTAATGTCAGCAATGGATGGCTTCTTTAATTCTCTCAATGATGTTGCCAATGACCCGGCCGGTTACGAGCCACGAGTTGCCTTGCTGGGTGCAGCAGAGGTGCTTGAGCATTCATTTGTTACCATCGGTACAGAAATGCAGAATATGGAACAGGAAGCTGATGAGCGTATCAGTTTTACCATCAATGAAGTAAATGCATTAACGGCCGATATTGCCCGCCTGAATGATGCCATCATCAGAGTGGCTGCAGTCAATCAGCAACCTAATGATCTGCTGGATAAACGGGATCTGGTCTTAAAACGGTTATCAGAAAAAATGACCGTCACTGTTCTTGAGCAGGGTGATGGTACTTTAAATGTGCTCATGGGTTCAGGTCAGTTACTGGTCACCGGAACCACTGCTTTACAATTAGGTGCACAGGCTGATCCCGCACAGCCGGATCGTTTAGCCATTCGATTACGCAGTACCGGTGGTTCACTGGATTTAAGCAATACGGCGATTGGTGGTGAACTGGGTGGCTTGCTGGATTTCAGAAATAATCTGTTAGATGTCGCACAAAACAGACTCGGGCGCACCGCCATTGCCTTGTCAGAAACATTTAATGCGCAGCATGTTCAGGGTCTGGATCTGAATGGCAACATGGGAACAAATTTTTTCAGCACCGTGGGCGTGGGTAATTTGCGCGGTAGTTTTGGTGGTGATTATTTAAACGCCGGTTTTGAAGTCGGTGATACGGTTAGTTTTGATCTGGTGTTTGACGGACAGACCATTAATGTTGCCTATACTGTTGGCGCACTTGATACTAATCTTGATATTGCCAATGGCATTATTGCGGACATCAATGCCAATGCAAATGTAACCGATAACCTCGATGGCACCTATACTCTGGCAGGTGGTGCCACGGCCGGTGTCTCACTCACATTTCAGTTAAATGGCAGCAATATTGAATTTCAATCAGCCGGTGGTCCGAGTTCTCTGGGTAATACCCTGGTGATTAATAATATGCTGGATGATAATGCTGTGGGTACGGTGGATGCCCGGTTGTCACTGGCAGGTATCGGGTCTAACAGTACCAGTTTTAATCCGGGCATTGCCACTGTAGGCATTCCGGTTACGTTTGTCGGTCCGAGTAATTCGGCCATTTCGAATATAAATAATACCGGTACAGGTGAAGTTCTTTATACGATCAGTGATGTATCTGCCTTAACCGTGTCTGATTATGAAGTGAGTTATGATGGTGCCAACTACACGCTGCTTCGATTAAGTGACAAATCCATTATCGCGACCAGTGCCACTGGTCCTTTTAATATCGATGGTCTGGATATAACCGTTGGTGGTGCTATTAATGCAGGGGATTCATTTTTTATTCGTCCCACGCGTACCGCCGCCATTGCATTTCAACGCATCATTACTGATCCCAATGCCGTTGCCGCTGCCTTTCCGATTCGTACACTGTCATCGGTTTCAAATCTGGGGGATGTGGCTATTTCTTCCGGTACGATTACGGATGCAACCCATGCCGATTTTCTAAGAACTGTTGATGTTTTTTTTGATCCCACCAATCCGACGGGTACCTTTGATGTGGTTGATAGAGCCACGGGTAACATACTTCAGGACAATGTTGCCTATTCAAGTAATATGCTGGTCAGCCAGAATGGCTGGCAGGTACGTATCAGTGGCAGTCCGGAAGCTGGTGATAATTTAACTGTCGAAATGAATGACGGTGCTGCAACTGATAATCGAAACATGCTGTTACTGGCGGGCTTACAGAACCAGTCATTTATTGATAATTACTCAGCCAGTTACGAACAGTCCTATCGTGCCATGGTATCTGAGATAGGTACTTTAACGCAGCAGTTTAAAATTAATCTTGAAGTTGAAACCACATTATTAAATAACGCCATTACCGAACGTGAATCTTTATCCGGTGTTAACCTGGATGAAGAAGCGGCGAATTTAATTAAATTTCAGCAGGCTTATCAGGCTATGACCCGTGTGGTGCAAACGGCACAAACTTTATTTAATACCTTACTTGAAGTGGTATAGCTATGCGCGTCTCGACAACATATCTTCATACACAGGGTGTTCAGAATATTCTGGATCAGCAGGCCAAACTGGTTGCCGAGCAGAATAAAATATCCAAAGGTGTGAATTTTACGTCACCTTCTGATGACCCCGGTGCTTTTGCGCGCATCATGAGTCTGGATGAAGTGATTTCGCAAATGACACAACATGAAGAAAATGCCAATTACGCGACCCAGCGTTTGAATCTTGAAGAAAGCACACTTGATAGTGTCAGTAATTTATTAATTCGTGTTAAAGAACTGTCCATACAGGCTGCGAATATTGGTACTTATGGTGGTGAGGAAGAGCGTATTATTGCCGCGGAAATACGCGAAAAACTTCAGGAATTACTCGGTTATGCCAATACCCGTGATGCCAGTGGCGAATTTATTTTTGCCGGGTTTCAGTCTGCCATAGAGCCCTTTGTCAGCGATGGTAATGGTAACTATTTGTATAACGGTGACCAGGGTAATCTGGCCATACAGATTGGTACCAATCGACAGGTGATTGCCAATGATTCCGGTGCCGAAGTATTTCAGATGATTCGTACCGGCAATGGAACCTTTGCAGTGGATGCGAATAGTACCAATGGCGGCGTTGCAAAAATATCAACCGGTTCGGTGATCACGTCTTCGCTTGTTCAGGCACACGATTTTTCCATTGTGTTCAGCGAAAACCAGCCAACTGCAGGCAGTTATGCTATTGATGTGTCTGCACTGGCATCGTTTGATTTTACGACAGATCAGGTCAGTTTTGATGTGGATACCACTACGGTAACCCTGGCCTCCAATGTGAATGATCCGGCAGGAATGGCCGCAGCCATCGCCACTGCGCTAGGTACAACTAATTATGCTGTCAGCGAAAATGCTGGAACCATTACCATTGCCAGAACCGCCACCGGAGCAACCAGTACGGCACCGGTTATCAGTAACTTCGATGGTGATGTTGATCTTGGCGGTGCTGTGATTGCTGATTTCATCAGTGGTGGTCTTTCAGTTACTGGAACGGATGCACCAGCCAATCCACCCCAGTTTGAATACAGTGTGATTAATAACACCACCGGTGTCACGGTGTTAGCTAATCAGGCTTATAGTGATGGCGGCATCATTGCCTTTAACGGTATACAGGTTGAGATCAGTGGTGAACCGGCCGATGGTGATGTGTTTACCGTTGAAGCCAGTCGTCATCAGGATATGTTTAATACCTTAAATCAGTTGATTAACAGTCTGGAAGCGCCCATCTCAGCTGATGTTCGTGGTGTCATTGGCGGTGACTTTGTGAATAACGGTTTTGATGTCGGTGACGTGATTGATTTTAATATGCAGTTCAACGATCAGTTTATACCCATTAACTTTACTGTTGGTGCTGCCAGTAATGCTGCCATTGCGGGACAGATTTTTACTGAAATCACTGCCGTTGCAGGTGTAACTAACCCCGATGGTTCGGTGACCATTGCCGGTTCAGCACCCGGTACTGATATTACTTTTCGACTGAATGCGACCGGTACAGAGATAGAGTTTATTAGCAGTGGTGGCACCAGAAATAATCAGAATACATTTAGTATTAGCAATTTACGCGACTCGGTAGCCAATGATGCGGTCTTAAGTCTAACGGCCAGTGGTAATACCATTGCCAGTTCATCAGCTGCCAGTACCCCGGCGACGGCAACCAATATTGCTGCTTTGCGTGTCGATATTTCTGCGGGCCTGGATCTTTCCGCTGTCGCGGCAGCCGATCGTACTTTTTCACTTGAAGTGAATGGTGTCACTCAGAATGTGGTGATTCCCGCAGTCGATTATACCGCTGCCCCTGTTGGTGTGGGTGATGGTACATCGGCGGCTTTGCTGGCTGCCATCAACACTGCCATCAATTCCGCATTTGGTTCCCCGGTGGCGATTGCGACTGAAAGCGCAGTGGGTGGTCTGGCATTGTCGACCACGGCAACGGGTCCGGGTACCACGATTACGGTGGCTGAAGCGGCAGGTGTCGGTGCAGCCAATTTATTTGGTGCTGTGATTCCGCAAATTACCGTGGGTAATGGCGCGGTGAGCTTTTTATCCGGCACACCACACCGTTCCTATTTGTCCCAGCAGATTGATAATGCATTAAATAATCTGAGTCGGGCCTTCGACAGCGTGACCAAAATACAAACCAGTATTGGTGGGCGACTGAACGCCATCGATAGTCAGCTGGAAACCAATGCGGCTAAAAAAGAACACATGCAGAAAATTCGATCCGATATTGAAGATCTGGACCTGGCTGAAGCCATTAGTAATATGACCTTCCAGACGTCGGTGTTGCAGATAGCCCAGCAGACCTTTGTTAAGATACAGAACTTGTCGTTGTTTAATTTTATTTAAACTGTCACAGGTTAGAGCCAGTTTTTTCCATGTTGTGGTGGGCGCCAGCGAAGTCATGTGCGCCTGCTATCTAGATTGCTGTGACGTAAAACACGTCTCGCCATGACAATTCACCTCGGTCATGGCGGCCCTGGCGTGGCAATCCCTTTTGCTGTTAGCACTCAACGGCATTTTCAGATGGTTCCAGCTCTTCTTATTTATTCCGGCAAACCCGGCAAAAGTCCCGTTTCAGGGCTAAAATCAGTTATTAAATAGCCTTTTCTTTTGATGAAATAGATAGCAAAATCAACAAGTTAATATTTTTTTTCAAAAAAAGACTTTTTTTTCTAAATTTTTCTAAAGTAAACCTGGGTAAAGCCGATACATTCACTGAAAGAACAACTAACTTTACGTTAATTTCGCCACAAACAAGTCGTAACTTCAGTCGACTTGGTTAAGCGGCTGAAGAACAGGAGAAAGGCTATGCCTCAAGTCATTAATACCAACTTTGCATCTTTGAATGCTCAACGTAACCTGGGCCGTAGCCAGGGTGAATTACAGACGTCATTACAACGTCTATCATCCGGTCTGCGAATCAACAGCTCTAAAGATGACGCTGCGGGCCTGGCGATTTCAAACCGTTTCACGTCTCAGATTCGAGGCCTGACACAGGCAGCACGAAATGCGAATGACGCGATTTCATTAGCGCAAACCGCTGAAGGTGCATTACAGGAATCAACCAACATTCTGCAGCGTGTTCGTGAGCTGGCCATCCAGTCTGCTAACTCGACTAACTCTGCAACTGACCGTCTGTCATTACAGTCTGAGGTTAACCAGCTGATTTCCGAGTTAGATCGTATTGCGAATACCACATCATTCAACAGCCTGAAACTGCTGGATGGTTCATTTACATCACAGACCTTCCAGGTGGGTGCAGAAGCCAATCAGACCATTAATGTAAATGTATCTGGTGCAACTGCTGATGTTCTGGGTATTAATAAAGTTTCAACCAATAATGAAGTGTTGGGTATTTCAAATGCGACTAATAGTGATTTTGTATCTTATGCTCAGGTGATTAATGCATCAGCAGCATATTCCGGTGCAACATTGCTACAAACAATTACTGCGACAGATGCTGAAGGTAATACGCAATCAGCCAGTCTTGCTGCAATTGCAGATGCTACAGGCGCTACATTGGCAGCAGCGATTGATGGTTTGAATTTAACTGGTGTTTCTGCATCAGCACCAACATCCAATAGTGTGGATATTGATGTGTCAGCAACAGCTGGCGTTAACCATGGCGATCTGGTGACATTCAATCTTACAACCAATACAGGTACGGCTGATGCGATATCATTTAATCGTGATTCAATTACCTATGCCAACTTTGAGGATCAGCTGGCTGCAGAAATTAATGCCAGGGCCACAAGTAATACAACACATGAAGCAACTGTATCTTCAGCAGGCGTGGTAACTATTTCTAATGCGGATGGTACAAACATTGGTATTGAAGACTTCTTGGTGACTGATAATAGTGCAATTCAGATTGACACTTTTGCAGGTTTTGAAGCAGAAGCCGGTGTACAGATCAGCTTCGGTGGTAATCTTGTAACTTTGGATTTATCTGCAGTAGATGTAACTGATCAGGCTGCTGTTGCAGCAGCTTTCCAGTCAGCATTGGATGGTAATGCTAACGTGACTGCCTCACTGACAGCGGATGGTACAGGTGTAATTGCATATACAGATACGCCTGCAGCTACTACTACAGTTTTCCTTAATGACCCAACTGATACAAATGCAACTGTAAATGTTATTGCTTATGATAGCAGCACAGCTCAGACTACGGGTGATGCAAGTCTGTTAGGTGATAATGGTACTGATACTGCAGTATTTACAGCTGCTGTTGCTAGTTCAAATATCAATTTTGGTGGCACAGCGATTGGTGAAAGTGCAGCAGGTGGTGATAGTGGTACAGCTATAGCAGCCATTGAAGTTATTTTAGATGCAGGTTATACCATTTCTTCAAGTTTGAATAATAACAATGGTGGTGTTTTTGATATCGCAACCGCAGGTACCGCTGCAACGGTAACTGGTTTTGGTGAAGCGAATATTGATAATGGTAATAATGTTGCGACACAAACGCTGACTATCAACGGTGAAGTAACTGCAACAGTCGATGTGTCGGCTAATGCAGATGCTGAAAGCATCGTGGCACAGATTAATGCAGTGGCTGATTCCACCGGTGTACTGGCAACGGCTACTACTACAGCAACATTGTCTAATTTAAGCCTGGATGGTGTAGTTTCATTTAACTTAAATGGTACTGATATTTCGGCTAATGTGACAACGGGTGATTTATCCTCACTTGCTGAGGCGATTAATGATCGTTCAGGTCAAACCGGCGTTAATGCTGAGCTGAGTCTTGATGGTGCTTCAATTACCCTGACACATGACACCGGTGAGAATATATCTATATTAAATTTTGATAGTTCAAATGCTATAGATGGTCTGGGTAATCCCCCTGTGACTCTTGATGTTACGGGTGCAACAGGCCCAGCCACTCGTCTGGAAGCAGGTGGTGGTAATGCTGATAACAGAGATTCAACTGTTGTGGGTGGTTCAATTGAGTTTAAATCAAATGGTGGTTACTTCAGTGTAGATTCATCAATTGCACAAACTGCAGGTGGTTTGTTTGATGGTGAGGCTAATGAACTGCAGGCCAGTGAAAACCAGACAGTTGATTCGATTGATATCAGTTCAGTAACCGGTGCTAATGCAGCTATCGATATTGCTGACGGTGCTTTGGCTCGAATCGATGAAATTCGTGCGGATCTGGGTGCGGTACAGAACCGATTTGAAACCACGGTTTCAAACCTGACACGTACCATAGAAAACCTGAGCGCTGCACGTAGTCGAATTCAAGATACAGACTTTGCGGCTGAAACAGCTAATCTGACCCGTACGCAGATACTGCAGCAGGCCGGTGTCGCCATGCTGGCACAGGCTAACTCATTACCACAGCTGGTATTGAGTCTGCTTCAGTAAGGTTAGAGCCTTGATGGAAACGGCATTAACATTATTGTTAAAACAGGGTGGCCGGAGTGAGAACTCCGGGCACTCTGTGCTGTTTACACAGAGTTCAAGTGACTATTAAAGAACTGTGAAAGGTGCGAGTATGTCTAATGATATAGCAACTAACCAGGCAACGAATATTCTGAGTTCATCGGCATCCGTTACAAACCGGCAAACTCCGGCAGCAACAACGGTTCATTCTGGCAAATCCTTACCGGAACAACCACAGGCTCAGGCTGTTAGTGCAGAAGAATTACAAAAAGTCGTTGAGCAACTGAATGATCATGTTCAGATGGTACAACGCGATTTACAATTCAGTGTTGATGATGCCAGTGGTAAAACGGTGATACGGGTAGTGAATTCAGAGACCGCTGAACTGGTCAGGCAAATTCCTTCCGAAGAAGTGTTACAGATTTCACGTAGCCTGAAGGAACAGGTTGATGGTATTACAGGGCTGATTGTTCAAACATCTGCATAGTTGGCCTTTTATTTGCAGTAAGCATTTTGTTTAATGTTTATTGGTGTAGAGGTAGGTAATGGCTTCACTCAGTGCAGCAGGAATAGGTTCAGGAATCGACGTTAATAGTCTGTTACAACAGATAGTTGATGCTGAACGAGGCCCAAAGGACGCTCAGTTAACGCTGAAGGAAGCTCGCTTACAGGCTGAGCTATCTGCTTATGGTAGTTTGAAAGGTGCAGTCAGTACCTTTCAACTAGCGGCTTCAAAACTTAAATCCTCTATTTCATTTGCCAGCAATACGGTCAATATTGCTAATAAAGATCTGTTATCCGCAACGGCCAGCAGTGTGGCAGTTGAAGGCAGTTATTCTGTTGAAGTAAAGTCACTGGCTCAATCTCATTCACTGGCCTCCGTTGCCTTTTCTGAATTAACGTCTGTTATTGGCAATGGTACTTTAACGTTTGATTTTGGAACCACGGTGTATGACCCGGGTACTGATTTTGTAACCGCGGATGATACTTATACCAGTTTCACCAGTAACCCTGATCGTTCCAGCAAATCCGTGGTTATTGATAATTCAAATAATACGGTTGAAGGTGTGCGTGATGCTATTAACGCCGCTGGTATCGGTGTTACGGCCAGTATTGTGGATGATGGTTCCGGTTATCGTTTGCTCATTACTTCAGATGATCAGGGTCTGGCCAACAGTCTTGAAATTTCTGTAGAAGAAGGTGGTACTGCTGGTGAGAATCTGGATACCACAGGGTTGTCACAACTGGCCTTTAACAGTGGTGCAACCAATGTAGAACAAACTCAGGCAGCAGCCGATGCCCTGATTACGGTGAATGGTTTATCCATATCACGTGAAAGTAATACCATTACCGGTGCCATACACGGTGTCACGCTAAATTTAAAAAGTGCAGATATTGGTAATCCGACTCAGTTAAGCATTTCAAAAAGCACGGAAAATGCAGAAAAAAATATTGGTAAGTTCGTAGATGCTTATAACGAATTGATGACATTGTATAGTGGTTTGACCGAATATAATCCCGACACTGGTCAGGGTGGTGTGTTGTTAGGTGATAATACGCCGCGTAATATTATTAACCAGATTCGTCGTGAAATTGGTGGCAGTGTTAATAATGGTAATATCTATACGTCATTAAGTTCCATTGGTATTACCACGCAACGGGATGGTACGCTGGCACTGGATAGTTCCAAACTCAGTAAGGCGATTGAAAATGATTTTGAATCGGTTGCCGAATTATTTTATGCCAATGGTGTGCCATCTGACCCGGATGTTAACTATATCAGTGCAGCATCTATTGCAAGCGAAGGTAGTTATGCAATAAGTGTAGCGAGATTAGCGAGCCACGGTTTATTAACCGGGGAAGCGGTTACCGGGCCAGTCACTATTGATGGTACCAATAATACATTCAGTCTTTCTGTTGATGGTACATCGTCCGGTACCATCACATTAACCCAGGCTGTTTATAATGATATGGATATTCTTGCGCAGGAAATCGAAGATAAGATTAATGCGTCAACTGCTTTATCTGATAAGGGTTTGGGTGTCACCGTTAGTTATATAAGCGGTCATTTTGAAATTAGTTCTACATCCTATGGCAGTGATTCAACAGTCAGTATTGTTAATGCAAATAGTGCACTGGGTTTCACCAGTAACGCCATTGAAACAGAGGGTGTTAATGTTAGTGGTACTATTGGTGGCAAAACAGCCATCGGTGACGGTCAGTTATTAACGGCACTGGGTTTAACGCTGGAAATTTCCGGTAATGACACAGGTAATCGAGGCCGTGTAGTTTATAGTCAGGGGCTGGCTGGAAAACTGGATGCAATTTTGGCCCGGTTTTTATCCGGCAGTGGTCAACTGACATCTAAAACAGACACAATCAATGATCAGATTAAAAGTATTGCAGAACAACGTGAAAGCCTTAATAAACGTGTGGCTGCTATTGAAGATCGTTATCGTGCACAGTTCACCGCACTGGATGCATTGATTGGGCAATTGAATACCACCAGTAGTTTTTTACAGCAACAACTGGATGCCTTACCTGATATTCAAATTAGATCAAGAAAATAAAATTAAAGTATTTAATCAGTCAGACGATAACAATATTAGTTGCCAAGAGTTAATAATAGTTTGCTATAACTAACTTATGGCTGATGACAAAGACAACGACCAGAGGAAAAAAGCTATGCATACTTCAGCAGCAGTGAATCAGTATAAAAAAATGGGTACCAATGTTGCTGTTGATACTGCTGATCCGCATCAACTAATTCAGATGTTACTGAATGGTGCTATTGAACGTATTAATGCAGCTAAATACCATATTCAAAGTAATGATGTAAAACAAAAAGGTGAACAGATCAGTAAAGCGATTTCTATTCTGGATGGTTTAAAAGTATCACTCGATATGGAAAAAGGTGGTGAAATTGCGGCTAACCTTGAAGCGCTGTATGACTATATGCAACGTCAGTTGTTGATGGCTAATCTGGAAAATAAAACAGCTAATCTGGACGAAGTATTGTCGTTATTAAATGAAATTCGTTCTGGCTGGGCTCAAATTCCACAGGACGTTCGTCAGTCACATAAACCGCAAGCCTAGGTATTTTGGACCATTCCCGTCAACAGCAATGGCAGGCCATACTGGATAAAACCCAGCAAATGCGGGTCATGGCCGACGAGGAAAAATGGCCGGAGCTGGCGGAAACAGAAGCAGAACGACAAAAAATGATTTTGTCGTTTTTTGCAACTCAGGTGACTGAAGAAGAAGCCGGTGAAATTGCCGAGGATATTCGGGAGATTATGCGCAGCGACAATTCACTGGCCGAGATGGCTGTAAAACTCAAATTGGAGGCTGTGGAAAAACTGACCGGCATCTCCAATGTCAAAAAAGCGGTGAAAGCATACGATAACTGTCCCTAGTGGCCAGTAGCTCTCTCTGAAACTTCTTTTACATTCTTCGCAATACCCGCTAACTTATTGAATTTGTCTGGAAAGTTATAAGTCGATTTTTTGACATTAAGGCTAATAACTGCTTTACTCAGATTTAATCTTTGTGATTGAAATGAGTTTCAAATGTCTGAAAATAGTACCCAACCCCCCGTTCTGCTAGTCGAAGACAATAATCAGATTTTTAGTGAAATTAAATCCTTAATGGGATTTATTGGTTATGACGCCGTGTATACGCCGGATATCAGCAGTTTGAAAGGTGCTCTGCAACAGGGTGATTATACGGCCATGTTGCTGGGTGAGTTTCATGGCAATGTTTCCCAGCGGGAGGTACTGGAGCTGGTTAGTGAAGCCGGGCTGGATATGCAGGTAATTCTGTTGAATCAGCCGAAAGATAATCTGGGAAAATATCAGCAAATTTATCCCCATGTGCTGGCCCATCTGGATATGCCATTAAAATATCAGCCGGTGGTGGATGCCCTGAATCGGGCCAACGAATTCCATCAAAGGGATCTAAAAGAAGGCAGTGCTTCCTGCAAGGAACTGATTTCCAATGTGCCCAAGCTGGGTGGCAGTAGTCCGGCCATAAAGTATGTGCGAACCATGATTGAACAGGTTGCCAAAACCGATGCCAGTGTATTGATTCTGGGTGAGTCGGGTACTGGTAAAGAAGTGGTAGCGCGTAATATTCATGCGTTGTCGAATCGCTGTAAATATAATTTTGTACCGGTGAACTGTGGCGCCATTCCAGGTGACCTGCTGGAAAGTGAGCTGTTCGGCCATGAAAAAGGGGCTTTTACCGGAGCCATTACTACCCGTCAGGGGCGCTTTGAGCTGGCCGAAAAAGGCACGCTGTTCCTCGATGAAATTGGTGATATGAGCCTGCCTATGCAGGTGAAATTATTACGTGTGTTGCAGGAGCGTACCTTTGAGCGTGTTGGTAGTAACAAGAGCATGAGTGCTGATGTGCGCATTCTGGCGGCAACCCACCGTAATCTGGAACAGAATATCCGTGAGGGTAAATTTCGAGAAGATTTGTTTTATCGTTTAAATGTATTTCCCATTGAATTGCCCTCGCTGCGTGAACGACTGGATGATGTGCCGTTTCTGTTACAGGACCAGATCGAAAAACTGGAGCAGGATAATCGGGGTTCAGTGCGCCTGACGGCTTCAGCTGTTGAAGCCCTGTGCGAGTATAAATGGCCGGGCAATGTACGTGAACTGGCCAATCTGGTGGAGCGTTTATCTATCCTGTTCCCTCAGGGGGTGGTGGATGTGAAAGATTTGCCGGCCAGATACTTACCTACTTCGATCAAGCCCCGGCATGACGCGTTCAATCCGCTGTTATTTTTTGGTGCTTCGGAAGATGATACCGATAGTGATGATCTGGCGTTGATGCAAACCGATACTGAATTTGATGATGCCACACAGGGAGCCAGCGTGGTGGATGCCCCGGTGATTACTGAAAAAGGTCTGGATCTGAAGGAACACCTGGCGCAGATGGAAGTCAACCTGATTAAGCAGGCGCTGGATGCCACCGATGGCGTGGTCGCCCACGCGGCAACACTGCTAAAAATGCGCCGTACCACACTGGTTGAGAAACTGAAGAAGTACGACATCAAATCGTAAACTACAGTTGTAAGTTGTAAGTCCGAAGTCCGAAGTCCGAAGTCCGAAGTCCGAAGTCCGATGTCAAAAGCTAAAAACACCGGCTTATGCTCAAGACTTACAACTCACAACTTATGACTCTAATTTAAAGCCATAATTTTGACTTTACCCATCTTGTTTTTTCGTAAGTTATTGATTTTTAAACCGTGACAACCTTGGCACAGATAATGCTGATGTCTTTGTAACATTAATCAGGTGACACAAAGACGTCATGAATTTACCAGCAGGCCATTCACAATCAGGCGTGACCACTCAGGGTGCAGATACCCTGATTTCTGCATTTGAGCATTTCGAACAGATTTCAGAGCAGTTACAGAAAACCTATATGGATATGGATCAGCGTGCAGCGCTGCTGACCCAGGAGCTGATTGCCGCTCGGCAGGATCGTCTGCAGCAAACCTCGGAAGAAGAGAAATTAACTGAACGCCTGAGTAAATTATTGGCTGCCTTGCCTGCCGGTGTTGTACTGACGAATCGGCTGAATGTTATTCAGGAATCCAATCCTGCAGCGGACAAATTTTTTAAACAGGTATTACGTGGTAAAAACTGGCAGCAGATTATTGAGGCCAGTACGCAGTATCAGGATGGTAAGGATATTCACTTAAAGAATGGCAATATCCTCAGCATTACCCGGCAGCAGCTGGATGACGCGGGCGAAATTATTCTAATTAATGATGTCACTGATACACGCATGCTGGAGGATCTGGCCAATCGTCAGAAACGTTTAGCTGCCATGGGGCAGATGGCCGCAGGTCTGGCACATCAGTTGCGAACGCCTTTAACATCGGCAGTATTGTATGCATCCCAGTTAACAAAGACAGATATCAAACCTGAGCATCAGGTACGTGCGGTCGGGAAGATTCGAACCAGTTTACGTTACCTTGAAAAATTAATTAACGATATGTTGATGTATGCAAAAGGTGGCGAGTTTACCGATGAACCGTTTTCACTGAATCAGTTATTACTGTCATTTTATTCGCGTATGGAAACACGTTTAAAACAGACCCAGTCCATTATTAAAATTGATAATCAAATTAAATCCATTTCACTCAAGGGCAGTATGGGATCACTGGTCAGTGTGTTAACCAATGTTGCAGATAATGCGCTGGATGCCTGCCAAAGAAACTGCATTATTAATTTAGACATCTATCAGCAGAATCAGTATCTGGTCATTGCTATGAGAGACAATGGTCCGGGATTGACTGTTGAACAACAGCAAAATGTTTTTGAACCTTTTTATACAGAAAAAACCAATGGTACCGGTCTTGGTCTGGCGGTAGCTCGTACCATCGCACAGGCACATAAAGGTGACTTATTTGTTAAATCAGTTGTTGGTCAGGGTTGTACGTTTTCATTGTGTTTGCCTCTGGATCAGGGCGAACAGTTCCTGCCCAGTGGAAGAAATGTAAATGCCCCCGTAGAAGATTGAGAGTGTGGAGAAGTTTAATGACTAATATTGATGTTTTGATAGTCGAAGACGACGCTAATTTACGTGAAGCCTTAACCGATACATTAATTTTTTCCGGTTATTCTGTGGTCGCTGCAGAAAATGGTCAGGCAGCACTGGCGCGTTTCTCTGAACAAACATTTCGTATGATTGTTACTGATGTGCAGATGCAGCCCATTGATGGGATGGCATTATTACAGTCAGTGCGCAAACAGAACCAGCATATTCCAGTGGTGGTCATGACCGCCTATGGCACCATAGAAAAAGCAGTGGATGCTATGCGTCTGGGTGCTTCCGATTATCTGGTTAAACCATTTGAAGCGGATGCATTACTCGATGTAGTGCAGCGTTTAATACCTGACATAAAAACCAGTCCGGCAGTCACAAATGACCTGGTGGTGAATGAAGAAAAAATGCAGTCACTGAAAGCCATGGCTTCACGTGTGGCAAAAACAGAAGCCACTGTGCTGTTATGTGGTGAAAGTGGTGTTGGTAAAGAAGTGTTTGCCCGTTACATTCATAATCAGTCGAATCGAGCTGATCAGGCTTTTGTGGCGATTAACTGTGCTGCGATTCCCGAGAATATGCTGGAGTCTATTTTGTTTGGTTATGAAAAAGGTGCTTTCACCGGCGCCCATCAAACCAGTCCGGGTAAATTTGAACAGGCACAGGGTGGCACTTTATTGCTGGATGAAATTTCCGAAATGGATGTTGCCTTACAGGCCAAACTGTTGCGCGTATTACAGGAAAAAGAAGTTGAGCGACTGGGTGGTCGTAAAACCATAGCATTGAATGTTCGTGTTATCGCGACAACCAATAAAAATTTACGTGAAGAAGTGGCCGCTGGACGTTTTCGTGAAGATTTATTTTATCGCCTGAGTGTGTTTCCTGTTTTTATTCCTGCTTTGCGTGATCGTATTACTGACATTATGCCGATTGCTGACAGTTTACTGGAAAAATACAGTGCACATTTAAATAAGAGAGTGCGTCTTTCGCTTGATGCGCAGCAGAAATTAATTGGTCATCAATGGGCCGGTAATGTTCGTGAACTGGATAACGTTATTCAACGGGCCATGATATTAATTGATGGCGATGAAATTCGATCTGAACATGTGTGTTTTGAAAACACAGAAATGTTTGAACATGAAATGCAAAAAAATACTCAGGATGATTCACAGAGTTCTGTGCTGGTGAGCGACCTTAAAGATCGTGAGCAACAGTTGATTCTTGAAGCATTGCGTGCCGGAAAAGGTAGTCGTAAATATGCGGCAGAACACCTGGGTATCAGTCCGCGAACATTGCGTTACAAACTGGCGCGTATGCGCGATGTAGGTATTGCCGTTTAATTAATTGAAAAAGCTTTATGGTTGTTTAATAGAGAGGTGAGTGAAATGTCGAATATGAATGTTCAGCAATTATTGTCGCAAATGCGAGTCATGGAAGCACAGGCAGCCGCCAGGCCCACGGCCATTAATACTATTGAAAATGGCGTGCAGAAAGCTGATTTTTCAAATGTGTTAAAAAGTTCTATTGATGCAGTTAATGAAGCATCTCAGGCATCCACTAAAATGGCGGAAGCATTTGAAAAAGGCGATCCCAATGTCAGTGTTGCCCAGTTAATGATTACCATGGAAAAAGCCAGTGTCTCTTTTCAGGCAATGACACAGGTACGTAATCGATTGTTATCAGCCTATCAGGACGTCATGAATATGCCTGTTTAGGTTATAAGCCTTAAGTTAAACGTTGTAAGTTAAAAGCAAAAAAAAGCCGAGACTTATGATTTATTGCATACAACTTCTGACCGGTTTTTAGAATTATTGTGAAGGTTAATAAAAATGTCAGTATCAGCATCTTACGGTTTTTCATCTCTACCTATCCCCAGGCAGGTTGGCTTGCTGGTAGGGCTGGCGGCCAGTATTGCATTAGCTATCTGGTTAGCTATGTGGGCAGCAAAACCTGATTACACGTCTTTATACAGCGGGCTTGAAGCACGCGATGTTACTGAGGTGGTGGCGGCGTTACAGGCAGCGGCTATACCCCATAAACTGGATGCGTCAACGGGTGCCGTAATGGTGCCACCCAATCTGATTCATGAAGCCCGTTTGAAACTGGCGGCTCAGGGTCTGCCAAAAGGAACGGGTATTGGCATAGAAATTTTGCAGGAAGAACAAAGTTTTGGAACGTCACAGTTTGTAGAAAGCGCTCGTTATCATCATGCGATGGAAACCGAACTGGCACGAACCATTAGTACGATGCAAAATGTGAAATCTGCACGTGTGCATTTGGCGATTCCCAAACGTTCCGTATTTGTGCGTAGCCGGGAAGAACCCAGTGCGTCAGTGGCGTTGTCTCTTTACGGTGGACGTACCATTGATCAGGAACAGATTAATGCCATTATTCATATGGTGGCGTCGAGTATTTCGCATTTGTCAGTGGATAAGGTGACGGTTGTCGATCAAACCGGTCGTTTGTTATCGTCTGGTGATAATGACGGAAATGTGGCTATGACTGCCAAGCAATATGAATACCGTCGTCAACTGGAATCCGATTATGCAAAACGTATCGAGCGTTTGCTTGAACCCATCGTGGGTATGGGTAAAGTGCGTTCAACGGTAAATGCGGATATCGATTTTACTGAACAGGAAAGTACTGAGGAAACCTTTAATCCCCAGCGTCAGTCTATACGCAGTGAACAGTCCAGCGAAACCGCTAATTTTGGCGCTCAGGATGCTGGTGGTATTCCCGGTGCTTTAAGCAATCAGCCACCTGAAAGTGGTGTACTGGTACCCGGTGCCGGTGGTGTTGATGAAATGGCGGGCAGTGGTCAGAAAGCCTTGAACAGCAGCAAGAATGCGGTACGAAATTATGAACTGGATCGTACCATTCGTCATACCCGTCAGGGGGTTGGCAGCATCCAGCGTTTAACCGTGGGTGTGCTGGTTGATGATCATACAAAAACATCCAAGACCGGTGCCGTTGAACGGATACCTTTAACCGATGAAGAACTGAAACGCATTACCACACTGGTTCAGCAGACCATTGGTTTTAATCAGGAACGTGGTGATCAGGTAAATATTATTAATGTCTCGTTTGCTGAAGCCGAGGTAGTTGAAGAACTGCCTGAGCAAACATTGCTGGAACAGCCCTGGATACAGAATCTTGGGAAACAGCTGTTGGTCGGTATTATAATACTGGTACTTATCTTTGCCGTGTTTAAACCGACGGTAAAGAATTTAGCAACTTATCAGCCGCCAACACCGATGCTACCGGCTGGAGAGGGTGAAGGTGGTGCTGCGGTGGGTCAACTGGAGCATCAGGAACGGGTTAAGATGCCGTCGGGTCAGGATGATAATGTCGATTTTGCCAAAGCCATGGTTGATCATGATCCCGGTCGAGTTGCCAATGTTGTAAAAGAATGGGTTGCCAATGAAACTTAATCAAAGTAGAAGCAGGATTGTCCGTGGATAAAAATAAACCATCTGAACTTCTCACAGGTGTGGAGCGTGCGGCGGTTCTGTTGTTATCTATTGGATCGGATAAAGCAGCGGCTATTCTTAAACATCTCAGTCCCAAGGAAGTGCAGGTGATTGGTGTTGCCATGGCTGCTATGCAGCACATTACCAAAAAACAGATGGACATAGTCATGGAAGATTTTGTTGGCGGTGTCCACAACCAGACCAGCATGGGCATAGGTGCCGATGACTATATCCGTGACATGATGGTTAATGCGCTGGGTGAAGATAAAGCTAAAAGCATGATTGACCGTATTCTTATGGGTACGGGTAACAAAGGTCTGGAAGCGTTAAAGTGGATGGATCCGAGAGCGGTGGCTGAACTTATTCGCCTGGAACATCCGCAAATTATTGCCATTGTGCTGTCCTATCTGGATCCGGACCAGTCGGCCGATGTGGTTAAATTCTTACCTGAACGTGCGCGTCCCGATATTATGATGCGGGTTGCTGCACTTGATGGTATTCCGCCATCGGCCTTGCGTGAACTGGACAGTATTATGGAAAAACAGTTTTCCGGTTCATCATCCAATGTGGCGCAATCCTCTATGGGTGGTTTAAGGGCGGCAGCAAATATTCTTAACTTCATGGATTCATCCGATGAGTCGGCCATTCTGGATAATATTTCAGAATATGATTCTGAAATGTCGGAAGGCATCAGGGATATGATGTTTGTATTTGATAATCTGGCGGAAATTGATGATCGTGGAATCCAGGTTATCTTACGTGAAATTTCAACTGAAACCCTGACCCTGGCATTAAAAGCGGCGGATGTTGCCATTAAAGAAAAAATCTTTAAAAACATGTCCAAGCGTGCCTCGCAGATGTTACAGGAAGATCTCGAAGTCCGAGGCCCTGTTCGACTGGCGGATGCTGAAGCGGCTCAGAAAGAAATTCTGGCCACTGCACGACGTCTGGCGGACGATGGCGATATTTCCCTGGGTGGAAGTGGAGAAGAGTATGTTTAATTCAGATTATCTTCACATCAAAACGCGCCGAGAAGATTATGGCCAGCTCTGACGATCCGCAGATCAAGCACTGGATTGTTCCTGAGTTAACAGGGCATATTCTGGGAGCTGAAACTACCCTTAAAGGTCCGCAAACGGTTGAAGATCTTGAAGCTTTGCAAAAACAGGCCTGGGAAGAAGGCCGTAAGGATGGTTATGAAGCCGGCATGGAGCAGATCCGCAAGAAGGGTGAGCAATTGCTTGGCATGTTTCGATTTATGGAGCGTCCATTGGAAGAACTCGATGAAGCTGTGGTTGCCCAGCTAACAGAAATGACATTAACCGTTATGCGTCTGTTGTTAAAAAAAGAATGTGCCACCGATGCCAGCCATATTCAGGGTATCATTCATGAAGCCCTGGAATTTTTACCGGTTAAATCCAGAGACATAAAAATTCGACTCAACCCGGCTGATCTCGAACTGTTGAAACACAGCGGCCTTGCACTTGAACAGGAGCAGAGCAGTTATGTTGCAGATGCATCAGTTACTCAGGGTGGCTGCCTGGTGGAATCAGATCAGTCTCATATTGATGCCACACTGGAAACCCGTGTCCAGCAGGTGGTTGATCAGCTAACCGAGCATCGGCCCCATTATGATGACGAATCGTAGTCAGCGCTGGTTAGAACATTTAAGCCAGAAGCAACATCAGTTGCATGTGCCTGAGCCAGTGGTGGAGGGTCGTCTGACACGCATGGTGGGCTTAACGCTGGAAGCGGTCGGTTGCCAGGCGGCGGTCGGTACCAGTTGTGATATTGTTGCCCCCGGTAATCATCATATCGAAGCGGAAGTGGTTGGCTTCTCAGGTGATAAAACCTATCTCATGGCCATGGGCGACAGCCGTGGTCTGGTACCTCATGCCCGTGTTATTCCCGGTGCCCATGCCAGTGAAGTTAAAATTTCCGAGGCTTTTCTGGGGCGTGTTATCGATGGTCGTGGCCGACCTTTAGATGGTAAGGGTCCGTTGGTGGCTGAGACCACCATGCCGTTGGGTGGTCAGATGATTAATCCCTTGTTACGCCAGCCTATCAAACAGCCCCTGGATGTCGGGGTGAGAGCTATTAATGCCATGCTCACGGTCGGCCGCGGCCAGCGCATGGGGTTGTTTGCCGGTACCGGGGTGGGTAAAAGTATTCTGCTTGGCATGATGACCAAGTTTACTAATGCGGATGTGACCGTGGTCGGCCTGATTGGTGAACGTGGCCGTGAGGTAAAAGAATTTGTACAGGATATTCTGGGACCGCAGGGTATGAAAAAAGCTGTGGTGGTGGCCGCCCCTGCTGATGCGCCACCCTTAATCCGTATGCACGGTGCCATGCTGGCCACTGCGGTGGCTGAATATTTTCGTGATCAGGGCAAACAGGTGTTGTTGCTCATGGATTCCTTAAGCCGTTTTGCCCAGGCGCAGCGAGAAATTGGCCTGTCCATATCGGAACCACCGGCCACCAAAGGTTATCCACCCTCGGTATTTGCCCGTATTCCCCAGCTGGTGGAACGGGCCGGTAATGGCAGTGCCGGTCAGGGAGCCATTACGGCATTCTATACCGTGCTCACCGAAGGCGATGATACCAATGACCCCATTGCCGATGCGGCACGGGGGATTCTGGATGGCCATATAGTGCTGTCGAGACAACTGGCCGAACAGGGGCATTATCCGGCTATTGATATAGAAGCCTCGGTGAGCCGCGTCATGCCAATGATTGTAAAACCGGATCAGTTGCAGTCCAGTCATCGTATCAAGCAGCTATACTCGGTTTATGAACAGAATCGTGATCTGATCAATGTGGGTGCTTACCAGAAAGGCACTAATTCCCTGATTGATGAAGCCATTGCCATGCAGTCAAAGATTGCCGGTTTTATGCAGCAGGGTATGAATGAAGCGGTGAATCTGAGTGCCAGCCAACAGCAGCTAACACAGCTGGCGTCGTTGAAGCTGTCTCAGATGAGCGTTAATGAATCGGCCTGATAAGGTATTTCAGGCTGTTGGTGGTATAGATGAAACAATCTCGTTCAAAACGAATGCAGCCGGTTGCCCATCATGCGGAACGGAATGAGCAGGATGCGGTTCGTATTTTTGTTGAAGCACAAAAAAATCTCGAAGCTTCAGAACAGCAGCTACAGCAATTGTTGTCCTATCGTGAAGAATACAAACAGCAACTGGCCACGCAACAAAGTCAGTCTATATCAATGAGACGGGTACGCGATTATCAGATGTTTATTGATAATCTGACGGTCACCATTGATAGCGCCTACCGGGAAGTGGATATTAAAAAGAAAATCTGTGATGAAAAAAAACAGTTATGGCTGGCCTGTCGCTCCCGCAGTCATGCACTCAATTCTGTGGTCGAGAAATACCGGCATGAGGAGCATCGCCATAAAGAATACCTGGAACAGAAAGAACAGGATGAACATGCACAGCGAGTCTCTTTAAAGCCTGATACATAAGTTTGGCCCGCATATTGCAAATTTGTATCTGAACAGATAACTCAGGTGCAAGAACAATGGATATAAGCTCGCTTAATCGCCCGCCAATTGATACCGCCCCGTCAACCAGTCCACGGCATGCTGATGTTGCCAGTAAAACAGAGGACAGCAAATCCTTTGATCAGCATCTGAATGAACAAATTGATCAGGACAATGTTGCGCAGCAGGTCTCGGGATCGGAAAAAAGTGATAAAAATCAGCGATCTGATGAGGTTTCTGGTTCTGAATCACCGGTAGATGATAGTACTGAATCCTGTCCGGAAGAAGCGGTTGTGGCCAAAGGCATTACCTCCGAAGAGCTGGTTCAGTCCTCCCCTGTAGAGGTTGATGATGCGGTGTTGTTAGCGACTCTACAGCCGGTCGATACGGAAGTCCGTCACCAGCAGACTCTGGAGGTGGCTGTTGATCATCAACAAATACTGCCGTTTGATGGCAGTGATTTGCCGCCTGTCATGGAAGAGGGTGATGCGAATATTAGTCCCGTTACTGTCAGTGCCGTCATCGAGGTGCCGGTCAAAAACGTTGACATGCAGCAGGTTGATACAGCCGTTGATGACAACCATCGGCCAATACAGATAATCCCGGGTCACAAACAGAGTGTCGACTTTCAACAATCTCAAAAACAACCGCCGGTTCTGAATCTGGCAGATGAGGCACCCGTAACGCCGGAATTGATGACGCTAAAAAGCAAAATTACAGGTGTATCAGAGGACGTAAAGAGTGCTATTCATCTGGATGCAAAACCCGCATCGGTGTCTTCAATTATCACGACCGCCAGTCATATGCAGCAGGTGCCGGGTCTGACCTCGGTATCGGCAATGCATTTAAATTCAGCGGCAAGTCTGAATGACCCCGCACTAATGGCAAATACACCTTTGTTTAAAAGTGCTATTCCAGTGCCTTTACAAAGCCCGGGCTGGTCGCAGGGTGTGGCTGAGCGGGTTGCCTGGATGGTGCAGGGTAATTTTCAGAATGCCGAAATTAAATTAAACCCGGCACATCTGGGCCCTCTAGAAATCAAAATGTCGATTCATGATGATAAAGCCAGTATCAGTTTTATTTCTGCCCATGCTCCGGTACGCGAAGCCCTTGATCAGGCACTTCCCCGTTTGCGTGAAATGTTCGAGCAGCAGGGATTGCAGCTAGGTAATGTGGATGTTTCGCAATATTCGGAATCGCAACAGGATCAGTCAGAAAAATTTTCGTCTGGTGTTGCCCAGCTAATGAATGACGAAGCAACTGAACAGTCATCTGACACGGTTCAGAGTGGGGTTATGTCGGTGGATTCGGGTTCAGGTGTTAATTTGTATGCCTGAAACAGTGTCTTCGGAAATTGAATGTGTTTAATTTACCTTACAGAAAACAATGTAAATGAAGATTGTTATCTAACTGATGAATTATTTTAAAAAAAATTAAATAAATTAATTTAAAGGCCGATAGCATCATTAGTTGATGACTTTAATTAATGGTATATCAATGAAATTTGGTCTATATCATCTAGTGCACAATTGCGTTCGTTTTAATTTGAGGGGGAAAGAATGCCAAAGATACTTGCAGTCGATGATTCGTCATCTATGCGCCAGATGGTTTCATTTACATTAAAAGGTGCCGGATATGATGTCGTCGAGGCTGTTGATGGACAAGATGCACTAACTAAAGCCAAAAGTCAGCAATTTGACCTGATAGTTACCGATGTCAATATGCCTGTAATGGATGGTATTACATTTATCAGAAATTTACGTGCTGAGGCTAATTACAAATTTACACCGATGTTGATGCTAACGACAGAATCAGCGGCTGATAAAAAATCAGAGGGAAAAGCAGCAGGAGCCACAGGCTGGATTGTTAAGCCGTTTAACCCTGATCAATTGATAAACACAATTAAGAAAGTTTTAGGTTAAGCAACTTTAAAACTGTCGGAGATGATGAATGAGTGTGGATCTTGAACAGTTCCATCAGGTTTTTTTTGAAGAAAGTTTCGAAGGTCTCGATATTATGGAGACTGGACTTATGGAGCTTGACCTGGGCGCTGCGAACAGTGAAGACATCAATACCATCTTCAGGGCGGCTCACTCTATTAAAGGGGGGAGCGGTACCTTTGGCTTTCAGGGCATTGCGAATTTCACTCATGTTATGGAAACATTGCTCGATGAAATGCGTGATGGTCGCCGACAGGTTACCCGTGAAGCTGTTGATTCATTATTAAAATCCGTTGATATCCTGCGCATGATGCTTAATTGTGAGCAGGATAAAAGCAACCCGGATACAGACAAAATCCAGCAACAAATGTCAGAACTGGAGTTTATTCTGGGTGAATCAGGCGGTGCTGCTGCTATCCAGGCAGCATCTGCCGGTTCCAGTAGCGAGACAACCGGCTGGCATATCATTTTTGAACCGGATGCCAATATGATGCTGACCGGTAATGACCCGTTACGCATTATTCGTGAACTGGCTGAGATGGGTGATATCGAAGTCAAAACTAATCAGCAGAAATTACCGGCTTTTAGCGAGCTTTCACCTGAGAACTGTTATTTGTCATGGGATATTACGCTACGTGGCAATATTACTGAGGATGCAATTAAAGATGTTTTTCTCTGGGTTGAAGATGAATGTAAATTAACGCTGACACCGATAGTTGATACATCAGTGCAGCCTGCGGCAGAAGCAACCAGTGCCGCACCCGCAGTTACTGAATCGGTTGCACCAGTAGCCGCAACAGCATCAGACAGTAAAAAATCAACACAGTCATCATCGGCCACCAGTTCGATACGTGTTGGCATCGACAAGATTGATGATCTGATCAATATGGTGGGTGAGCTGGTTATTACTCAATCCATGCTGAGTTTGCTGGGTGAAGATTTCTCCATGCAGAATCTGGAAAAGTTGCAGGATGGTTTAGGTCAGCTGGAACGCCATACCCGTGAACTGCAGGAAAGCGTGATGATGATTCGCATGCTGCCTATCAGTTTTTCGTTTAGTCGTTTTCCTCGACTGGTACGCGATATGAGTTCACAGATGGGAAAGAAAATTGATCTCATCATGAGCGGTGAAAATACCGAGATTGATAAAACATTAATAGAAAAAATTGGTGATCCACTGGTTCATCTGGTACGTAACAGTCTTGATCATGGTATTGAAATGCCGGCTGATCGTATTGCTGCCGGTAAAAAAGAAACCGGTACCATTAATTTAAATGCCTATCATAAGGGTGGCAATATTGTCATTGAAATTACCGATGATGGTAAAGGTATTGATCAGGATGCGGTCTTGAACAAGGCTATTGAAAAAGGCCTGGTGCCTGCAGGTGCCAAGCTGACTGCTCAGCAGATTAATGACCTGATTTTTCAGCCCGGTTTTTCAACTGCGAAAAAAATCACCGATGTATCCGGTCGTGGTGTGGGTATGGATGTGGTACGCAAGAATATTACCAGCCTGGGTGGTGCAGTTGAGATTCAGTCGGAACATGGCAAAGGCAGTACCTTCACTATTCGTTTGCCACTAACACTGGCCATACTCGATGGACAGTCAGTTATTGTTGGTAATGAAATTTATATTATTCCACTGGTATCGATTGTTGAATCTATCCAGATTAAAACGTCAATGATTAACAAGGTGGCCGGTAAAGGTGAAACATTCAAATTGCGTGATGAATATATTCCAATTGTGCGTTTGAGCCGTGTATTTGGTATTGAAAATGCAAAAGCAAAAACACTGGAAGATGGCTTGCTGGTGGTGGTTGAGGCGGATAGAAAACCCTGTGGCTTATTTGTTGATGATTTGCTGGGGCAGCAACAGGTAGTTATTAAATCACTGGAACAAAATTATCGGCGCGTTGATGGTGTTTCCGGTGCAACCATACTGGGTGATGGATCAGTGGCGTTAATCCTTGATATTCCCGGCTTATTACGTATGTCGGTCAGACATTAAGAGAATAAAAACATGAAAGCAGAAGCGGCCATTGAGGGTATAGAAAATGAGCAGGCCTATCATCTGAAAGAGGATGGTGAGGAATACCTGACATTTCGTCTGGCGAATGAAGAATATGGCGTTGATATTCTACGTGTTCAGGAAATTCGTGGCTGGGAAAATGTAACTCGAATTCCTAATGCTCCGAATTATGTTAAAGGTGTATTGAATTTGCGTGGTGCTATTGTGCCCATTATGGATTTGCGTATACGTTTTGATTTGCCAACCACTGATTACACACCGACAACAGTGGTGGTTGTGCTGGCGGTCATGTCTAGAAGCGGTGAAAAAAAACGCATTGTGGGTGTTGTTGTAGATGCGATTTCAGATGTTGTGAATGCAAAAATGAGTGATATCCAGGCAACACCAAATTTTGATGCCTCGATTGAAATTGAATACATACAGGGTCTGGCCACAGCAAGTGACAAAATGCTGATGCTGGTTGATGTAGATAAGCTTTTAAATATTGAAGATGATGTTCTGCAATTTGAACATGATGACATTGAATAAATTTAACGAATAACTTTTGCTAACGTTAGTGTTTTATTTGACCTAACCCCGGGTAAGGAAGATAAAGATGAGAATCAATGAACCAGTAACCAATAATGAAGTAAGAATGAAGGAAGGTACGCTACTTGTAACGCGTACTAACCTGAAAGGGATTATGACGTTTGTGAATCCCGATTTCATCGAGATTAGTGGTTTCTCCGAAGCGGAGCTGATTGGCAAGAATCATAATATGGTTCGTCATCCTGATATGCCGCCAGAAGCCTTTGAAGATTTATGGAATACCATAAAAGACGGCAAGCCCTGGGTCGGTCTGGTAAAAAATCGTACCAAGAGTGGTGATTACTACTGGGTTCAGGCGAATGTTACGCCGATGATGAAAAATGGCAAGGTTGAAGAGTATATGTCAGTGCGTACACCGCCGACCCGTGAGCAGGTGTCTCAGGCAGAAATGCTCTATGGTCAGATGAATGCAGGTAAAGCCAGTTTGAAGCCGTCTTTTGTACAACGCTTAAATGTATTTAAGAAAATGAAAGTCTGGCAGAAATTGTCAATGGCGGGTCTGGTGTTTTTCCTCGTGGCTGCTGCCCTGGTGGGTACGGTCATAAGCATGGAAGAGGAAGGCATTCGTTTTGCGAAGAAAGAGATTCAGGGTGTTCAGTACCTGCATCATGTACGCGATGTCATGGAACATATGCCAAAACACCGTGGTATGGCTAATGCTTATTTATCAGGACAGAAAGAGTTTAAATCTAAAGTAATTGCCCAGCGTGCAATCGTTGATGAACATTTGAATGATCTAAGGGAATATAATCAGGAGTTTGCTGAAGAATTTCATACAGAAGATAAATTAAAAACAATTATTAACGACTGGGATTCGCTTAAATCGGAAACCTTTGATTTGACTGTGCAAGAAAGTTTCAAGCGTCATACAGATCTGCTTGAAAAACTGATTGCCTTTATTGCGTATGTGGCCGATCAGTCAAATTTGATTCTTGATCCTGAACTGGATACCTTTTATCTTATGGATATACTGGTTAACCGCATACCGGTGTTGACTGAAAAAACAGGTCAATTACGTGGTCTCGGTGCAAGTATTATTAACAATGCTGGTTTTGCAGACGGCCAGGAAAACCGGTTAAATAAACTGGAAGTCTTTTCGCATATCAACGAGGAAGGCGTTAATAAATCAATGGCCGGGGCGATAGCCGCTAATAAAACAATTGAAAGGCGTCTTGCCGGTGTTGCCGAGAAAGTAGAAACTGCGCTTGGGGTATTTGATGAAGACATGCAAAAGTTGTTCAGAAAGGAGTTTGCAGAACTGGATGGAACTGACTTTTTTAATAAGGGTACAAAAAGTATTGAAGCATCATTTGCCTTATATGATGAAGTGTCGCCTTTGCTGGAAGAATTACTGCATGAACGAATTGGTGTACTACGCGCAGCCGAGATTCAGGCAGCAGTTGTTGCCTTGCTGGGTCTTCTGATCGCTGTATTTATAAGCTGGTATGTGACCCGAGATTTATTGCGTGCACTGGGTATTACCATGACCGAGTTTGAGTATCTGTCTAATGGTAACTTCGCACGTAATATTAATATTAAACGCATAGATGAAATTGGCGATCTGATGCGTGCCCTTAAAGTCATGCAGATCAAGATGGGCTTTGATGTCAATGATACCCGTCAACGCGGTAATGACATGGCGCGTATCAAGGTGGCACTGGATAATGTGAATAGCTGTGTCATGATGGCAGATAATCGTGGTGATATTATTTATATGAATAAAGCAGTTCTGGGCATGATGAAAAATGCTGAGGCTGAAATTCGTACTGACTTACCCAACTTTGATGCCGATAAACTGGTAGGTGCTAATTTTGATTCCTTCCATAAGAAACCTGAACATCAGAGGCAATTAATTGCTTCTCTGAAAACATCTTATGAAACACGTCTGGTTATTGGTGGTAGAACATTTGATCTTGCTGCTAATCCTGTGGTTAATGAAAAGGGCGAGCGTCTGGGTACTGCTGTTGAATGGGTTGATCGTACTGCTGAAGTGGCGGTTGAAAAAGAAGTGGAAAGCATTGTGCAGGCAGCCCGTGATGGTGATCTGGATCAACGTATTTCAATGGAAGGAAAAGAAGGTTTCTTCAAACAGCTGGCAGAAGGTATCAATAAATTAATTGAAACTGTTGCTGAAAGTTTTGAAGACGTCGCCTTTGTTATGGAATCAATGTCAAAAGGTGATTTAACGAATAGCATTACCAAAGATTACACGGGTACCTATGGTGTAGTGAAAGACAGTATCAATGCGACCATTGCTAAATTGCAGGAAGTGGTTGGTAAGATTCGTGAGTCCAGTGAATTTATTCGTAACTCCAGTGAGGAAATTTCAGCCGGTAATAATAATTTGTCACAACGGGCTGAAGAACAGGCATCTACACTCGAAGAAACTGCATCCAGTATGGAAGAGCTGACCAGTACGGTAAAAAATAATGCCGATAATGCAGTACAGGCTAACCAGTTGGCATCTGGTGCCAGAGACCTGGCAGAAAAAGGTGGTAATGTGGTTAAACAGGCGGTTGAAGCAATGAATGAAATTACCGCTTCAAGTAACAAGATTGCAGAAATTATCGGTGTGATAGATGAGATTGCTTTCCAGACAAATCTGCTGGCCCTGAATGCATCGGTTGAAGCTGCGCGTGCCGGTGAACAGGGGCGTGGTTTTGCAGTGGTGGCAACAGAAGTTCGTAATCTGGCTCAACGAAGTGCTACAGCTGCAAAAGAAATCAAAGATCTCATTTCTGATAGTGGTGAAAAAGTAGAAGCTGGTGGTAAGCTGGTGAATGAGTCCGGTGTAACGCTGAATGAAATTGTTGATAGTGTTAAGAAAGTTGGCGATATTATTTCAGAAATTGCTGCAGCTTCACAGGAACAGTCCGCCGGTATTGAGCAGGTGAATAAAGCAGTAACTCAGATGGATGAGATTACTCAGCAAAATGCAGCCTTGGCGGAAGAAGCATCTGCCTCCAGTGAATCATCTCTGCATAAAGCTACCGAGATGAATAATCTGGTATCCTTCTTTAGAGTAGATGCATCGACTGCGGCTGTCTCTTATTCACCTGAGGTTCAGCGTGCGCCTGCGCAACGATCTGCTCCTGTACAGAAAGCAGCTTCAAAACCCACTCAGAAAACCACACGTAAAGCCGCACCACAGGCACCAGTTGATGATGACGAGTGGGAAGAGTTTTAGAGTAAGTTAAGCAGCTATGAATAACGGGCTTTACACCAGTAAAGCCCGTTATCCTTGAATAAACAACCAGAAAATTTTTAAAGGGCATTTATAAAGATCATGAATGCAAAAGACGATTCAATCAATCGTGACGAAGATCAGCCACAATTTCTCAGTTTCACACTGGGTGATGAAGACTATGGTGTCAATATTCTTCGCGTTCAGGAAATCAGGGGCTGGGAAGAGGTGCGTGATATTCCCAATACGCCTGATTATATAAAAGGTGTCCTTAATTTAAGAAATACCGTTGTCCCCATCGTCGATTTGAGAATCAGATTTAATCTTAAGAAAGTCGAGTACACGCCAACAACCGTTATTATTGTTCTATCCGTAGAAAAAGACGGTAGTAGTCACGTCATGGGCGTGGTAGTAGACGCAGTATCGGATGTTTTGAATATTGAACGGAAAAACATCAAGGCAGCACCTAATTTTGGCGGCAAGATAAATACCAGATACATGAATGGTATGGTTATGGTTGATAATCGTATGGTGGTATTGCTGGAAACAGATAAGCTTCTTGATCAGGATGAGCTTGCAGCCTTAGAAAGCATTTCATCATAACTGATGACCAATAATTGAACGATTTAAATGAAACAGACCAGAGTAATTGCAGTTCTAAATCAGAAGGGTGGTGTTGGTAAAACGACGACAACTTTAAATCTGGTTCATGGCCTTGCCAGAAAAGGTTACGATGTACTGGCGATTGATCTTGATCCTCAGGGACAGCTAACCTCTAGTCTGGGTCTGATAAAACGTGACATAGAGGGCCTTGAAAAAGCAATGTTAAATGGTACGCCATTGGTAAGCGTAACCTATCCGGTAAGAGAAAATCTAAAACTGGTACCCGCAGGATATGGTCTGACCGAAGTTGAAGAAAAGACAGAAGGTGGTGTGGCTAGAGGTAAGTTGCTTAAAAATACACTGGAAACAATTAAAGGAAAATACGATTTTATTTTAATTGATTGTCCACCCTCATCAGGTCTGCTGGTTGTAAATGCGTTATTTGCGGTCAATGAAGTCGTTATACCCATGACCGGTGACTATCTTGCCTTGCAGGGTTTGTCTCACTTGATGGCAACCTTGAAGAATTTTGAAAAAGCATTGGGTAATACTTATAAACAGTGGATTGTGCTCGGGCGTTATCAGGCACGCAGAAGGCTTGCTCAGGAGGTAAAAGAAAAGTTAAAGCAGTATTTTGCTAACAGTATGTTGCTGACTGAAATATCAGAATCTGTTTTACTTGCTGAAAGCCCCAGTTTTGGCAAGACGATTTTTGAGTACAAGCCATCTAGTCGTTCGGCCAAAGAGTTTGAATCACTGGTTGATGATTTGATTATTGGGAGAACATATTAATGGCAGTTGTAAAAAAGAAGGCAGCAAAGAAAAAAACAGCTACTAAAAAAACTGCAAACAGGAAAAGTTTTGATAATTTGCATCTGGAATCTAAATTAGGTCATGATCCTTTGGCCTGGATTTCAGGTAATGATGATGTGGTCAGTAATTCAAATATTGTTGTTGAGCCAGAAGTTGTGACTCAACCTGTAGTAGAAGTGATCGTTCATGATGTTGTTGAATCTGTGAGTGAGGAACCTCAACACGAGTCTGATGTGCAGGCCGAAGTCGAAATAGTCCGTGATGAAGAAATTGCTGATTTTAATGATGAAAAGGATAAGTCCATGTTGCATTTACCCGATGTATTTGGCATTGCTCAGGCTGAAGTTGTTTATGATGAAATAAGTAAAATGCTTGTATCAGAAGATGACATAAAAATTGACGCGTCACTTGTCGAGACTGTTGATGCTTCTGCATTGCAGTTATTGATGTCTCTAATTAAAGAAGCCAGAGCACAGGGAAAGGCAATTAGCTGGCATGCTAAATCATCTAAAATTAATGATTCAGCTAAATTGCTTAATGTAACAGAATTTCTTGCTCTTTAGGCGAATTACATGGCCGTCAAAATAAACACTACCCGGGAATATGAATTCACAGAGCGGGATTTTAACAAGCTAAGAAAAATAGCGAATGATCATACCGGGATTATTGTAACGGATGATAAATACGATATGTATTACGCACGTCTGGTTAAGCGAATACGGTCGTTACGTCTTGCCAGTTTTGCAGAATATGTAAAGTATCTGGATGCCAATATGGCAACAGAATTTACGCCTTTTATAGATTCTATTACCACGAATTTGACGTCATTTTTTAGAGAGCCACATCATTTCGATATGATGAAGTCGACGATTATTCCAGATCTTTGTACACGCAATGATGTTATGCAGGGTATCAAGGTATGGTCAGCCGGTTGTTCGACAGGTGAAGAGCCGTACACTATGGCTATAACCTTGCTAGAAGGACTTGATGGTGTGAAAAATGCACCCAGGGCATCGATACTGGCGACTGACATTGATACTACGGTGTTATCCAAGGCGTCACGGGGTATTTATGAGATATCACGAGTAGAGGGTCTGGAAACCAGTGTCAAACGGCGCTGGTTTTTTAGAGGCAAAGGCAGTAATCATGGTAATGTCAGGGTGTCTCCTGAATTGCAGAATATCATTGAATTCAAGCAGGTGAATTTAATGCATGAATGGCCGATTAAAACCAAATTCCATCTTATTTTTTGTCGAAACGTGGTGATTTATTTCGATAAGCCAACCAAAATTAAATTGTTAAACAGGTACGCGGATCAGCTCGTGGAGGGTGGCTATATGATATTAGGCCATTCTGAGTCCATACAGGGTATGAGTGATCGTTTTGTAACTATCGGTAAAACTGTTTATAAAAAGATAAAGTAATTATGTATAGCAATTATACCCCCCCCCCAATGCCGCCTGTCCTAAAAGGGTATGAGCATATAAAACGATACTGGGATAAAACCCAGGATTGTTATGCTGCAAAGATTTTGCCCGGTGAATATTATGTAACCATGAATGATGAATGTGTTACCACGGTACTTGGCTCCTGTGTTTCCGCCTGTATCAGAGATACGAAACTGGGTATTGGTGGCATGAATCATTTTATGTTACCCGTCAATCGTGGAAGTATTGATGTAACGTCTATCAGTGATGCGGCCCGTTATGGCAACTTTGCTATGGAACACTTAATTAATGACATCATGCATAATGGCGGGCAAAGAAAAAATATGGAATTCAAGTTATTTGGTGGCGGTAAGGTAATGGCTATTGGTATGGATGTGGGTCAGAAGAATATTGATTTTGTGCTTGAGTATATGTCAACAGAAGGTTTTTATATTGCAGCTCAGGATCTTGGTGATATTTACCCTCGAAAAGTTAACTATTTTCCAAAAACGGGTAAGGTCAAAATGAAGAAGCTGAAACGTCTTCACAATGATACAATTGTTAAACGTGAAGTGCAGTATCTGGATCAGCTGAAAGTTGAACCAGTAGCAGGCGAAATAGAATTGTTTTAATAACAGAAATAGATTTAATGATTCGAGTCAGATTTTATGAGTAAAATTCGAGTACTAATTGTTGATGACTCGGCGCTAATCCGAAAGGTTTTAAAGGAGATATTATCATCGGATCCTGATATTGAAGTGGTGGGTACGGCAAATGATCCTTTAATCGCCAGGGATAAAATTAAACTTTTATCGCCTGATGTAGTTACCCTTGATGTTGAAATGCCAAAAATGGATGGCATTACTTTTCTTAAAAATCTCATGCGCTTAAGACCTATGCCGGTGGTGATGATTTCAACATTGACTGATGCAGGTGCAGGCGTAACTTTGCAGGCGCTTGAGCTCGGTGCGGTTGATTTTGTATCCAAACCGAAAATGGACGTCAATGTTGCTATTAAAGAATACAGTGAAGAAATTATTGAAAAAGTAAAAATGGCATCTCTGGTAACCAGAGATTTTCTGGCCAGAAAATATGAAATGGCATCAGAGCGAGCCAAGTCCGACCAGCAGGCCACCGCACATGCAATTTCTGAACTACAATCAGATAATAAGTTCCTGAATACAACGGATAAAATTATTGCCATTGGTTCTTCAACAGGAGGTACTGAGGCAGTAAAACAGGTTCTGCAGGCGTTGCCACCCAATGTAGCGGGTATAGTAGTTGCACAACATATCCCCATTACTTTTAGTGGGCCTTTTGCGCAGCGTTTAAATGACTGTACCCAGTTAACCGTGACACAGGCGAAAACAGGTGATTTAATTATGCCCGGTAGAGTTTATATTGCACCCGGCGACAAGCACCTGATTATTAAAAAAAGCGGGGCCAAGTATTATTGCAAGCTGGAAGATGGACCGGAAGTGAATCGTCATAAGCCCAGTGTAGAAGTACTGTTTAATTCGGTGGCAGAATGTGCGGGTCCTAATGCTATGGGTATAATGCTGACCGGTATGGGTGCTGATGGTGCAAAAGGGATGCTGGAAATGAGACGTAAAGGTTCATTTAATGTTGCGCAGGATGAAAAAACAAGTGTTGTCTGGGGTATGCCGGGAGCAGCAGTGAAACTAGATGCGGTTGAAAAAGTTGTGCCATTAAATAAAGTGGCTGATGAAATTATTAAGTATTGTCAGCGGTCTTCAGAATGAAAAAATGGGAATGGTGTTTTAGATAATGAAAAAATTCATTCTGGCAATCAGTATTAATTTTGCTGTTATTATCTATGGTTTGATGTCAGGTGCAGGTGAATTTGGTCTGGGAGAAATTCTGATCATATCTTTTATATGGCCAATCAATTATTTCATTGTAGGACGTAAATCTAGCAAAGATAACCTCGATAGTGTAGAGGAATTAAAAACGGCTGATTTACAGATGATTTATAAGGAATCAGAAAACCACTATGGCGGTCTGGCCATGGAAATTGAAGATGTCATTCGGAATATTGAAAGACTTAAAGAGATTATTCTGGATGCGGTGCAGTTGTTGTCAGGCAGTTTTACTTCCATGGCTCATTTATCCTCTGAGCAGGAACGGCATGTTCAGGAGCTTATACGTAAACTAAATGCAAAGCCTCAAAGTGATGAAGTTGAACAGAGTGTTACGTCGAAGTCTGGCTTTATAGATGAGACCAGAAGTATTCTTGATTATTTTATTAATATTGTTACTGAAGTCAGCCGTGGCGGCATGACGATGGTCTATACAGTAGATGACATTGAGACACAAATGGATAACGTGAATGGTTTGTTGACAGATATTAGTAATATTGCCAATCAGACTAATTTACTGGCATTGAATGCGGCAATCGAGGCTGCGCGAGCGGGTGATGCAGGTCGTGGTTTTGCTGTAGTAGCCAGTGAAGTGCGTCAGTTATCCCAAAGTTCCAATAAGCTAAACGACAAAATACGTAGTGTTGTAGATCAATCGAAAATTAATATTAGTAAAGCCAAGGAATTAGTCGGCGAAATTGCTTCTAGGGATATGAGTGTTGCCATGCAGCATAAAAAAAGAGTTGATGATATGTTGACTTTGCTTGATGAGCAAAATGAGTTTATGGATATCAAACTCTCGCAAATTGGTACTATAACAAAAGAAGTTGAGATGAGCGTGGCTAAAGGTGTTCAGTCACTTCAGTTTGAAGATATAGCAAGGCAATTGTGTGAGCATATTGATGGTCACATGTTACTGGTAAAAGATCTGGTTGAGCGTACCGGTAGTAATCTTCGCTCAGTGGCCGATTATGATACTGCTTTTTTGGTTAAAAGCCTTGCCGATTTTAATTCTGAACTGAAAAATATTACAACTGAAGCCAAATCCATGCATTCCAAAACAAGTTCACAGATTGATATGGATGAAGGTGAAATTGAATTGTTTTAAATTAATAATAGGATTATTGCTATGCCTGTAACAACGACAGTTTCTGGTGATAACAACACGGCTATATTAAAGGTCTCTGGGCGATTTGATTTCAGTATTCATAATGATTTTAGAAAAGCCTATAAAGATCTTGGTCTCAATGGTGGTGAGTATATAGTTGATCTTACGAATACTGAGTATCTGGATAGTTCGGCGCTGGGCATGATGTTGCTTTTGAAGGAATTTGCTGAGGGTACAGGTTCAAAAGTTAGAATAACGAATGTTAATGATGAGGTGCTGGAGATTTTGAAGATAGCAAGTTTTGATAAGCTGTTTGTAATAAATTAAAACTCTGGGTGATATTGGTGAATAACCAGATAACGGTGCTCATAGTTGATGATGATATTACTAATCGTCTTATATTGAGGACATTGATTAAGGAAACGGGTTACACATCTATTGAA
The DNA here is from genome assembly GCA_029881275.1 of Gammaproteobacteria bacterium. GTDB lineage: Bacteria > Pseudomonadota > Gammaproteobacteria > SZUA-229 > SZUA-229 > JAPHQX01. The sequence continues at coordinate 400 of JAOUMX010000003.1, read as the reverse complement.
GCAGAAAATGGGCAGCAAGCTGTTGATGCCTGTTTGAATAATCATATCGACATTGTTCTTATGGATGTCATGATGCCTGTGATGAATGGTTATGAATCAGCCAGGCAAATTAAATCAAATTCAAAGACATTTATTCCTCTCATCTTTCTTACCGCATTGGCAGATGAAGCATCACTTGCCAAGTGTATTGAGGCAGGCGGTGATGATTTTCTAACAAAGCCATACAATCATGTGATTCTGAGATCAAAAATAGAATCAATGTTACGTATTGGTGTTTTATATAAAAAAATTGAAAAACAAAATATTGAGCTTAATAAACATGCCGCTCGTATTGATCATGAAATTAATGTTGCAAAAAATGTTTTTGCAAATATCCTTAATCATGATCTCGAAGGACTGG